>JBMFOY010000074.1:0-9361 GCA_049969375.1 Halothiobacillaceae bacterium | reverse complement strand
GCGTTGGGGCATTCTGCCCCAAACGGGAAACGCTGAATGATTCAGCGTTTCCTTAACCCAGTTTGCCCCAAGAACCCGGCCTCAGCCCAGCACGTGGGTGTAACGCCTGCGGTACTGGTCCAGGAAGCGCGTGATGCGGCTCATCGCCTCGCCCAGATCGTCCATGTTGGGCAGGAAAACGACGCGGAAGTGATCGGTGTTGGCCCAGTTGAAGCCGGTCCCCTGCACCACTAACACCCGCTCCTGCTCCAAAAGCTCGAGGATGAACTGGCGATCATCCTGGATCGGGTACATCTTCGGATCAAGGCGCGGGAACAGGTACATCGCCCCCTGCGGCCTGACGCAGCTCACCCCCGGGATCGCCTCCAGCATCTCGTGCGCCAAATCGCGCTGGCGGCGCAGGCGACCGCCGGGCGCGACCAAGTCATTGATGCTCTGGTAGCCGCCCAGCGCGGTCTGGATGGCGAACTGCGCCGGGACGTTGGAGCACAAGCGCATCGAGGCGAGCATGGTCAGGCCCTCGATGTAGTCGCGTGCATGGCGCTTGTCGCCCGAGACAATCAGCCAACCGGCACGGTAGCCAGCGGCGCGGTAGTTCTTCGACAGGCCATTGAAGGTGATGAACAGCACATCGTCCGCCAGCGAGGCGATGGAGGTGTGCTGAGCCTCGTCGTACAGCACCTTGTCGTAGATCTCGTCGGCATAGACGATCAGCTGGTGCTGGCGGGCAATTTCCACGATCTCCTGCAGCAGCTCGACCGGGTAGACCGCGCCGGTGGGGTTGTTCGGGTTGATGAGCACGATAGCGCGGGTGCGCGAAGTGATCTTGGCGCGGATGTCGTCCAGGTCCGGCAACCAGCCGGCCTGCTCGTCGCATAAATAATGACGCGGCGTGCCCCCAGCCAGGGCGACCGCCGCGGTCCACAGCGGATAGTCCGGCGAGGGCACCAGCACCTCGTCGCCATCATCCAAGAGCGCCTGCATGGCCATCACGATCAGCTCCGACACCCCATTGCCGATGTAGATGTCATCGATCTGCACCCCGCGAATGCCCTTGGTCTGGGTGTAGTGCATCACCGCCTTGCGCGCGGCGAACAGCCCGCGCGAGTCAGAATAGCCCGAGGCGCCGCCAAGGTTGAGGATCACGTCCTGCATGATCTCCTCGGGCACCTCAAAGCCGAACGTGGCCGGGTTACCGATATTCAGCTTGATGATCCGGTGCCCCTCCTCCTCCATCTGCTTGGCGCGCTCCATGACCGGGCCGCGGATGTCGTAGCAGACATTCGCGAGCTTGGAGGACTTGCGGATCGGATTGAGCAATGGGGAGGTCATGGCGCTAGGCTTGTTGGTGCAGGGAAGGAAAAAGGGCAACATTAGGTTCACCCTCAAGGGCTGTCAATGCGGCCTGCCCAGGCCATCCTTGGAGACTTCAGCGTGAAACTGCACCTCAACTTCACCGACCAGCGTTTCATCATCCAGAACTACGGGGAGGCCCACGTCACCATCAACGGCGAGCGCATCGAACGCAGCCTGATCCTCACCCCAGAGAAACGGCTCGACTGGGGTGCCTTAGAGGCCGCAAGCCTTGATGATGCCCTGCTCGCCCCACTGCTCGAAGACGAGCCCGAGCTCGTCATCATCGGCACCGGCCCGCGCCAGCAGGTGCCAAGCCCCGCCGTCATGCGCTTCTTTGCCCGGCATGGCATAGGTCTCGAATACGTCAGCACCCCGGCCGCCTGCCGGATCTACAACATCCTCGCCGGCGAGGGGCGAAAGGTGGGATGCGGATTGATGGTGGGTGGCCAGGGAAACGCTGAATAATTCAGCGTTTCCCGTTTGGGGCAGGACGCCCCAACGCGAACAACGACGTCAGTCGTTGATTCGCGGAGTCCGTCGCGGACATGTGCCTTGATAAGACGATCTGAAAAAATCCATGGATGGATTTTTTTCAGAGTTTCCTTGGATCGGTAGCATTTCCTCATCCCTTCGGGTCCAATCGCGCCCCTACACCTCAACAAAGATCTCCCCATGACCGAGCAGACCTTTATCACCGGCAAGGACGCGGCCCTTGAGGTGTCCATCGAACGCATGTTCGCGCGCCTCTCCGAGCTTGGCTTTAAGATCGAGGAAGCGCGCTGGCTCAATCCTGTGCCGCATGTTTGGTCCGTGCATATCCGCGATCGGAACGCGCCCTTCCTGTTCACCAATGGCAAGGGGGCGAGCCGCAAGGCGGCGCTGGCCTCGGCCCTGGGGGAATACTTCGAGCGTCTGGCGACACAGTATTTCTTCTCCGACTATGACCTGGGCGATGCGCTGGCTGGCGCGGGGTGGGTGCATCACCCCAAGGAGCGGTGGTTCCCGGTGAAGGGCAAGGCGATTCCGAAGGGGCTGATGGATGAGGCGATGCTCGCGGCCTGGAACCCCGAGGGGGAGCTTACGGCCCAGCATCTGCTCGACCGCAATGCGGGCTTTGCCGGGCGGGGGATCGGCGCCCTGCCCTTTATGCGCCAGCGGGATGGTGAGACGGTGTTTGTCCCAGTCAATGTGCTCGCCAATCTGTTTGCCAGCAATGGCATGGCGGCAGGGAATACGGTGTTCGAGGCGCGCACCCAGTGCCTGTCCGAGATCTTCGAGCGCCATGTGCGCCACCGGGTGATCAGCGAGGGCCTGTGCCTGCCGGACGTACCGTTTGATGTGCTGGCGCGTTACCCTCATGTGCTGCGCGCGATCGAGGCGCTGGAGGCAAGTGGTTTTCCCATCCTGGTGAAGGACGCCTCGCTTGGCGGCCGCTACCCGGTGCTAAATGTCACCCTACTCAACCCGAGAAACGGCGGGGTGTATGCGTCCTGGGGTGCGCATCCGCGTTTCGAGGTGGCGCTGGAGCGTACCCTGACCGAACTATTGCAGGGGCGTGACCTGGATCAGCTGGCCGATTTCCACCCGCCCTCCTTCGATCTGGACGAGGTGGCCGACCCGGCCAATATGGAGACTCATTTCATCGACCACAGCGGCTTGATCGCCTGGGACTTCTTCCACCGCACACCGGATGTAGAGTTCTGCGCCTGGGACTACAGCGGCTCGACCGAGGAGGAGTTCCACCACCTGCTGGGCCTGTTGCATGAGGAGGGGCGAGATGCCTACATCCTCGACCTGCCGCACCTTGGGGTATATGCCTGCCGCATCGTGGTGCCGGGTTTTTCTGAGGTCTATCCGGCCGCTGATCTCTGGGAGAACAACAGCAACGCCGCCCTGCCCCTGCGCGATGTCCTGCGTCGTCTGCCCATGCTGGATGAAGCCGGGCTGCGCGGGCTTTTGCGCAAGCTGGAGCAGATGGGCTTCGCCGACGAACGGCCGCTGACGGAGCTGCTGGGGCTTCTGGCTGACCGGGAGAGTGCCTGGGCCAGCCTGCGGGTAGGGGAGCTGAAGGGCTGGCTGCGGCTCGCCTTGGGCAAGGCCCGGGATGCGGCGGACGACCTCGCCTGGGCGCTGGACTTCGGCCACCTGCCGGAGGGGCGGGCCCGGCTTGTGCGCGCGGTCACCGATCTTTTGCGCTTCAAGGCCCAGAAGGGGTTGGATGTGGCCGACTTCCGCCCGGTGCTGTTGCGCCTGCATGGCGATGAGGTGTTCACGCGGGCCGAGCGACTGGTGGCGGGCCAGGAGCGCCTACCGGATCTGCCCGCCCTCACCGGCGAGGGTGGCGGGATGCAGCGCCATGCGCGCTTGCTTGAGGCCTATCACCGGCTACGGCAGGCGCATGAGGCATGGACAAGGCGCTCCCCCATCCCTTCGGAATAATCACAAGGGAAACGTTGAAAAAATCCATGGATGGATTTTTCAGAATTTCCCAAGAAGATCTGGAAGGTTCGCACAAAGCGAACATCCAGTTATCCAGCGCGGCCAGGGCGCCGCTCCTACACAGCGTCCAAGGCAATGAGACGAGTTCATGCCATGGCCCTGCCCCCTTGACGGATGAGATAAAACCCCACAAACTCACGGGATTCATGGTTCAAGGATGGAACACCATGCACCTTACAATCGAACGAACCGGGGACTTCGCCCATATCGCTGCCTGTGCGCACAACCTGGCGCAGCAGGAGGGCGTGGGCAGCCTGCTGATCCTGGCCGCAGGCAAGGCCAAGCCCGAGCCCTGGAACGACCTGCTTGCCTCCCTGCCCATCCCCGCCTTCGGCGGCTGCTTCCCCGGCGTCATCACGCATGATGAGTGTTTCGAACAGGGGGCAATCTGCCTTGCGTTGCCCAGCGCCCCAAGCTTCATCGCCATCCCCTCGCTCAACGATCCGAAGATCGATCTCCATGCCTTGCTCCAGGCCCAGGCGGACGGCCAGAAGGCGAGACTCGCGATCGTCCTGGTCGATGGCTGGGCATACCGCATCGATGATCTAGTCGATGCCCTCTTCGATCACCTCGGGATGAGCATCCCGGTGATCGGCGGCGGTGTGGGGCTTCTTGGAGATGAGGCCTCCCCATCGCTCATCACCCCCTGGGGGCTGCAGGCGGAAGGGGCCCTGCTCGCCCTGCTCGACCTCCCTGCCGCAGTGGGGGCTGGGCATGGCTGGCAGGCCATCGCCGGGCCGTTCGAGGTCACCGAGGCTGACGGTAATGTGATCCTCGGCCTCGACTGGCAAGCGGCGCTGGATGTCTACCGTGGCGTCGTCGAGCCCCATTCCGGACACGACCTCGACCCGGAGCACTTCTTCGATCTGGCCAAGGCCTACCCGTTCGGCATGGCCCGTCTGGATGCCGAGTTCGTGGTCCGCGATCCGGTCCGCATCGAACAGGACCATGGCCTGCGCTGCGTGGGCGAGGTTCCAACCGGCAGCCTGCTGCACATCCTGCACGGCAAGCCGGATGGGCTGATCGAGGCCGCGCTCAAGGCCCGTCATGACGCCGAGCAACGCCTGCCGCAGGGGATGCAACCTTGCATCGACCTCGTGTTCGACTGCATCTCGCGCGCCCTCTTCCTCGGCAACCACTACGCCAACGAGCTGGCCGCGCTGAACTCGGGCCAGCGTCCTCTGATCGGCGCACTCACCCTCGGTGAGATCGCAGGCCATGGCAGCAACTACCTCGAATTCCACAACAAGACCACCACCGTGGCCCTGCTCGGAGAACCGACATGACCCCGCTCGAGCGTCAGATCGCCTTCGACCTTGCCATGCGGGTGGGGCGCGGGCTCGAACTCGAACCCATGCTCAGGGACAGCCTCTCGATCATGCTGCGGCAACTGGGCTGCGTGGCGGGGGGCGTGTTCAAATACCGCCCCGATCATCCCGACACGATGGTGCTGCTGCAGCACATCCCCCGCCATAGCACCTCCTTGCGGCTGCTGGAGCGCGCGCGTCAGCGGTTGCTGTCATGGACCGCGGAGCACAAGGCAAGCGCCCCACCCAAAGCGCTGACCCTGCTTGTGCAGGATGAGGAGAGTAAACCGCTCCATCTGCACATCTACAGCCTGCCGCGCTTTGGCGCACTGGCCCTGCTGCGCCCCGGCCACCCCCTCTCCCATCCCCTGCGGCAGTCGCTCATTCTCATTGCGGAGCAGCTGGCCCAGGCCTGCCTGGCCCATGACCGCCTGCACACCATCCAGGCCATCCAGTCCGAGCTTAAGCTGGAACGCAAGCGTGCCCAGGCAGCGCTGCTGGCGCTCTCGGATGGCGTCATCAGCCTCGCTCCACAGGGCACGATCCAGCTCATCAATCCTGCCGCCGAACGGCTGCTGGGGGTGACGCGGCAGCACGTCCTCGGGCAGCACGTGGCGGACTGGATCAAGGTGCGGGATGAGTTCGATGGGGCGCCGATCGATCTAGCCCGCCTTCTTGGCCTGGGCAGCGATGCCCCACCGGCGGAACTGGCGAGGGGGCGGCGCGTGGTGCTGAATCACGGCCCCCATGCAGGCAGCATCCTGGAACTCACCCTCTCCCCCATCCACGACACCGACACGGCCCAACAAGGGATGGTGGTCGTGCTGCGCGACATCTCCGCCGAGGTGACGGCCCAGCACACCCTGGAGTGGGAAGCTACCCACGACATGCTGACCAATCTGGCCAACCGGCGGGCCTTCGAACGCCGCCTGGAGCAGCTCTTTTACAACGCCCGCATGGACGGTGGGCGGCATGCCCTTGTGGTGTTCGACCTCGACCACTTCAAGGTGCTGAATGACTCCGAAGGGCACGCCGCCGGAGATGAGCTGCTGCGGCAGATCGCCCTGCTCATCAGCTCCCAGACGCGGGCCTCTGACATGGTGGCACGCCTCGGGGGGGACGAGTTCGCCCTGCTACTCGCCGACTGCCCGCTGGAACGCGCCGAGACCCTGGCCCGCAATATCACCGATGCCATGGCCAAGATCCGCTTCTACTGGGGCGGCAGACCACACCCGGTCAGTGTCAGCGCGGGCATCGTCGGCATCGACTCGCAGACGGCGAGCGCCCAGGAGGCCCTGAGCGACGCCGACACAGCCTGTTACGCCGCCAAGGAGAAAGGGCGCAACCAGGTGCAGGTCTATCGCCCCGGGGACGCCGACCTCTCCCGCCGCAAGGCCACCTTGGCGTGGGTTACTCGGCTTGAGCGCGCCCTCTCCCATCGCTTGTTCCGCCTGATGGCCCAACCCATCCGTCCAATCACCCTGGCAACCGACCATGAACACTATGAAATCCTGCTCCGCCTGGCCGAAGCAGATTGCAAAGTCGTCGGGCCGGTGGACTTCATTGCCGCCGCGGAGCGCTACCACCTGATGTCGCGCATCGACCGCTGGGTGGTGGAGGAAACGCTGGCCTCCCTGCGGCAGGGCCCCCCGCATGTTTCGGTGGCCATCAACCTCTCCGGCCAGACCCTAGCCGACGATGGGTTCAGCGACTTCCTGCACGAGAGGGTGCGCGAATGCGGCATCGCGCCTCAGCGCCTGTGCTTCGAGATCACCGAGACGGCCGCCATCAGCAATCTCAGCCGGGCACAGGACTTCATGCGCGAGTTCCGCGATCGGGGCTTCCGCTTCGCCCTGGATGATTTCGGCAGCGGCTTGTCCTCCTTCGCCTACCTGAAGAGCTTGCCCGTGGACATGCTCAAGATCGACGGCCGCTTCATCCGCCACGTGGACCACGACGCCACCGACCGAGTGATGGTCGAGGCCATCGCCCGGGTCGGCAAGGTGATGGGCATCCCCACCATTGCCGAGTATGTCGAACGCGAAGAGATCCTCACCACCCTGCGCGAGATCGGGGTGGACTATGCCCAAGGCTGGGTGGTCGGCCGCCCGCGTGCCTTGGGCGAGATCCTGTCGGCCCTGAACTGAATCAACCGGGGGCCAAGCCCTTCAGGTCGCGGTTCAGCCTTGATGCAAAGCCGTGACCTGAACCACCGCCTCGAGCACATCCGCCGCCACCACCGCCCCCGGAGGGCAGGCGCGCTCATCGCCGGGCCGGTATTTCCCCGTGCGCACAAGCATGGCCTGAAGGCCTACAGCCCGTGCACCCTGCACGTCACTTTGCACATCATCCCCGATCATCAGCACGGCCTCGGCCGACACACCCAACCGCTCCACCGCACGGCGGAAGAAGGTCGCTCCTGGCTTGCCCAACTGCATGGCCTCCATGCCCGATGCCTCCTCAAGCAATCGCACGAAAGGGCCTGCGTCAAGGAACAGCTCACCGCCCTCGCGAAAGTAGCGGCTGCCGGAGAGGGCGATCAGCGGCGCGCCGCCCATCAGTAGGCGGAAGGCCGCGTTCAGGGCGGCATAGGTGAAGCCCTCACCGGCATCGCCCACCACCACGACATCGGGCGCGCTTTCATCCACGCCGGAGAAATCGGCACGCAGACCAGGATGGATCAGCAGCAGGGGACGGCGCCCCTCTTGGATCAGCCACTCCCGCGCGAAAATGGCCGGCGTCAGCAGAGCCTCCGGCTCCACCACCAATCCCGCCGCAGCAAGCCGCTCCAGCAGTGCGGCACGTGCGGTGCGCGTGGTGTTGGTCAGCAGCATAAACGGCAGGCCAGCCACGCGCAGCCAGTCCAGCGCCTCCGCCGCCCCTGGTAGGGGCGCCTCCCCGTCCAGCAGTACCCCACCGATGTCGAGCAACACGGCCTGTATCCGCATCCGTCCCCCTTCGCCCTGCCCCATCAGGACCATCCCTGAAGTTTAACCGAGCCGCTCCTCTTCCCTTGCGCCCTGCCTCATCGTAGCGTTCTGTTTTTTAAGGAGGAACGCATGTACGACATGAAACACCTGCGCCGCCTGGCGCAACTCGACCATCTCGCCCCCGAGTCCTTCGCTGCCTTCAAGGCGCTGGACGACGTCGCCTTCAAGGACGGCGCCATTCCGCGCAAGTACAAGGAGCTGATGGCCATCGTCGCCGCCCAGATCACCCAGTGCCCCTACTGCCTCGAGGTGCATGCCCGCCTGGCGCGCCGCCACGGCGCCACCGAGGAGGAGATCGGCGAGGCGGTGATGGTGGCCGTGGCCATGGCCGCCGGCGCGGCGGTCACGCACGGCGCGCACGTCCTCAGCGAGCCTAAGAACTGAGAATCGGGCGCGAGGATCAACCCCTTGTGCTATGTAAGGGATAAGCCCCCTGTTCAGGGCAACATGGAGAGTGCATGACCGTGCCCCCCCACCCCGAGGTCCGAGGTGATGACTCCCGCTTCGCCATCCTGTTCAACCACCTGACGGATGCGGTGTTCATCCACGACTTTGAGGGCAACTTCCTTGAGGTCAATGACACCGCCTGCCGGCGTCTTGGCTACAGCCGGGATGAATTGCTGTGCATGAGCCCGGAGGACATCGATGATCCGGACTCAAGGGCGCTCATCGGTGAGCGCGTCGCCACGCTGCGCAAGGAAGGGCGCCTGCTGTTCGATACGGTGCACTGCAGCCGTTCCGGACAGCGGATCGCGGTGGAGGTCCACAGCCAGGTCATTCCCTTCGACGGGCGCGAGGTGATCCTCAGCGTGGCGCGTGACATCCGTCGGCGCAAAGCACTGGAAGCCGCGATGCATGAGGCCAGGGCCGGGCTGCGCGCCCTGCTGGATGCCCTGCCCGAATCGGCCTTGCTGCTCGACGAGCACGGCAAGGTGAAGGCACTGAACAGCGTGGCGGCTGCCCGCTTCGGCCTCTCGCCCGAGGCCATGCTCAGCCAGGACTTCTTCGGCTTCATGCCGCCCGAACTGGCCAAGTCGCGACGACAACTATTCGAAGCGACCCTGCAACGCAACGAAGCCGTCCTGGTGCACGACGAGCGCGCAGGCAGGTTCTTCGAAACCTGTGTTGTGCCGGTCCGGCGGGACGGACAGCCGCCGCAGGTCGCCATCTACGCCGCCGACACCACCGAGCGCACCCTCCTTGAGGGGC
>JBMFOY010000073.1:0-9631 GCA_049969375.1 Halothiobacillaceae bacterium | reverse complement strand
GCGCCTTGATAAGACGATCTGAAAAAATCCATGGATGGATTTTTTCAGAATTTCCTTATAAGGCCTCGCGTAGGAGCGGCGCCCCGCCGCGACTAGCGCATGGCGCGAGGGCCATCGGCCCAAGGGCGGACCTCCTACATTTGGCGTTGTGGTAAGGTTACAGGCTTTTCCAGCAACCCTCGACCGAGCATCAGCCTCCCATGTCGCGCCGCATCCTCGTCACCTCTGCCCTACCCTATGCCAACGGCCCCATTCACCTGGGCCACATGGTTGAATACATCCAGACCGACGTCTGGGCGCGCTTCCAGCGCATGCGCGGCAACGAGGTGTACTACGTCTGCGCCGATGACGCGCACGGCACGCCGATCATGCTGCGCGCGCAGAACGAGGGCATCACGCCGGAGGCGCTGATCGAGCGC
Organism: Halothiobacillaceae bacterium; assembly: GCA_049969375.1. Taxonomy (GTDB): domain Bacteria; phylum Pseudomonadota; class Gammaproteobacteria; order Halothiobacillales; family Halothiobacillaceae; genus Thiofaba. The sequence continues at coordinate 9,212 of JBMFOY010000073.1, read as the reverse complement.
ATCGGGAACGAGCACCGCGCCGACTTCGCTGATTTTCTCATCGGCTTCGACCATTATCACGTCACGCATTCCGAGGAAAATCGCCAGCTCGCCGAGCGGGTCTACCTCGCCCTGCGCGACACCGGACACATCGCCGTGCGCACCATCCGCCAGGCCTATGACCCGGTCAAGGCGATGTTTCTGCCGGACCGCTTCATCAAGGGCGAGTGCCCGAAATGCGGCGCTCCGGACCAGTACGGCGACTCCTGCGAGGCCTGCGGCGCCACCTACAGCCCCACCGACCTGAAGAACCCAAAGTCCGCCATCTCCGGCGCCACGCCCATCGAACGCGAGTCCGAGCACTACTTCTTCAAGCTCGGCGACTTTGAGGCCGTGCTGAGGGAGTGGCTGGCCAGCGGCGCGGTGCAGCCTGAAATCGCCGCCAAGATGAACGAGTGGTTCGCCGCAGGTCTCCAGGACTGGGACATCTCGCGTGATGCACCCTACTTCGGCTTCCCCATCCCCGACGCGCCGGGCAAGTACTTCTATGTCTGGCTGGATGCGCCGATCGGCTACATGGCGAGCTTCAAGGCCCTCTGCCAGATCAAGGGCATGGACTTCGAGGCCTTCTGGAAACCGGGATCTGCGACCGAACTGTGGCACTTTATCGGCAAGGACATCGCCTACTTCCATACCCTGTTCTGGCCGGCCATGCTCGCGGGCAGCGGCCATCGCTTGCCGACCTGCGTGCGCGCGCACGGCTTCTTGACCGTGAACGGACAGAAGATGAGCAAGTCGCGCGGCACCTTCATCATGGCGCGCAGCTTCCTCAACCACCTCAACCCCGAGGCCCTACGCTACTACTTCGCCGCCAAGCTCAACGGCACGGTGGAGGACATCGACCTCAACCTCGAGGACTTCATGCTACGCGTGAACGCGGACCTGGTCGGCAAGGTCGTCAACCTGGCCTCGCGTACCGCCGGCTTCATCCAGCGCCTGTTCGACGGCCGCCTGGCGCAGGAGCTGCACGACCCGGCCCTCTACCATGAGTTCGTCGCCGCCGGTGACTCCATCGCCGCGGCCTACGAGGCCTCCGACACCGCCCGCGCCATGCGCGAGATCATGGCCCTCGCCGACCGCGCCAACCAGTACATCGACCAGTACAAGCCCTGGGCGCTGGCCAAGGAGGGTGGCCGGGAGGACGAGGTGCAGGCCATCTGCACCCAGGGCCTCAACCTGTTCCGCGTACTGATGACCTACCTCAAGCCCGTCCTGCCCGGCATGGCCAGGAAGGTCGAGGCCTTCCTGCACTTCGGCGAGCTGGACTGGAACAGCCCGCACCAGCTGATGGTCCACCATGTGATCCAGCCGTTCGAGCCGCTAATGACCCGTATCGAAAAAAACAAAATCGAAGCCATGATCGAAGAGAACAAGACCAAGACCACCCTGCCCGGCCCCGCCGAAGCCGCTACCCCGGCCGCCGAGGCCAAGCCCGCCATCGAGCCCATGGCCGAGACCATCGGCATCGAGGACTTCGCCAAGATCGACCTGCGCATCGCCCGCATCGTCAAGGCCGAGCATGTGGAGGGCGCGGACAAGCTGCTGCGCCTGACTCTGGACATCGGCAGCGAGACGCGCAACGTGTTCGCCGGCATCAAGTCCGCCTACAAGCCGGAGGACCTGGAAGGCCGTCTGACCGTGATGGTCGCCAACCTTGCCCCGCGCAAGATGAAGTTTGGTCTCTCCGAAGGCATGGTGCTGGCCGCCTCCGGGGCGGGTGCGCCGGGACTGTTCATCCTCAGCCCGGACGAGGGCGCCCAGCCGGGCATGCGGGTCAAGTAAAGCCTTCTCATCGCGGGAGGCGGGTAAGTGTGCCCAGCATCCGCGAAGACGTATACCCCCCCAGGTTTCCTCATGAAGCGCTCCGTCATTGTTATCGGCGGCGGCCCCGCCGGCCTGATGGCGGCGGAGGTGCTGGCCGGTGCCGGTGCCGGCATCACGGTCGATCTTTTCGATGCCATGCCCTCGGTCGGCCGCAAGTTCTTGCTCGCCGGCAAGGGCGGCATGAACATCACCCACTCCGAACCGCTCGAACCCTTCCTCTCCCGCTACAGCACGCGGCGCGAACGGATCGAGCCGCTTTTGCGCGCCTTCAGCCCGGACGCCCTGCGCGGGTGGATCCACGGCCTCGGCATCCCGACCTTCGTCGGCAGCTCGGGGCGCGTGTTCCCGGAGGGGATGAAATCCGCCCCGCTGCTGCGCGCCTGGCTGCACCGCCTGCGCGCGCTGGGCGTACGCTTCCATGTCCGTCACCGCTGGCTGGGCTGGGATGAGAAGGGGGCGCTGCGCTTGGCCACGCCCGAGGGCGAGCTGTCCCTGCGTGCCGACGCCGTGATCCTGGCCCTGGGCGGTGCAAGCTGGGCCAGGCTTGGCTCGGATGGCGCCTGGGTTCCGTGGCTGGAGCAGCGTGGCCTGCCCGTCGCCCCACTGCGCCCAGCCAACTGCGGCTTCGAATGTACCTGGAGCCAGCACTTCCGCAGCCGCTTCGCCGGTCAGCCGGTCAAGCCGGTGGTGCTGTCGTTCACGGACGATGAGGGGGTGCAGCACCGCCGCCAGGGCGAGCTGATGGTGACCGAGCACGGTCTGGAAGGAGGACTGATTTATGCCCTGTCTGCCCTACTGCGCGAGGCCATCGCGCGCCACAGGCTGGCCACCATCCACCTCGATCTCGTCCCCGGCCGCACGCTGGAGCGCCTCACGGCCGACCTCGCCCGTCCGCGCGGCGCGGCCTCGCTGGCCAAGCACCTGAAGGCCCGCGCCGGCATCGAGGGGGTGAAGGCCGGCCTGCTGCGCGAGGTCCTCTCCTCAAACGACCTCGACGACCCGACCGTGCTCGCCCACACCCTCAAGACCCTCCCCCTGACCCTGACCGCCACCCGCCCGCTCGACGAGGCGATCAGCAGCGCGGGCGGGGTCATGTTCGAGGCCCTCGACGAGCACCTGATGCTGCGCGACATGCCCGGGGTGTTCTGCGCCGGCGAGATGCTCGACTGGGAAGCGCCGACCGGTGGTTACCTGCTCACCGCCTGCTTCGCGAGCGGCCGCGTCGCGGGCCTGGGGGCCTTGGCCTGGCTCACCCCGTAGGAAGCAGTGCCCCCGCCGCGATCAGATGGCGAATCATCAGCCCGAGGGTGGCCTCCTATGGAAACTCTGAAAAAATCCATCCATGGATTTTTCAGCGCGTCTTATCAAGGCGCATGTCCGCGACGGACTTGGCGAATCAACGACGGAACGCGTTGTTCGCGTTGGGCATCCTGCCCCCAAATGGGAAACGCTGAATGATTCAGCGTTTCCCTACCTGGGCTGGGCACGCCGGTCGATGGCGTTCTTTAGCGCCACTAATAACCCCAGGCCGATGAACGCCCCAGGCGGCAGGATGGCGAGCAGGAAGCCGTGGTATTCGGGGATGACCTGAATGGTCAGATTCCGCCCCCATTCGCCGAACATCAGGTGCGCATTGGCCAGGATGGTGCCCTGCCCAAGCACCTCGCGCAGCATGCCGAGCGCGACCAGCACCAGGGCGAAGCCTGCCCCCATCATCAACCCGTCCCATGCCGCCCGGCCGAGGTCGTGGCGGGAGGCGAATCCCTCCGCGCGGGCGATGATGATGCAGTTGGTAACGATGAGCGGGATGAAGATGCCGAGCACGATGTAGAGCCCGTGCAGCCAGGCGTTCATCGCCAGCTCGATCGCCGTCACCACGGAGGCGATCACCAGCACGAACACCGGCAGGCGCACCTCCGGCCGCACCCAGTGCCGGATCAGTGACACTAGAGTGTTGCTCACCACCAGAGTCAGCAGGGTAGCCAGCCCCAGGCCGAGCGCGTTAACGGTGTTGTTGGAGATGGCGAGCAGCGGGCATAGTCCGAGCACTTGGACCAGCGCCGGATTGTTGCGCCACAGGCCGTCCACGGCCAGCTGACGGAAGGCAGGCCCCTGTGGGGCCGGCCGGGTAAGATCCTCCGTGCTGACCTCCGGGGCGGTGGTTTCGATCCTGCTCATGGTTGCTGCTCCTCGAGCAATGCGACCCGGTGGGCTTCGAAATAGCGCAGGGCGTCGCGTACCGCGGTGACCACCGCGCGCGGGGTGATGGTGGCACCGGTAAACTGGTCGAACACTCCGCCATCCTTTTTCACTGCCCAGCCTTTTTCTCCCGGGTTATCCAAGGTCTTGCCGGTAAAGCCGTGGATCCAGTCGGACTTCTCCACCTCGATCGGGTCGCCAAGCCCCGGGGTTTCCTTGTGGGACAGCACCCGCACGCCACTCACCTGGCCGTTCCGATCCACCCCGATCAGCAGCTGGATGCCACCGCTGTAGCCCTTAGGCGCCACCACCTCGAAGGCCATCCCGTGCACCCGCCCATCTTTGCGGGCGACATACATCATGACCGGGCCCTTGCCGCCCAGCAGCGGATCGGCAGCGAGCTGCCGGGTATCGCGCGCCGGATCATTGTCGTAGCCCACAGGCAGGACCGCCGCCAGCCGCTGGCCAAGGGCTGCGCGTGCCTGCTCGGCGATGAGAGGTGCCGTCTGGCTCTGCATGAAGGCGACGATGCCTACGCCAAAAAAAGCAAACACGGCCAGCACAAGGGCCGTCAGGATGATCTGGGTGCGATTCATGGCCGGCCCGCCTCGCGCCCGAACACCCGTGCCGGGGTGTAGTGGTCAATCAGCGGCGCGGCAATGTTCATGAGCAGGACCGCAAAGGCCACCCCGTCCGGATAGCCGGCAAAGGTGCGAATGAAATATTCGAGCACGCCGATGCCTGCACCGAAGACGAGCTGACCGCGCTGGGTGGTGGAACCGCTCACCGGGTCGGTGGCGATGAAGAACGCGCCGAGGATCGCCCCGCCGCTGAACAGGTGGAACAGGGGTGAGGCAAAGCGCTCGGGGTCGTACAGGTGGAACCCAAGCGCCAGCAGGCCGAAGGCGCCGAGCATGGTCAGCGGGATGCGCCAGCTGATGACCTTACGCCAGATCATCCACAGCCCCCCCAGCAGCCAGCCTGCGGCGACCCACTCCCAGCCCGCGCCGCCCAGCATGCCAAAGGCGGGCGACTGCTGGATGGCGGACAGAAGATGCCCCTGCCCGATCTCGGTCTTGTAGGCATTGAGCGGGGTGGCGCCGCTCAGCGCATCCCAGCCCATGCCGGGCGGAAGCTGGCCGGTGAACACCACCCCCAGCGCCTCGGGCAGGCTCAGGGAGGCGGCGGCGACTCCGTGCGGCAACATCCACTGGGTCATCTCGCGCGGGAAGGAGATCAATAGGACAACATAGCCGACCATGGCCGGGTTGAATAGGTTGTAGCCGAGGCCCCCGTACAGGTGCTTGGCGACGACGACCGCAAAGACGATCCCCACCACTGGCAACCACCATGGAACCAGCGGCGGCAGGCAGACGGCCAGAAGCCAGGCGGTGACGATGATGCTGCCATCAAGAAGGAAAGGACGCAGCGGCCGGCGACGCAGGGCGAGCATCAGGGCCTCGGCGGCGAGGCCCGCGCCGACGGCCAGCAGGATATTGATCAACACCCCCCAGCCGAAAAACCAGATCGCGATGGACGTGCCGGGCACCAGGGCCAGCAGCACCTGGCGCATCAGGCGGCCGACCTCGCTGTTCGGCACGACGTGGGGAGAGGCGGTGGTCTGGAAACGCATCGGGATCAGTCCTTATGGGGCGACCGCGTTACCTGCGGTATTTGCTGGCCGAGCACCATCGGCGGAGGACTGCTGGGCAGCCTTACGGGCCTTGGCACGCTCCAGCGCGGCCTGGATGGCCTTCTGCTTCTCATCGGTGCCGGTGTCAGTGCCTGCGCCCTCGGCCTTCTGAGCGGCCAGCTGGGCACGCCTCGAAGCGAGCATTTCCTCGCGCTCGCGCTTCTCCCGCGCCAGACGGGCATTGCGCGCCTCGAAGCGTTCTTTGGCCTGCGCCGCCTTGTCCTTCTCACGCTCGCGCTGCCAGATCTCGGTCTTGGCGTAGCGGAAGTACTGCACCAGCGGGATGTGCGAGGGACAGACGGCGGCACAGATGCCGCACTCGATGCACTCGAACAGGTTGTCCTGCTTTTCCGCGCGCTCGAAATCACCCGCCTTTGCATCCCACAGCAATTGCTGGGGCTGCAGCTCAACCGGACAGCCCTCCGCGCAGCGGCCGCAACGGATGCAGGGCAACGGCAGGGGATCGACCGGGGCATCGGGGGCGGCCAGCGCCAGCAGGCAGTTGGCGGCCTTGGTCAGCGGAACCTCGTCACTGCCCAAGGCGAAGCCCATCATCGGCCCGCCAAGGATCAGTCGCGCGACATCCGGGGTATAGCCGCCGGCCTGGGCGATCAGGTCACAAGCGAGCATACCGAGCGGCACCTCCCAGTTGCCCTTGTGCTGCATGCCGCTGCCGGTGAGGGTCACGATGCGGCGGGTGAGCGGCTCGCCATGGACCACGGCGCGGTACACCGCCGCCGCGGTCGCGACATTGTGGCCGAGGAAGCCGCGCTCGGTGCTGCGCGTCTCCCGGCTGATCCGCTCGCCGGTCAGCACATGGATCAGCTGCTTCTCCGCGCCGGAGGGGTAGATGGTGGGAATGGCGACGATCTCGATGCGCGGATCGCCCAAGGTCGTCGCAGCCTTACGCAGAGCGGCGATTGCCTCCGGCTTGTTGTCCTCCACGCCGACCAGGCATTTATGCGCCGCCACCATGTGCATGATGATCTGCCCGCCGCGCAACACCTCCTCGGCACGCTCGCGCATCAGGCGGTCGTCGCAGGTGATGTAGGGCTCGCACTCGGCGCCATTGAGCACCACGGTATGGATTGGCGTGCCCGGCGTGCCGGCAAGCTTCACTGCACTGGGGAAGACGGCACCACCTAAGCCGACGACACCCGCCTCCCGCACGCGCTCACGCAGCAGGATGGGGGCGATAGCGCGGTAGTCCGGCCAGGGCTCGAAGGCCTGCATGGCCTCGTCCACGCCGTCCGGTTCGAGCACGACGCAGGGGGCGGAAAGGCCGGAGGGATGCGGCACCGGATGCTCCTCGATCGCCACGATGATGCCGGAAGTCGGGGCGTGGATGGGCGCGCTGACAAAGCCATCCGCCTTGGCCAGCGCTTGGTTGCGCAGCACGCGCTCGCCAACCGCGACCACCGGCCGCGCCGCCGCACCGATGTGCTGCTTGAGCGGCAGCACCAGCGTGCCCGCGACGCGGGCCACCTGGATCGGTGTGCCGTTTGATTCGGACTTGTGCTGGGCAGGATGAAGACCGCCAGGGAAACGGTGGAGGATGCGCTCGTTCATGCGTGCTGCTCCAGAGGCTTAGACGGCGCATGGACAGAGCCCTGCCCTTCAGCGATCTCGCGCCGCTGTTCCGGGTTCGGCCAACGCCACTGATCCAGTTCGACCTTGAGGGGAACCATGTGGATGCAGTCCACCGGACAGGGGGCAACGCACAACTCACAGCCGGTGCACTCATCCACGATGACGGTATGCATCAGCTTCGGGGCGCCGAGGATGGCATCCACCGGGCAGGCCTGGATGCACAGGGTACAGCCGATGCAGACCTGCTCGTCGATCCAGGCCACGCGCTTCGGCTTCTCTTCGCCGACCTCGGCATCGAGCGGCTTGGGCTCCACGCCGAGCAGATCGGCCAGGGCCTTGATGGTCGCCTCGCCGCCCGGCGGACAGCGGTTGATGTCTGCCTCGCCTGCGGCGATCGCCTCGGCATAGGGTCGGCAACCGGGGAAGCCGCACTGGCCACACTGGGTCTGCGGCAGCAGGGCGTCGATCTTGTCGGCGAGCGGATCACCCTCCACGCGGAAGGCCTGCCCGGCATAACCCAGCAGGGCCCCGAGGAGCAGCGCAAGGAGGGTGAAGACGAGGATGGCTGTGAGCATGTCAAACCTTGACCAGCCCCGCGAAGCCCATGAAGGCCAGGGCCATCAGTCCGGCGGTAATGAGGCCGATCGGCGTGCCCTGGAACGGACCCGGCACGTCCGCCGCCACCAGGCGCTCGCGCATGGCGGCGAACAGCACCAGCACCAGGGTGAAGCCCAGCGCGGCGCCGAGGCCATACACGGCCGTCTGGGCCAGATTGTGACCCTCCTGCACATTGAGCAGGGCCACGCCAAGCACGGCGCAGTTGGTGGTGATCAGCGGCAGGTAGATGCCGAGCACGCTGTGCAGCAGGGGGCTGCTCTTCTTCAGCGCCATCTCGGTGAAGTTGACCACTGCGGCGATCAGCACGATGAAGGCGATGGTGCGCAGGTACTCGAGGCCGAACGGGGCCAGCAGGTACTCTTGGGCCAGATAGCTGAGGACGGACGAGAGCGTCAGCACGAAGGTGGTGGCCAGCCCCATGCCCAGCGCCGTTTCCAGCTTGCGCGACACGCCCATGAACGGGCACAAGCCAAGAAACTTCACCAGCACGAAGTTGTTGACCAAGACCGTGCTGACCAGGATGAGCAGGAATTCCGTCATTTCGCCGCCAGAAGGATGGATTGGCAGCCAGTCATATTACGCCAAAAGCGGCCAGGCGACTCACTCAGCAACCGGGATCTCCGTCAGAGCCCATGCCCGAATCGGTTGATAGCGCACTCCGTTCGGACCATGGAGCGACTCCATAAGGACGACTCCCTCCACCCGCCAGAATACGGGAGGCATGCCCTCGGGCCAGGGACAGGGATGATGGGCATCGCGCCGGAGGGTGAGGTGAGGAGCGAAGGGACGTTTATCCCTGGGCAACCCGCAGCGACTAGCAAGCAGACCGGCCAGATGCTCCTGCAGTTCGAGCAATTCCCGGGGAGGCTGGCTGACGCCGAGCCACAACACACGCGCACGCTGGAAATAACCGAGTCGGTCGAAGATCAGCTCGAACGGCTGCCCCGTCAGGGCCTCCCCGACCTCGTCGAGGCAGGTCAGCAGCCCCTCCTCGCAATCCCCCAGGAAGGCGAGGGTCAAGTGCAGGTTTTCCGCCCGCATGTCACGCCCCTCCCCCCTCGGCAGCACCTCGAGGAACACGGCCAGCCGTCTCCGGGTGGTCTCGTCCGGCCACAGGGCGAAGAACAGGCGGCGCTTCCGGGGGGGAGACAAGCTGCCCGCAACCCCTGCGCCAGGCGGGCTTGCGCCAGCTTCGCGTGCGGCCATGAGCGTGTCCTGTCAGAAGGCGCTGAAGTCGAAATCCAGCCGC
>JBMFOY010000072.1:0-9804 GCA_049969375.1 Halothiobacillaceae bacterium | reverse complement strand
CGGACATGCACCGCGACGAGACGATCTGAAAAAATCCATGGATGGATTTTTTCAGAGTTTCCCTAGAGAGGAGGGATTCGCATGGCGCCCTTCGACCTGCATGCCTGGACGCGCGAGCGACCGCGCGTCATGGGCATCCTCAATGTGACCCCCGATTCGTTCTCGGACGGGGGTTGTTTTTTTGCGACCGACGCGGCGCTCGCTCAGGCCGAGGCGATGATCGCAGACGGGGTCGATATGCTCGACCTGGGCGCCGAGTCGACCCGCCCGGGTGCGACCCCGGTCAGTGCGCAACAAGAGTTGGATCGCCTTGGCCCGGTGCTCGAGGGGTTGAGGGGCTGCCCGGTGCCGCTCTCGCTCGATTCCAGCAAACCTGAGGTGATGCGCGAGGCGATCCGCCTCGGGGTCGCTCTGGTCAACGATGTGCGCGCCCTGCGTTTACCGGGGGCGTTGGATGCTGTGTGTGAAGGGCGGGCGGCAGTATGCCTTATGCATATGCGCGGTGAGCCGCGCACGATGCAGGATCTGGCCCATTATGACGACGTCGTGGGGGAGGTCGAGTCCTTCCTGTTGGAGCGTGCGCAGGCGTGCATGGCGGCCGGAGTGCCTGCCCAGGCCATCGTACTCGACCCCGGATTTGGTTTCGCCAAGGACTTCAGCCACAATCGCGCACTTTTCCATGCCCTGCCACGCTTAGCCCAGCACGGCTTTCCATTGCTGGTTGGGATGTCGCGCAAGCGCATGATCGGCCAGCTGACTGGCGCGGCTTCGCCTGCGGAGCGGGATGCCGGCTCGCTTGCAGCCCACGTCATGGCCTTGGACCGCGGGGCGCGCATCGTGCGCGTGCATGCCGTGCGTCCTGCGGTGGATGCGGTGCGCGTGTGGCAAGGGCTCACGCAAGGTGGGGAGTTCTGAATGAAGTATTTCGGCACGGACGGGATCCGGGGGCGGGTCGGGCAGTGGCCCATGACCCCGGATTTCGCCCTCAAACTGGGCTGGGCCGCGGGCAAGGCGCTCGCCGACAGTAGGGCGCGCAAGGTCGTGCTTGGCAAAGACACGCGCATCTCCGGATACATGCTGGAATCGGCGCTCGAAGCCGGGTTGATCGCGGCCGGCGTGGACGTGCGCCTGCTCGGTCCCATGCCTACCCCGGCCATCGCCTATCTAACCCGCACCCTGCGGGCCTCCGCCGGGATCGTCATCTCTGCCTCACACAATCCCTTCGAGGATAACGGCGTCAAGTTTTTCAGCGCCCAGGGTACCAAGCTGCCGGATGACATGGAGTTGGCCATTGAGGCCCTACTGGATGCTCCGCTTGAGGTCGAGCCCTCCGAGCGGCTTGGCAAGGCGCGTCGGATCGACGACGCCGCGGGACGTTACATCGAATTCTGCAAGGCCACCCTGCCGCTCGGCACGAGCCTCTCGGGCCTGCGCGTCGTGCTCGATTGCGCGCATGGCGCCACCTATCACATTGCGCCCAAGGTTTTTGCCGAACTTGGGGCGGAGGTTGTCGCGCTCGGCGTGGCCCCCGATGGGTTCAACATCAACGCCGGGTGCGGTTCGACCCATCCCGAGGCGCTGCGTCAGGCGGTGCTGCAGCATGGCGCGCACATAGGCATCGCCTTTGACGGCGACGGCGACCGGGTGGTGATGGTCGACGAGACCGGCGCGGTGCTCGACGGCGACGAGATCCTGTATGCCATCGTGCGCGAGCGCGTTGAGCAGGAAGGATACCGCGGCGGGGTGGTCGGCACCCTGATGAGCAACCTCGGTCTGGAGCTTGCTGTGCAGGCGCTCGGCTTGCCCTTCGTGCGCGCCAAGGTGGGTGACCGGCATGTATACGAGGCCCTGGTGAAGCACGGCTGGATGTACGGCGGGGAAAGCTCTGGCCACATCCTCTGCCTGGATCGTGCCAATACGGGGGATGGCATCGTCTCCGCACTGCAGGTGGTGGCCTCCATGCGCCGGCGTGCGGAGCCGCTCAGCAGCCTGCGCCGGGCCGTGGTCAAGTATCCACAGCTGATGGTTAATGTCCCGCTGGTCCGGAAGGTTGATCTGGATGCGCTGGGCGAGGTCTGGCGCCGGGTGGCCGAGATCGAGAGTGATTTCGATGGGCGTGGGCGCGTGGTCTTGCGGGCCTCCGGAACCGAGCCGCTGGTGCGGGTGATGGTTGAGAGCGACGACGATGCGCGCACCCGACAGGCGGCCGAGGAGCTGGCCGAGCTGGTGCGACGCGCAGTTGCCGACCTATGACCCCATGCCGCAAGCGGGCCTTGCCGCCCGCCGTCCATTTGGCGCCCCACCGTGCTCGCAGGCGGCGGTGACGGAGTATCGACCACTTGTGGTGCTTTCTCCTCTTCCAAGGCTGGTCCTGGCCGAATACACCGGTTTGATTTCGGTTCCCGTTCTGAGTAATCTTGGCGACCGTTTTGGAGAACCCTTCGATACCCATGCGCAGACCCATCGTTGTAGGAAACTGGAAGATGAATGGCCGGCGTGCAAGCGTTGACCGGCTCATCGCTGGTTTGCGCGCGGTGGACGGCGTGGATGTAGCGGTCTGCCCGCCGGCTGTCTTTATCCGGCAGGTCATCGAGGGGGTGGAAGGTAAAGGCATCGGTGTCGGTGCCCAGGATGTCTCTCTGTATGAGCAGGATGGCGCCTACACCGGTGAGGTGTCGGCCGCCATGCTGAGCGATGTCGGCTGCTCCTATGTCATCGTCGGTCACTCCGAGCGCCGCTCGCTGTGTGGCGAGACGGATGAAGATGTGGCCCGCAAGTTCGCCAATGCCCTGCGCGCTGGTCTGTGTCCCATCCTGTGCGTGGGGGAGACGCTGGAGGAGCGCGAGCAGGGCGTGACCGAGTCGGTCGTTGCGCGTCAGCTGGATGCGGTGCTCAAGGTTTCCGGTGTGGCGGTCTTCGAGCGGGCGCTGATCGCCTATGAGCCGGTCTGGGCGATCGGCACCGGGCGTACCGCCACGCCTGAACAGGCGCAGCAGGTTCATGCCTTTATCCGGACCCGCCTGGCGGCGCATGACGCGGGCGTGGCCTCGCGTGCACGCATCCAGTATGGCGGCAGCATGAAGCCGGAAAACGCGGCCGAACTCATGGCCATGCCGGACATCGACGGCGGCCTGATCGGCGGGGCCTCGCTCAAGGCGGAGGATTTCATGGCCATTTGTGCAGCAGCTGGGGGTGTGGCATGACCGCTCTGCTGGTCGGTTTTCATGTGCTCGTCGGCGTGGTGCTGATCGGGCTGGTCCTGATGCAGCAAGGCAAAGGGGCGGATGCAGGTGCGGCCTTCGGTAGCGGCGCTTCGTCGACTGTTTTTGGTGCGCGTGGCGCGGCCACCTTCCTGAGCCGCACCACGGCCTGGCTGGTTGCGATTTTTTTCGTGACAAGCCTGCTTCTTGCGTATATTGTTACGTCCGCTCCGCAGCGGAGCAGCGTCGTATCCTCGGAAGCTCCCGTTAGCACGGAGGTTGTTCCGCAGGAAAGCAAGCCGGCGGATGTGCCGTCGGCCAAATGATCATCGCGGATGTGGTGGAATTGGTAGACACGCTATCTTGAGGGGGTAGTGTCGCAAGACGTGTGGGTTCGAGTCCCACCATCCGCACCATTTCAGGCTTCCGGTTCGCCGGGATTCATCGGTCGCCAGAACCGAGCATTACAATAACCACAATCAGGGCGCAAGGCTGGAATGCGGCACCTCAGTGCCTAGGTTTCTCTTGCGCCCAATTGTCCGGAGGAGTGAGGCGCGTGCTGGAGAACTACCTTCCTGTCCTGGTGTTCTTCGTGGTCGGCTTGGCATTCAGTGTCGCCATGCTTGCCGCGGGCTTCGTATTTGCTCCCCGTCGTCCCGAGAAGGAGAAGGACTCGCCCTACGAGTGTGGCTTTGCCGCCTTCGAGGATGCGCGTATGAAGTTCGACGTGCGCTACTACCTCGTTGCCATTCTTTTCATCATCTTCGACCTCGAGATCGCATTTCTCTTTCCCTGGGCCGTGGCCCTGGATGAGATCGGCACCTTCGGTCTGCTAGCCATGGGCCTGTTCCTGCTCATCCTGGTGATCGGGTTTGTCTACGAGTGGAAGAAGGGGGCTCTGGAATGGGAATAGAAGGTGTTCTCGACAAGGGCTTTGTCACGACTTCTGCTGACAAGCTCATCAACTGGGCGCGTACCGGCTCGCTGTGGCCGATGACCTTTGGTCTGGCCTGCTGTGCGGTGGAGATGATGCACGCCGGTGCATCGCGCTATGACCTCGACCGCTTCGGGGTGGTGTTCCGCCCAAGCCCGCGCCAGTCGGACGTGATGATCGTTGCCGGCACCCTGGTCAATAAGATGGCCCCAGCCCTGCGCAAGGTCTACGACCAGATGGCGGAGCCGCGCTGGGTGATCTCCATGGGTTCCTGTGCCAACGGCGGTGGCTACTATCACTATTCCTATGCCGTAGTGCGCGGCTGCGACCGCATTGTACCGGTGGATATCTATGTGCCTGGCTGTCCGCCCACGGCGGAGGCACTGCTATACGGCATCATCCAGCTTCAGAACAAGATCCGGCGCACCAGCACCATCGCGCGCCAGCCCATCGAGGCATAAGCCATGGCCAAGTCCCTTGAGCAACTGCGCGGTGAACTGGAGTCCCGCTTCGCAGGCCGCATCCTCAGCCTAACCTCCGCTTGGGATGAGCTGACCCTTGAGCTGCGTACCGAGGACCTATTGACGGTCTGCGAGGTTCTGCATACCGCTCCTGAGTTTTCTTTTGAGCAGCTCATTGACCTCTGTGGAGTCGATTACAGCGACTATGGCAAGTCGGAGTGGCTGGCCGACGATGCGGTCTGCAAGGGCGGCTTCAGTCGCGGTGTGCAGGAGTCCACGGCGGGGCGTCTGAAGTTCGGTGACGATCTGCCGCTGGCGGCGCCCGAGCGTCCACGTTTCGCCGTGGTTTACCACCTGCTTTCCTATCGTCACAACGCCCGCTTGCGCCTGCGGGTGTACTGTGCGGATGCCGAGATGCCGGTCGTGCCCTCGGTCTGCGGCATCTGGTCCGCCGCCAACTGGTTCGAGCGCGAGGCCTTCGACCTGTTCGGCATCCTGTTCGATGGCCATCCTGACCTGCGCCGCATCCTCACCGACTACGGTTTCGTGGGCCATCCGTTCCGCAAGGACTTCCCCCTCATCGGTCACGTCGAGATGCGCTATGACGAGGCCAAGGGGCGCGTGGTGTACGAGCCGGTCAGTATCGAACCGCGCGTGTTGGTGCCGCGAGTCATCCGCAACGATCACCGCTACATCCTCTCCAAGCAGAAGAAGGGCTGAGCCGTGCCCGAGATTCAAAACTACACCCTGAACTTCGGCCCGCAGCACCCTTCCGCCCACGGGGTGCTGCGCTTGGTGCTTGAGCTCGATGGTGAGACCGTCGTGCGCGCCGATCCCCACATCGGCCTGCTGCACCGAGCCACCGAAAAGCTGGCCGAGAGCAAACCCTACAACCAGAGCATCGGCTACATGGACCGTCTCGATTACGTGTCCATGATGTGCAATGAGCACGCCTACGTGATGGCGATGGAAAAGCTGGCCGGCATCCAGGTGCCGGAGCGTGCGCTCTACATCCGCACGATGTTCGATGAGATCACCCGCATCCTGAACCACCTGCTGTGGCTCGGCGCGCACGCTCTCGACATCGGTGCCATGTCGGTGTTCCTGTACTGCTTCCGCGAGCGTGAGGACCTGATGGACTGCTACGAAGCAGTCTCGGGCGCCCGTCTGCACGCGACCTACTATCGTCCGGGCGGAGTGGCGCGTGACCTGCCGGATTCAATGCCCAAGTACCAGCCTTCCAAGTGGCATTCAGCCCGCGATGTCGCGCGCATGAACGAGGCCCGCCAGGGGTCGATGCTCGATTTCCTTGAGGACTTTACCCAGCGCTTCCCGGCCCTGGTGGACGAGTACGAGACCCTGCTGACCGACAACCGCATCTGGAAACAGCGCACCGTCGGCATCGGTGTGGTCTCCCCCGAGCGTGCGCTGGCCATGGGCTTCACCGGGCCGATGATCCGCGGCTCCGGCATCGAGTGGGACCTGCGCAAGAAGCAGCCCTACGCCGCCTACGACAAGGTCGACTTCGATATCCCGGTCGGTGTCAATGGCGACTGCTACGACCGCTACCTGGTGCGGGTTGAGGAGATGCGCCAATCTAACCGCATCATCAAGCAGTGCATCGACTGGCTGCGTAAGAACCCCGGTCCTGTGCTGACCGAGGACCACAAGTTCGCTCCACCCCGTCGCGAGGAGATGAAGGCCGACATGGAGGCCCTCATCCACCACTTCAAGCTGTTTACCGAGGGCTTTTGCCTGCCGGAAGGCGAGGTCTACTCGGCGGTGGAGCACCCGAAAGGGGAGTTTGGCATCTATCTTGTGTCCGACGGCGCGAACAAGCCGTACCGCCTGAAGATCCGTGCGCCTGGCTTCGCCCACCTGTCCGGTCTGGATGAGATGTCGCGCGGGCACATGCTCGCCGACGTGGTCGCCATCATCGGCACGCAGGACATCGTCTTTGGTGAGGTTGACCGTTGATGAACGCGCAAGAACGTGAACGCAAGATCGCCGTGCTGAGCGAGGAAACCCGTGCCGAGATCGAGCACTGGCTCGCCAAGTATCCGGCGGATCGTCGCCAGTCAGCCTTGCTCGCCGCCCTGCGCGCCGCGCAGCACCAGAACCATGGCTACCTGACGACCGAACTGATGGACGCCGTGGCGGCCTACCTTGGCATCCCGGAGATCGCCGCCTACGAGGTCGCGACCTTCTACTCGATGTTCGAGACCAAGCCGGTTGGGCGCCACAGCATCTCCGTCTGTACCAACATCTCCTGCTGGCTGATGGGTTCCGACCGCATCGTCGAGCACATCGAGAACAGGCTCGGCATCAAGACCGGCGAGAGCACCCCGGATGGCAAGTTCTTTCTCAAATGCGAGGAGGAGTGCCTGGCGGCCTGCGACGGTGGGCCGATGATGCAGGTCGACCACGTGTACTACGAGCGCCTGACACCCGAGAAGGTGGACGCCATCCTCGACGCCGTGGCGCAACAAGATGATGGGCACTAAACCATGACCGTTCAGGTTTGTTTCGCAACCCGCCAGTTCGACGAGCCGTGGACCTTTGAGAACTACCTCAAGACCGGCGGCTATCAGGCCTGGCGTAAGATCCTGGCCGAGAAGACCGACCCTGCGGTCATCATCGAGGAACTCAAGGCCTCTAACCTGCGTGGCCGCGGCGGTGCGGGTTTCCCCACTGGGCTGAAGTGGAGCTTCATGCCGCGCAATGCTCCGGGGCAGAAATACATCGTCTGCAACTCGGACGAGTCCGAGCCGGGTACGGCCAAGGATCGCCAGATCCTGCTCAACAATCCGCATGCCCTGGTCGAGGGCATGGCGATCGCTGGCTATACCATCGGTGCCACCGTTGGCTACAACTACATGCGCGGTGAGTTCGGCGATCTGCCGTTCCAGCGCTTCGAGCAGGCGCTGAAGGAAGCCTATGCGGCCGGCCTTTTGGGCAAGAATATCTTGGGGTCAGGGATTGATATGGATATCTACGGCACCCTGGGGGCGGGAGCCTATATCTGTGGTGAGGAGACGGCCCTGCTCGAATCGCTCGAGGGCAAGAAAGGTCAGCCACGCTTCAAACCGCCATTCCCTGCCAACTTCGGTCTGTACGGCCGTCCGACCACGATCAACAACACCGAAACCCTGTCTTCCGTGCCGGCGATCATGCGCAACGGCGGCAAGTGGTTCGCGGATCTTGGCGTGCCGAATAGCGGGGGGGTCAAGCTCTTCTCCGTCTCGGGTCATGTGAACAATCCCGGGGTGTTTGAGATCCCGATGGGCACCCCGTTTGCCAAGCTCCTCGAAATGGCTGGAGGCGTGTGTCATGGCCGCAAGCTCAAGGCTGTGATCCCTGGCGGCTCATCTGTGCCGGTCGTGCCTGGAGAGGTCATGATGCAGGTCAACATGGACTACGACTCCATCGCCAAGGCCGGGACCTTCCTCGGCTCCGGCGGCGTGATCGTGATGGACGATTCCACCTGCATGGTCAAGGCCTTGCGTCGCATCTCGCGCTTCTACTATTCCGAGTCCTGCGGGCAGTGCACGCCCTGCCGCGAGGGTACGGGCTGGCTGTACCGCATGCTGACCCGCATCGTCGAGGGCAAGGGCACGCTGGAGGATCTCAATCGCCTGGACGACGTGGCGAGCAAGATCGAGGGGCGCACCATCTGCGCCCTGGGCGATGCGGCGGCCATGCCGGTGCGCAGCTTCCTCAAGTACTTCCGTCACGAATTCGAGTACTACATCGAGCACGGCCATAGCATGGTCGATGCCATGAGCCGCTGAAGGCCGCAAGGATCCTGAGAATGAGCGATGATCTGATCACCATCGAGGTCGATGGCCAGAAGCTGCACGGGCGCCAGGGTGACATGCTGATCGAGGTCACCGACGCGGCCGGCATCCACATCCCGCGTTTCTGCTACCACCGCAAATTGTCTGTGGCGGCGAACTGCCGCATGTGTCTGGTCGAAGTCGAGCGCGCGCCCAAGCCGCTGCCGGCCTGTGCCACGCCCATCTCCGAAGGCATGCGCGTGTTCACCAAGTCGCCCAAGGCGATCGCCGCCCAGCGCGCGACCATGGAGTTCCTGCTCATCAACCATCCGCTGGACTGCCCGATCTGCGATCAGGGCGGGGAGTGCGAGCTGCAGGATGTCGCCATGGGGTATGGCGACGGCGTGGGCCAGTATTCCGAGACCAAGCGTGTGGTGAAGGACAAGGACATCGGCCCACTGATCGCCACCGACATGACCCGCTGCATCCACTGCACGCGCTGCGTCCGTTTCGGCGAGGAGATTGCCGGCCTGCGCGAGCTGGGCGCCACCGGTCGCAGCGAGCACATGGAGATTGGCACCTACATCGCCAAGGCGGTGACATCGGAGATCTCCGGCAACGTCATCGACCTGTGCCCGGTCGGTGCCCTAACCGCCAAACCGTCGCGCTACACCTTCCGCCCGTGGGAGCTGGCCCAGCATGCGGCCATCGCCCCGCACGACGGCCTCGGCTCCAACATTTACGTCCACACCCGCGATGGCAAGGTCATGCGCGTGGTCCCGCGCGAGAATGAGGCAGTCAATGAGGTCTGGCTGTCCGACCGCGACCGCTTTAGCTACCTCGGTCTTACGGCGAGCGATCGCCTGACCCGCCCGATGGTGCGTGTCGAGGCTGGCTGGCGTGAAGCGAGCTGGGAGGAGGCGCTGGAGATCGCTGCCCGCGGCCTCAAGGCCGCTGGCAGCTCGCTGTGCACCCTCGTCGCCCCGCACAGCACGCTCGAGGAGATCTACCTCGCGCAGAAACTGACCCGCGGCCTGGGTTCGTCCAACATCGACCACCGCCTGCGTCAGCGCGACTTCCGCGACCAGGACGCCCTGCCCGCCATGCCCTGGCTCGGCCATGATGTCGCCGAGCTCGACAACCGCCAGGCCGTGCTGGTGATCGGCAGCCACATCCGCCACGAGCAGCCGCTGCTGGCCCAGCGCGTGCGCAAGGCTGCTCTCGCTGGCGCCAAGGTCTCCTTCGTCAATCCGGCTGTGCTGCCGCAGACCTTCGAGGTGTTCGAGCAGTTCGCCTCCGGCAACGCCGGCATGGTCGACGACCTTGCCGCCATTCTCGCCGCGCTTAGGCCGGAAGGCCTGGGCGGCGCGCTGGCAACGCTCGTGGCCCAGGCCCGGGTCGAGGCGCGCCACGAGGCGGTAGCCGCCTCCCTC
>JBMFOY010000071.1:4435-9827 GCA_049969375.1 Halothiobacillaceae bacterium | reverse complement strand
CGTGCTCAAGCATGGCGAACGCCTTCGTAGAGGATGGCGCCGAGCAGGATCAGCGCCAGCCACAGGACGGTACTCCGGCTCACCAGGGTTAGGGCGCGTCCGATATCCTGCGCCTCGGCGGGGCGCCCCGCGCCGAGTGGCGGACGGACCTGCCACTGTCCGTGATAGCGGGCCGGCCCGCCAAGATGGATGCCAAGGGCGCCGGCGCCCGCCGCCATCACCGGCCCCGCGTTCGGGCTCTTCCAGGTCGGGGCCTGTGCGCGCCAGCAGGCAAGGGCCTGCCGGGTGTGGCCGAGGATGGCATAGGTGAGCGCCGTCAGGCGCGCCGGGAGGTAGCCAAGCAGATCGTCCAGCCGCGCCGCCGCCCAGCCGAAGTGCAGGAAGCGCTCGGTCCGGTAGCCCCACATGGCGTCGAGGGTGTTGGCGAGGCGATAGAGCACCGCCCCGGCCGGGCCGGCGATGACGAACCAGAACAGCGCGCCAAGCACCCCGTCGCTGCCGTTCTCCAGCACCGACTCGCAGGTCGCGGAAGCGGGATCGAGGGCCTCTTTGTCACGGCTCACCAGCATCGCCGCATGGTTGCGCGCGCCCTCCATGTCACCCCGCAGAAGGGCCACGGCCACCGGCCGGGCGTGATCGTGCAGGCTGCGATGGCCAATGGCGAAGTAGAGGGCGAGCACGCCCCACAGCGCGCCAAAGAGGGGCAGGGTGGCGAGCCACCAGGCAAAAAGGGTGGTGGGGGTCAGCAGCGCGAGCACGGCCAAGAGCCCGACCAAGCGCTGGCGTGTATCCGGCTGGGCGGAGGGAGGGTTGAGGCGGGCCTCCAACCCGCTCGCCAGCCGCCCGAAGCCGATCAGCGGATGGAGCCGGCGCGGCTCCCCTAACCACCAATCCAGCACGACAGCGGCCAACACGGTCAAGGACAAGGGCATGAAAACGCTTTCAATCGTCGTCAAAGATCGATGCCGGGCTGGGCCTTGATGCCAGCCCGGTAGGCATGTTTCACGTCCCTCATCTCGGTGACGGTATCCGCAAGCTCGATCAAGGCCTCCAAGGCCCCCCGCCCAGTAACCACCACGTGTTGCATGGTGGGGCGGTGGGCCAGAGCATCCAGCACCCTGTCGCTGTCGAGATAACCGTAGCTTAAAAGGTAGGTCAGCTCATCGAGCACGACGAGCTGGTAGGCGGGATCGGCGAGCATCCGCTCGGCCACGGCCCAGCCGCGTTCCGCCGTGGCGATGTCGCGGGCACGGTCCTGGGTGTCCCAAGTGAAGCCCTCGCCGAGCACATGCCACTCACACCCGGGCTGCCGGCCGAGGAAGGCCTCCTCGCCGGTGTCCGTGCGGGACTTGATGAACTGGCACACCCCCACCTTCATCCCATGCCCCAGCGCGCGCGCCACCATGCCGAAGGCGGAGCTGGACTTGCCTTTGCCGTTGCCGGTAAGCACCAGCAGCAGGCCTTTTTCCTGATCGGCCCGGGCAATGGCCGCGTCGATCAGGGCCTTCTTGCGCGCCATGCGTGCCTTGTGGCGGGCTTCTTGTTCGTGTTCGTTCATAGTGACGCCCCGTAAAAACCCCGGACGAGCCGGGGTAGAGGAGGGATCAACGCACGCTCGGCTGGTAACGCAGGGTGACGAGGAAGGCCCGGCCGGGCTGGTTGTACAGGTAGGCCGTCTCGTAATCCGCGTCGAACAGGTTGCTGACCTTGGCTTGCAGGCGCCAGTCGCGTTGCAGCTTGTATTCAGCGCGCAAGTCCAGCGTAGCGTAAGGATCGAGTTCGACCTTATTGGCCAAATCGTCATAGCGCTTGCCCGCGGCATACAGACGCCCGCCGAAGGACCAGACACCGAACTGGCGATCCACATCCACATTCAGGCTTTCCTTGGCCCGACGGGGGAGGGTGTTGCCATTGCTGCGGTTTTCCGGGTCGAGCAGGGTGAGGGCGGTGTTGATGTCGAACCCGGCGATTCGACCGCTTAGGCTGCCTTCGAGGCCACGGATGCGTGCCTCGTCGATGTTGCCAGGGGAAAAGGTGGCGGCGTTGTAGGCGATGAGATCTTCCACCGTGGTCTGGAAGGCGTGCACGCCCCAGTGGATGGTGCCGAGCTTGCCTTGCAGTCCGGCCTCGATCGTGCGCGAGTTCTCCGGCTTAAGCTGGGCATTGCCATAGCCGGGGTAGTACAACTCATTGAAGGTCGGTGCCTTGAAGGCCGTGCCGAAGCCTGCCGTCAGGCGCAAGTCTGGAGAGAGGGCATAGCCCCAGGCGAGGTTGCCGGTGTTCTTGCTGCCAAACTGCTCGTTGTCGTCATGACGCAGGGCGGCCTGCACGTCGTGGGCGTTAAACCTCCCCTGGTACTGGGCAAAGACGCCGGTGTTTTCGCGCGAGGTGACGGCATAGCGCTGATCCCCCGGCGTCCAGCTTGAAAGGTCGTTGCTGTCCACCTTATCGCGCTGCCAGTCGAGGCCGAGGGTGAGGAGCTGGTCCTTGCCGAGGTTGATGTCGTTTTGCCAGCTTGCGCTGTCACGGTGCGTGTCGAAGGTGGAGCTGTAGACGCCGTTCTTGAAGTTGTCCGCCAGATCCTGGCTCTGGCCCGCCTGGAATCCCATACGCCAGTGAGGCAAGGCAGCGAGGTTCAGCTTGGCGCCGACGGTTTGCGTGGTGGTCTCCGCCTCATTCTGGAACGAGCCATCAAAAAAGTTCTTGCCCTCGCTACGCAGGGCAAAGGCTTCCACGCTGTGGCCCTGGCCAAAGCGGGTGCCCAGGCGCAGGCTACCGGCCTTTTCGCGGTAACCGTCGCGGTCGGGTTCGAGGGTAAAACAGCCCGCTCCATTGGGGGATGGCTTGCCGTTGCAGGCGTTGAAGCCGTCTGTACTCATGCCGCTGATGCTGGCATGGAGCCAGGTGTCCTTGCCACCACCCGCAAGGCTTGCGCTGCCCTTGTAGGTTTTGTCGCTGCCTACGGACACACTGAAGGAGGGCGTCAGCGCCCCGCCACCCTTGCGGGTGAAGATCTGGATCACCCCGCCGATGGCTTCCGAGCCGTACAGGCTGGAGCGCGGGCCGCGCACCACCTCAATGCGCTCGACAAGCTCCATGGGAATGTTCTCGAAAGGTGTGGTGCCCGTGGTGGCGGAGCCGACCTTGAGGCCATCGATCAACACCAGCACATGATTGGCATTGCTGCCGCGCAGGAAGACGGAGGTGCTCTTGCCTGCACCACCGTTATTGGCAATGAACACGCCGGGAACGGTTTGCAGGGCCTCGGCCAGCGTAGACATCTGGGTGCGCTCGATGTCCTCGCGGGTGATGACGGTCACCGGCGCCAGGGTCTCGTCCGCGGTCTGCGCCGTGCGGGTGGCGGTGACGACGACATCGTCCAGGCTGTCGGCGGCGAAGGAATATGAAGGAGCGAGCACGGCCGCGATGGCCGCCAAGAGGGCGAGTTGTTTCATGGTCGGGCCTCAAGAGGCGCGCACACCCGCACGCCTGGTGAAGTGGAATTCCGGGCCGGTCTCCGGGCTTGCGCATAAGGCATCGTCCCCTTCCCATCCCGCCTTGTGGGGACAGTGGCCATGATGACGTGCCGTTCGAGCGCTTACCGTTGCGGGGGCAGCACAGGTTTCTCACCTGTTTCCCGTTTAACCCTTGGCCGAAATGGCACAGGGCACCCGAAACGTGGATGCGCCCGCATACAGTCGCGGGCGAGGCGCGGATTGTAGGGGATGAGGGAGGAAAAGAAAAAGGCCCGGGGGTGTTCCGGGCCTTTCTGCTGTGGGGGCTGCCTGTGGCGGCGATCGCGGCGGCACGCCGCGCTCATAAGATCAGTGCAGGGTGCGCGGGATCGCCTGCTGGATGCCGCTGATCAGCCAGTCACCTTGGGCGGTGTCGGCCGCATGTTGGACATGCCAGATCTCGGCGATGTCTTCCGGCATGTTGCCGTCCTCGCGCACGCGGCCCTGGAACAGGACGGAGGCGACGATCATGTTGCCCTCGCGCACCAGGTCGAGCAGTTGGGCATCCAGGCTCTGCACATCGGTGGTGTTGTTCGCATCGCCGATCTCGGCACGTTGGGCGCGCAGCTGCTCGAACATGTCCGGAGTGAAATACTCGCGCACCTTCTCCATGTCGTTCTCATCCCAGGCCATCTGCAGGGTTAGGAAGTGGTTGCGGGCGGCTTGCAGGAAGGCGTCCTCGTTGAACCAGACCGGGGCATCAGGCAAGAAAGTACGGCCCTGTTTTTTGAAGCCAGCGTCGGCCACCGGCTGCATTGGCTGCTGGGTCGTGCCATAGGGCGCGCCAACAGTGGCGTATTGGTAGCCTGTTGGCTGTTGGGTCTGGGCGGTCTTAGCGCGCAGCATGCGGATGACCATGAAGATGCCGAAGGCGAGCAGGGCGATCAGCAGGATGTCCATGACCTGGATGCCCTCGAAGGCGCCGCCAAAGAACAGGGCAGCAAGCAGGCCGCCGGCAGCGAGGCCGGCGAGCGGGCCCATCCACTTGCTGGCACCGCTGGCTGCGGTGGTCGCGCCCGCGGCGGCTGCGCCGGTGGCCGCCGTGCCGGTGGTGGCGCTGGTGGGCGCGCTCGGCGGGGTGGCCTCACGGGCGAAGCTTTGCTTCTGCTGGCCCATGCTTTGGCCTGCGCCGAGGCGCTTGGCTTCGACCGGCTGCAGGGACAGGCCGAGGCCAATGATCAGGGCGGTGAGGAAGGGGAGGATCTTCTTCATCGTCATGGGGTTTTCCTATGGTTGGTAAGCGTGCATATGGCCCGGGGGGAGCGGGCCATACAGAGTCATGTGACCATGGGGCGAGGCGATGGTTCTCAGAACCAGCCGCCGCTCTGCTGGATGTAGCTGGTCATCTGCAAGCACTGCGCATTCATGCGGCGGATGATCTCGCGGATGCTGCGGATGATGGCGCGCATCACGTGGTAGACCATGAACGGATGGTCTTTGATCAGACGCTCGAGGTTCTCGCGGTGCAGGCTGAGCACGGTGGCATCGCCCACAGCGCGCAGGGTGGCGCTGTGCGGCTTGCCATCGAGGAAGCCGGATTCCCCGGCAAGGTCGCCCGGGCCGAGGATGTGCAGGGTGTCGGCATAGCCGCGCCCCGTGTCCTTGTTGACCGACAGGCGACCGTCGATCACGACGAACAGCTCGTGATGGGATTCGCCTTCGCGGAACAGCGTCTCGCCGCTGGGAACATGGCGCACCTCGCACACCTGCGCGAGGGTCTCGCACTCCATGTCGGTCAGTTCCGCGCCAAGAAGCGTCTTGCGGATGTCATTGCCGGTGATAGGGAGCTGCATGGGCTGAGCCTCGTAGTGTCCTGTTCGGCGTCCTTGCCGATTGTGGCAGATGCCGATCCTGCGCGGCAAACCTGGTCTTACTTG
>JBMFOY010000071.1:0-4335 GCA_049969375.1 Halothiobacillaceae bacterium | reverse complement strand
GTCCTTGCCGATTGTGGCAGATGCCGATCCTGCGCGGCAAACCTGGTCTTACTTGCTTGTGGGCCTTACCAGGCCGTTAAAAGGGTTTTTCAACGGCCTGTTACTTAGCCGGAGTCTCGGCGGGCTTGTCCTCGGATTGGGCGGCCGGGGCGAGCTTGATCTCCACTTTGGCCTGCGCGCGGGCATCCTTGACGAATTGCTCAACCGCCTTCTGACGCAGCATGTTGCTCAGCTGGGGCTTGACAGCCTCGAAGGCGGGCGGCGGAACCTGGCGCTTTTCCTCAAGCTTGATGATGTGCCAGCCGAACTGGGTCTTGACCGGGGCGCTGCTGGTCTTGCCCGGCTCGAGCTCGGTCACGGCCTGGGCAAATTCCGGCACCATCATGCTGGCCTCGAACCAGCCGAGGTCGCCACCCTGGTCCTTGGAGCCCGGGTCGGTGGAGTGCTCCTTTGCAAGCTGGGCGAAATCCGCACCATGAGCGAGCTTGGTCAGTAGATCCTTGGCCTGCGCCTCGTCCTCGACCAGGATGTGGGCGGCCTTGTACTCGTCTTTCTTCGGCATCTTGGCGACGACTTCATCGTATTCGGCCTTCAATTCGGCGTCGGTGAAGGTCTTGGCCTCGAGCATGTTCCGCACCAGATGATTGGCGAGGATGCTCTCACGGGCGCGTTCCAGCTCGGCCTTGACCTCGGCATCCTTGTCCAGCCCTTCCTTGCGGGCCTTCTGTGCCAGCAGCTTCAGTTCGACCAGCTGATCGACGATCTGCTCGTCGTTGCCGCGCCCCGGCATCTGGGCCTTTACGCCTTCGAGGTCCTGGCGGGTGATCTTTTCGCCATTGACCACGGCCACGATGTCCTGGCTGACGGCGGCCTTCGCGGCGGGTGCGGACTTCTCCCCACCGCAACCCGCGAGCATAAGCGCGGCAGCCATGGCGATAAAAAGAGGCTTTTTGATCAACGACATGGTGAACATTCCTTTATTTTCAGGATGAGGATGGGAAGACTTGCAGCCAAGGATGCACATGCACTTCGCGGTACACCCCGGCCTGCATGTAGGGGTCTGCCTCGGCCCAGGCCCAGGCGGCCTGGAGTGAGTCGAACTCGGCGACGATCAGGCTGCCGACGAAACCGGCTGGCCCCGGTTCGCGGGTGTCCAGTGCGGGCAGCGGGCCGGCGAGCATCAGTCGTCCGGCATCCTGCAAGCCTTTCAGGCGTTCAAGATGGGCCGGACGTGCCGCCTTGCGCTTGTCCAAGCTGCCCTCGGCATCGATGCCCAGAATCATGTACCACATGCCAATGACTTCATCCTTTCTCGGAGGGTGCTTCGGGCAGAGGATCGGCGTGCTTCGCCAGCCACAGCCCCTGGCCGATCATAAACACGAGGGTCAAGCCCAACAGGCCGAACAGCTTGAAGTTGACCCAATCTTCTTCGGAAAAGTGGTAGGCCACGTACAGATTGAGCAGTGCGAGACCCAGGAAGAAGATCGCCCACGCCGCGTTGACCCGCCGCCAAACCGTGTCCGGCGCCGCCAGCATGCCACCCATCATGCGCTGAACCAGCGGCTTCTGGCCGACGAACTGACTACCGAGAAAGACGGCCGCGAACAGCAGGTAGAGGATGGTGGGCTTCCACATGATGAATAGTGGGTTCTGTAGCCACAGCGTCGCCCCACCGAACACTACGATCAAGCCAAGGGAGACGAGGTGCATGGTCTCGAGGCGGCGACTGCGCCACCAAGTGAAACCCACCTGGAGGAGGGTGGCGGCGATGGCCACCGCAGTGGCGACATAGATGCCCGCTGTCTTGTAGGCCACGAAGAACAGCAGGATGGGCAGGAAATCGAAAAGTAGTTTCATCAATGCATCGGTTGTTAAGCTTGGATATGTTAACTGTTTAAATTCCCGCGGTCATGGATCGCGCGAATTCCCTCAGAAAAGGACCGTATTGATGGCGCGCATCCTCGCCCTGCACCCGCAAAACCCTCAGGCCCGCCTGCTCGACCAAGCCGTCGAGGCCCTGCGCGGCGGGGGCGTGATCGCCTTTCCGACCGACTCCGGCTATGCCCTCGGCTGCGGCCTGGGGGATAAGGCGGCGATCGAGCGGATGCGCGCGATCCGTGGGCTGGGCGAGAAGCACCACTTCACCCTGATGTGCCGCGACCTGTCGGAAATCGCCACCTATGCGCGCGTCGGCAACGTCGAATACCGCTTCCTGCGTCAATACACCCCCGGCCCCTATACCTTCATCCTGCAGGCGACCCACGAGGTGCCACGCCGGCTGCAGCATCCGAAGCGCAAGACTGTGGGCCTGCGCGTGCCCGGGCACCCGTTGACCCAGGCCCTGCTTGCAGCCCTGGGGGAGCCCCTCCTGAGCACCAGCCTGATTCTGCCGGACGAATCGGAACCGCTGTGCGATCCGTATGACATCGATGACCGGATTGGCAACCGGGTGGAACTGATCCTGGACGTCGGCTTCTGCGCCGACCACCCGACCACCGTCATCAACTTGTCAGGCGGGACGCCCGTGCTGGTCCGCCGCGGCCGCGGCGCGGTGCCGGCTGGCGTGGAAGAGGCCGAGTGATGGATCTGAACCTCATCCAGAAATTGACCGTCTGGATCCTGCCGGCGCTGTTCGCCATCACCGTGCACGAGGCCGCGCATGGCTATGCCGCGCGCTTTTTCGGTGATGATACCGCCGCGCGCTTGGGGAGGCTCTCGCTCAACCCCCTGCACCACATCGACCCGATCGGCACGGTGCTCTTGCCGATCGCCACCTTCTTCCTCTCCGGCTTTATCTTCGGCTGGGCCAAGCCGGTACCGGTGGATGCCCGCAACCTGCGCAACCCGCGTCGCGACATGGCCTGGGTGTCGCTGGCCGGGCCGGGGTCGAACCTTATCATGGCCATCTTCTGGGGGCTGATGATGGTTCTCGCCCAGACCCTGGCCGACAAGGGCCTCGGTGCGGTGGCTGTGCCGCTGGCGCTGATGGGGCAGGCAGGGGTGTTCATCAACCTGCTGTTGATGCTGCTCAACCTGGTCCCCATCCCGCCGCTGGACGGCGGGCGCATCCTGGTCAGTCTACTGCCACCGCCCCTCGGCGCCCAACTCGCACGCATCGAGCCCTTCGGCCTGCTGATTCTGATCCTGCTGCTGGCGACCGGGGTGCTGTGGGCCTTTCTCGGCCCGCTGCTTCACGCCATGAACGGATGGATCACCGGGCTTTTCCTGCCGTGACGATAGACGCCGCGGTTCAGCCCGAATACGTCGCCCGGATCGGTGAGCAGCTGGTCCTCGAATTCCCGCAGGATCTCTATATCCCGCCGGATGCCCTCGCGGTCATTCTCGAGTCCTTCGAGGGTCCGCTCGACCTGCTGCTGTACCTGATCCGCAAGCAGAATCTCGACATCCTCGACATTCCCATCGCCGAGGTTACACGCCAGTACATGGGCTACATCGAGCTGATGCAGGGCATGCAGCTTGAGCTCGCCGCCGATTATCTGGTCATGGCCGCGTGGCTTGCGGAGATCAAGTCGCGCATGCTTTTGCCGCGCCCGCCCAAGACGGAGGACGAGGACGACGAGGACCCGCGCCTGGACCTGGTCCGCCGTCTGCAGGAGTATGAGCTGCTGCGCCAGGCCGCCGAACGCCTGGATGCCCTGCCACGTGTGGACCGCGACGTGTTCCCGGTCTCGGTGCAGGTGCCTATCATCGAGCGTCGGCAGGAGCCGCCCAAGGTCGGCCTGGACGAACTGCTTGAGGCCCTGCGCGCAGCGTTGCAGCGTGCCGCACTGGTCGAGCATCATCACATCCAGCGCGAGGCCATCAGCGTGCGTGAGCGCATGAGCCTGATCCTGCTGCGGGTGGCGGAGGGGACGGTGCGCCTGCTCGATCTTCTGGCACCGGACGAGGGACGCCGTGGCGTGGTGGTCAGTTTCCTCGCCCTGCTGGAGCTGCTCAAGGGCGGGCAGATCGAGGTCGAACGGGACGCCGAGGGATTGTTTCTTGTCAGCCTGAAGGCCGAAACATGCTGACCCCCCTGCAGCAAATCCTCGAGGCCGTCCTGCTCGCCGCCGGTGAGCCGCTGAGCCGTGCCCGGCTGGAAGAAATCATGGGCGAGGAGGTCGATGCCGCGACCTTGGACGAGGCGCTCCGCGGCCTCGCCGCGAGCTATGCCGAGCGCGGCTTCGAGCTGGTTGAGGTCGCCAGCGGCCTGCGCCTGCAGGCGCGCGAGCGCTTCGCCCCTTGGATCGCCCGCCTTACCCCAGAGCGCCCCGCGCGCTACTCCCGCGCCATACTCGAGACCCTCGCCCTGATTGCCTGGAAACAACCGGTCAC
>JBMFOY010000070.1:0-10025 GCA_049969375.1 Halothiobacillaceae bacterium | reverse complement strand
AATGGTGCCGTCCAGGATGCCTCGGCGCACAGCGCGGATCTCCAGCGCCGGATCGTCGAGCGGCGTGTCGACGAAGAGGCGAGGTCCACCCGCGCCGTACCCTGCTGCCCCGCCGCCCACCGTCCTGCCATGCACAGACGGGCCTGATCCTGCCCCCAGCACCAGTGCGGCAGCTCGATGTCACGGGTGTCCGCGACCAGCTCCACCGCGGAGAGGGTGCGCCATTCGCCCAGGGGCGTGCGGCTCGCGCGCCCCTCATCGAGGCGCAGGTGCTCCTTGGCACCATCTCAGCGGCCGCTGCCGGCAAGCCAAAGTTCGGCGCCCTCACGCCCCTGTGACAACTCCAGCCTCAGGTCGTGCGCTGCCGGGCTTTCATCCACCTCGAGGCGGGCGGACTCCAGCCAAGCCGCCCCCGAGCGGCTGACCTTGCCCGCTGCGAGCACCAGCGCCAGCGGTGCCCCCGGTTCCAGCCCGCCCGCCCCCGGCCCGCAGGGTCAGGGTGGCGATGCGCCAGTCCTGCCAACCCAGCCGCTGCCCCTGGAACGCGGGCGGTCAGCTCGTCGAAGGTCAGCTGGGCGAGATCACCCTCCCCCCGCAGCGCGACCGTGACGGCGGGTTGCCCCGGCGCGGCCAGCTGCGCCTCCCCGGCGACGCGGTAGTCGCTGGGGGTTCCCCGCAACTCAAGTGTTCCGCAGGACGATTCGAGCGCCGCCGGGCCGGCCAGTGGCCAGGCGAGGCCCTGCCAGCCAAGGCGGGCCTCGCTGCGCAGCCCCACGGAAGGTAGGAGGCCCGCCTCCGGGCCAATATCGACCCCATTCGCGGCGGGGGCACCGCTCCCACCTGCCGAACCGAGGGGCTTCTCCGGCATCCCGGCCCAGTCGAGCCGCCCCTCGCCATGCAACCTGCGCTCTCCCTGGTGCAGTTCGAGTTGGCTGACCTGCGCCCCCTGCCGATCCCCCGCAGCCGCAAGGTGCGCAGCCCAGGCCCCGAGTTCAGGCAGTCCCTCCAACAGCGCAGTGAACACCACCTCCTGCCGCTCGGCGGAGAGGGCGCCCCGCACGCCGGGCTGGACGTAGCCGGGCAGGCCCTCGAGCACGACCTCGAGCCGTGGAGATGTCTGCTCCACCGCCGGTGCCCCCGGCCCCGCCGTTTCCTCGGCCCGGGCCAGCAGGGGCGCGAGCAGCAGCAGGATCAGGACGCGTTTCAAGCGGGCCTCAACCTCCCCGTTCAAGGGCATCCAGCATCCTGTCCAGCTTCCCCGGCGACACCGGGACGGCCGTCTTGATCTCCTGGGCGAAGAGCTGCACGCGCAGCTCCTCAAGCATCAACCCGAGGTTAGCACGCGCCTCGGCGGGAAGTGCCTTGCGCTCCATCAGCCGCTGGGCGCGGGCCAGCAGGGGTTCGAGCTGGGCGCGGCTCTGGCGGTCGCGCTCCGGGTTCTGGTCCAGCCGCTCCAGCCGGCGGGTCATGGCCTTGAGGTAGGCGGGCAGGCGTCGCCAGATCGCCTCCGGCGTGTCGAGGATGAAGTGGCGAGCGAACAGGCGGTCGAGCTGGGCCTGAATGTCGCGCGCAGGCTCCACCCAGGACAGCGGGATCTTGCCCGCGAGCTTCTGGCGCAGGGCCTGCTGCTCGCGCAAAAGGCCGCGCAGGGCCTCGAGCAGCTTGAGCCCCTCGGCATACAGGCGCGGACGGCAGGCGGCGACATGCGCCTCGAAGCTCGACCGCTCGCGCGGCCAGTCGCCGTCGAGGAAGACCGCGCCTGCCACGCGCCAGACCACCTCCTCCTGCAGGTCGGCGCAGGGCTTGTCAATGCCCTTCACGGTCGGCAGGGCGGAGTAGAGCAGGCACAGGGTGTTGTCCCGTGCCACCTCGCGCCTGAGCGCCTTCACCTCCTCGCGCGCGGCGAGCAAAAACAGGCGGGTGAGGCCCTTGGCCGTTGCCTCGCGCGCGGCCTCCGGGGTATCCAGGGGCGTGAGCGTGACGCTCTCGCCGGCATCGACCAGCGCGGGGTAGACCGTGGTTGAGCCGCCCTTGGTGTCGATGACCGTGACCTCGGGCAGTTCGCCAAAATTCCAGGTCGTCAGTCCCGAGCGAGCCTCGAAGCGCTTGACGAAGGCACGCTTGGCCGCACCGCCGAGGGCCTGCTGCATCTGCGCGAGGTCGCGCCCGCTGCCGCGCACCTCGCCCGCATCGTCGATGAGCTCCACCCGCAAGCGCAGGTGTGGTTCGATCGCCTCCAGCGGCCAGTCGTTGGGATCGACCTGGGCGCCTAGCATACGCCGCGCCTCCTCGGAGAGGCGCTCAGGTAGGCGCCCCGCTGGCGGCCAGTCTTTGAGTCCGTGCGTGATGCGCTCGACCAGCGCGCGCGCCACATCCGGGGCGGGCACCAGCTGGCGGCGCAGGTGCTTGGGCAGGGCGCGGATCAGGGCCTCGATCTTTTCTGTGAGCAGCCCCGGCACCAGCCATTCCGCGGCCACGGCATCCAGCCGGTTGAGCTCGGCCAGCGGCACGGTTGCGGTCACACCGTCATCCTCCGCCCCCGGCTCGAAGTGATAGCGCAGGGGGACCTCGATCTCGCCGAGGCGCACGTGGTCCGGCAGGCGGCCGCCCTGCACCGCCTCCGCCTCATGGCGCATCAGCGCCTCGCGGGTCAGCCAAAGGCGCGCATCCAAGGTCTTATCCCGCCGCAGCGCCGCAGCCAGGGTCGGCCCATCCACCACCTCCGGCGGCAGCTGGGCCTCGAAGAAGGCACAGAGGGTGTCCTCATCCACCAGGATGTCCGGCCGCCGGGCCTTGGCCTCCAAGGCGCGGATCTTAGCGATCAGGACGGCGTTGTGGTGGACGAAGGGGGCGCGTTGCCAGGGGTGTTGGCGTGCATCTGGCGTGGGTTGCCCCCTCTCCCCAACCCCTCTCCCTTGAGGGGAGCGGGGTTGGGGAGAGGGTGAATCCCACGCAGAGTCAAATGCCAACGCCTGAACCAACCCTTCGCGAATAAAGATCCTCCGCGCCTCCGCGGGATCGATGGCCGCATAGTTCACCGAGCGTCGCACCACCACCGGCAGGCCGTACAGGCTCAGGGTCTCGAACGCGGCGACGCGCCCTGAATCCGGCCGGTAGTGCGGCTCGGTCACCTCGCGGGTGAGCAGGTGGCGGGCGAGCGGCTCGATCCAGCGCGGATTGATCGCCGCGTTGGTCGCTCCCCATAGGCGCGCGGTCTCGATCCACTGGGCGGACATCAGCCACTTGGGCGGCTGCTTGGCGAGCGCGGAACCCGGATGGATGGCGAGCTTGCGCCCCTTCACCCCGCGATAGGCCACAGGCTCCAGCCGACCCTTGCCCTTGGCCGGTGTGGTCTTGCGCCCTTCCTCCTCGCGCAAGGCAAGGTGGCCGAGCAGGCCGGTCAGGAGGGCGCGGTGAATGGCGTCGTCCGGGGCCGCCGATTCGTTCTCCCTCACACCTTCCTCATGGAACAAGCCACGCAGTTCCTGGTGCAGCGCGCGCCACTCGCGCATGCGCACGTAGGAGAGGAAGTGCGTCTCGCACAGCCCACGCAGCTTGGCCTGCGAGAGGTGGCAGGCCTGCTCCTCGTACCACGTCCACAGCGCCAGCAGGCTGAGGAAATCGGACTGGGGATTCTTCCACGCGGCATGCGCCTGGTCGGCGGCCTGGGCCTTGTCAGCCGGGCGCTCGCGCGGGTCCTGGATGGAGAGGGCGCTGACGATGACCAGCATCTCGGCCAGGCAGCCGTCGTGCTGGCCA
The DNA here is from genome assembly GCA_049969375.1 of Halothiobacillaceae bacterium. Classification (GTDB taxonomy): domain Bacteria; phylum Pseudomonadota; class Gammaproteobacteria; order Halothiobacillales; family Halothiobacillaceae; genus Thiofaba. The sequence continues at coordinate 6,266 of JBMFOY010000070.1, read as the reverse complement.
GCGAGGAGCATACGGCCCAGGCGCGGATCGACCGGCAGGCGGGCGAGCCGCTCACCAAGCGGGGTAAGTCTGCGCTGCACATCCACCGCGCCGAGCTCGAACAACAGGTCGTAGGCGGCCTTGATCTGGCGGCCCTCCGGCATGTCGAGGAAGGGAAAGTCCTCCACATGGCCGAGTTTGAGACTCTCCATGCGTAGGATAACGGCCGCAAGGTTGGTGCGCAGGATCTCCGGGTCGGTGTGCGCCGGACGCTGGGCGAAGTCATCCTCACTGTAGAGGCGGATGCAGATGCCCGGCCCAAGCCGCCCGCAGCGCCCGGCACGCTGGCGGGCAGCGGCCTGGCTGATGGGCTCGACCTGCAGGCGCTGCACCCCGGCGCGGGGGGAATAACGCGAGATGCGTGCCAGGCCGGTGTCGATGACGTAGCGAATACCTGGGACGGTGAGCGAGGTCTCGGCCACGTTGGTAGCAAGCACGATGCGCCGCCCGCTGTGGGGCTGAAAGATACGCGCCTGTTCCGCGGCGGAGAGGCGGGCATAGAGGGGAAGGATCTCGGTGTGCTTGGGATGGTGCTTGCGCAGAGCCTCAGCCGCCTCGCGGATGGCGCGTTCGCCATCAAGGAACACGAGGATGTCGCCCATGCCCTCGGCGGCCAGTTCGTCCACCGCGTCCAGCAGCGCCCTGGGCAGGTCGCGGTCCCGGTCGTCCTCGTCGCCCTGCACAGGGCGGTAGCGGATCTCGACCGGGTAGGTACGCCCCTCGACGGACAGGATCGTCGCGCCGTCGAAGTGCTGGCTGAAGCGCTCCACATCCAGCGTGGCGGAGGTGACGATGAGTTTGAGGTCCGGGCGGCGCGGTAGCAGGCGCTTAAGGTAGCCGAGCAGGAAGTCGATGTTGAGGCTGCGCTCGTGCGCCTCGTCGATGATCAGGGTATCGTAGCGCGCAAGCAGCGGGTCAGCATGGATCTCGGCCAGCAGGATGCCGTCGGTCATCACCTTGATCAGGGCCTGCTCGCCCACCTGGCCGGAGAAGCGCACCTGGTAGCCCACCGCCTCGCCCAAGGGGGTGCCCAGCTCCTCCGCGATGCGGCTGGCAACCGCGCGCGCGGCGATGCGCCGCGGCTGGGTGTGACCGATCAGGCCGCGCGCCCCGCGCCCGGCCTCCAGCGCGATCTTGGGCAGCTGGGTGGTCTTGCCGGAGCCGGTCTCGCCACAGAGGATCAGCACCTGGTGTTTTTCCAGCGCGGCGAGGATCTCGGCGCGGCGGGCCACCACCGGCAGCTCCTCGGGGTAGCGCAGGCTTGGGAACGCGGCGCGCCGCGCCTCGACCGCCTGACGCGAAGCCTCCAGGGCCGCGCTCAACTCAGCGAGCTTTTGATCGTAAGGCTTGCCCTCGCGCGCACGGCGCATCAGGCTCGCCAGCCGTTTGGCGAGGCTGGGGCGGTCGCGACTCAAACAGTGCTCGAGGTCATCCGCCAAAAGGCTTAAGGCGGCTTCGTCATGAATATTCATCTTCATGCGGCATAGTATGCGCGAATTCGTTTGAAGAGGATGGAACGTGCGCTGGACCCTTGCCCTTGGCGGCTTGTTTTTTTTGCTCGCTGACACCGCGCTCGCTGCCCGCCCCATGATCACGGACGATGCCCGGGTGGTGGACACCGGGGCCTGTCAGATCGAGACCTGGCTCAAGGGGCAGCAGGGCGGTGATGAATATTGGGCTGTCCCCGCCTGCTCGCCGACTGACTGGCTGGAGATCACCGCCGGGGCGAGTCTCTTGCTCGAGGAGGGCATGAGGCGCTGGAGCAGCGATAGTGCCCTGCTGCAACTGAAAACCCTGCTCAAACGCCTGCCCGACTCCGGGCCGGGCTGGGGCGTTGGTTGGGTGGTGGGCAGCTTAAGCCGGGAGCATGAGCCGAGCGACCTGTTAGGCTCCTACTACACCTATGCTCCGATCAGCCTGACCCTCGGCGAGAGGGCCTTTCTGCACCTCAATCCCGGCTGGCTGCATGAACGTGATACCGGCCGTTCAGCCCTCACCTGGGGCGTGGGTACGGAGATCGATCTCATCCCACGCCTTCAGGTCATCGCCGAGACCTTCGGCGAGGAAGGATTGGGCGGCTATTACCAGGGTGGCTTGCGCCTCTGGATCGTGCCCGATCACGTCCAGCTCGACACCACTTACGGCAACCGCTTCAGCGGCGGCGAGGGCTGGTGGACCGTGGGCTTGCGCCTGATTTCCGGACGCCTCTTCTAACCGGGTGCCGGGAAGGCATCGGCAAGCCCTCGATCCCAACCTCCCGCCACTGCCCAGGGGCCAACCCCTCCAGCATCCACGGGCCTACGGCCCAGCGGATCAGGCGCAGGGTGGGAAAACCGACCGCGGCGGTCATACGCCGTACCTGGCGGTTGCGCCCCTCGCGGAGGGTGAGCTCGATCCACGAGGTGGGCACACTCTTGCGAAAGCGCACCGGCGGGATGCGCTCCCACAGCCAGGACGGCTCGGCGATGCGGCGTGCCTCACAGGGCAGGGTCGGGCCGTCGTTGAGGATCACCCCGCGACGCAGCTGCTCCAGGGCCTCATCCGTGACCTCCCCCTCCACCTGCACAAGATAGGTCTTCGCCAGCTTGTGCCGCGGGTCGGCGATGAGCGCCTGCAGGCGTCCGTCGTCGGTCAGCACCACCAGCCCCTCGCTGTCACGATCCAGCCGGCCGGCGGGGTAGTAGCCCTTGCGATCGATAAACTCGGCCAGGGTCGCCCGTCTCTCGGCATCGGTGAACTGGCAGAGGACGTCGAAGGGCTTGTTGAGCAGGATGACGGATGACATGGCCACCATTGTGGATGTGATGCGGGCATTTGAACAAACAATGGAAGCAATCCGGAGGCCCCTTCGTCTTTAAGCGGTACGGACATGGCGGACACAAGCCATGCCGCACCCTAAAGGAGGATCCCATGTTCGCACGCCCCCTGATGGCCGCCACCCTTGCCCTGGGCCTGGCTGCCCCGCTGACCGTCCTGTCCGCCCCGGCCACCCTAGCCGCCGAGGCCGCCGTGGTGCAGGAGAAGGTCGTCTATCACGTCAATGACAGCGCCAACGCCAGCGCCAACGCCAGCGCCGCCCTGCGCAACATCAAGAACCACCTCAATACCAGCCCGGCGGCCCGCATTGTGGTGGTCACCCACGGCCAGGGCATCGACTTCCTGCTCAAGGACGCCCAGGACGACAAAGGCAACCCTTACCAAGCCATCGTCGAGGGGTTGAAGGCCCGCGGCGTGGATTTCCGCGTGTGCAACAATACGCTCACGGCGCGCAAGATCGATCCGGAACGCGTCATCGCTAAGGCATCCATCGTCCCCTCGGGGGTCGCCGAGATCGGCAAGCTCCAGGCCCGCGAAGGCTTCGTCTATCTCAAGATGACCGAAACCGCGGCCAATGAGCGGCAATTCACGACCAAGGTGGCTGGGGGCAACGGGCCATGGCCACCAGCCTCCTGCTGGCGCTGGGGCTCGGCCTCGGCTGGATGACGCGCGGGGCGCTCGATACGCCAGGCGCACTGCAGTTCGCCACCTTGCAGCGCGTGGCCGCCGACCCTGCGCGACTGGTGCTGCATGTCGACACCGGCACACCTGAACGCTTCGCCAGCCTGCTCGATCAGACCCAAGCATTGCTGGAGGAGGCCCGTCAGCATGGCAGGCCGCTGCAGGTCGCGGTTATTGCCAACAGCGGTGGGATCGACATCCTGCGCGCCTCGACCACGCCCCAGGCCGAGCGCATCCGCGCCCTGCAGGCCGCCTACCCCAACCTCAGCTTCATCGGCTGCTGGCAAACGCTGAGCCGTCTCAAGGACAACGGACAGGACACCCGCCTGCTGCCGGGGGTGCAACTCGCACCAACCGCACTCGATGCAATCGTCGAGCGGCTGCAAAACGGCTGGACCTACATCAAGGCTTGAGCAGGCGGCTACACTCCTCAGCGGCTGGCCGCCCAAAAGGAAAAGGCAACCTCCGGGTTGCCTTTTCTCATCCGCGAGGATGGCCGGGCGATCAGGCGCGGCTCTTGAACTCGCCGGTGCGGGTGTCGATCAGGACCTTCTCGCCGATCTCGATGAAGGCCGGCACGGTGATCTCCAGGCCGGTGTTCAGCTTGGCCGGCTTGGTGACCTTGCCGGAGGTGTCGCCCTTGGCAGCCGGCTCGGTGTAGGCGATCTCGCGAACGATGGTGGTCGGGAATTCGACGCCAATCGGGCGGTCTTCGTAGAAGGTGATCTCGACCACCTCTTCCATGCCATCGACGATGTAGCCGACGCCATCACCCAAGTACTCGGCCTCGACCTCGACCGGGTTGTACTCGCTATCCATGAACACGTACAGCGGATCGGCGAAGTAGCTGTAGGTGCACTCCTTCTTGTCCAGGATGACCTGCTCGAACTTGTCGTCGGCCTTGTAGACCTGCTCGGTGTTCATGCCGTTGAGCAGGTTCTTGAGCTTCATCTTGACGACGGCGGCGTTGCGCCCGGACTTGTTGTATTCGGCCTTGAGCACGACCCAGGGCTGGCCGTCGGCCATCATCACGTTGCCGGCGCGGAATTCTTGTGCGGTTTTCATTCAGTCGGTACCCGAAGGGCTAAGCGGTTGTAAAACCTTGGCATTGTAATGGCCCACGGCAAACTTGACCAGTTGCGTGGCCAGATCGTCGGTTTGCGCAAGCTGCCTTGAGCGCGCCACGAACCAGGGTGCCCGTTCGCGCAGCTGCTCCAGACTTGACCACCAGGATGGGGCCGCCTCGCCTGGATTCAAGGCTTCCTCATTCCAGGCACGCATCATGGCCGCGAAGGGCGTGCAGCCCGACTGCGCATGGCCGGCGTAGACCCGGACGAAGGCATCGAGCTTGTCCAGGTGGGCCCTGTCCTCGGTCGGGTAGACGTGCCAGATGAACGGCCTGCCCGACCAGATCGCCCGGGTGAGCGACTCTTCCCCGCGCACGAAATTGACATCGCACAGCCACAGCAGGCGGTCGTACTCCGCCTGTGGCAGGAAGGGGATGACGTGCAGGTGCAGGCTGCCGTCGATCGTTGATGTGCCGGGCGCAAGCGTGCGGTCCAGGAAGGCCTCGCGCACGCTGTTCAGGCTGCGCCCCTGCGGGATGTAGACGCTCACCGGTCGAGGGGCCTCGACCAGCTCACGCAGCATGACAGGCAGGGCGGGATGCTCGTAGGTGAACAGCGAGAGGGCAAGGCCGTCCTCCGCGGGGGCGGGGATGCCCCAGGCCTCGCACCAGCGCGCGCGCAGCGTAGCGTCGGCCAGGAAGGCATCGCGCGCGGCCAGCAGGCCACGCTCGCGCAACAGGCCGCCGGTGCCGGGCTGGATGCCGGGAAAGAAAAAGTACTTGCCCTGCCCGTCGCGCTGCATGGAGGGCAGGCCGTGGCATCCGGCCACCCAGTCCTCGGCGCTGAAGTACTCCAGGTTGATCCACAACGGCCGCACCCCCCGCATCGCGGCGACATAGCCTTCCGGCAGGGTGCAACCGAAGGCCTCGATGACCACCCGGGCGGGCTGAACGGGCGGGAAGTCACTGCTCCAGTGGCGAACCTCGATGCCGTCGATGTGCTGCCCGGCAAGCCCAAGGCGCGTCGCAGGCACCAGCTGCTGCATGGTCGCAAGGTCATCGACCCACAGGCGCACATACTGGCCATGCTCGTCGCGCAAAAGGCGGGCAAGGCGCCAACAGGTGGCGATATCGCCAAAATTGTCGATGACGGCGCAGAAGATGTCCCAGGTCGAGTGCATGAATGCCGATCAATCCAGATGTTGTGCCAACCAGGCACGCAGATCGGCCATCTCCTCGCCGCTGACGCTGTGGGCCATGGGGTAGGTCCTGAAGGCAAGATCGCGGCAGCCGAGTTCCCGCAGGGCATCGCGCGCCCGCTCCGCCGAGGCGAGCGGTACGATGTCATCCCGGATGCCGTGGCCCATAAAGATCGGGGTGTCCAGCACAGCGAGGCTGCGCTCGGCGGGCAATGCCTGGCGCAGGGGCAGCCAGGTGGACAGGGCCAGCACCCCGCCCAGGCGCTCGGGATGACGCAGCGCCGCGTGCAGCGCCACCACCCCGCCCTGCGAGAAGCCGCCGATGAAGATGCGCTCAGCCGGCACGCCTGCCGCGCGCTCGGCCTCGATCAGTTGCCGGGCCTGCGCTGCGGCCTGGCGGATGCCCGCCGCATCGACGGGGGCGTCCGGCGTGAGGCCCAGGATGTCGAACCAGGCGCGCATGA
>JBMFOY010000069.1:0-10048 GCA_049969375.1 Halothiobacillaceae bacterium | reverse complement strand
GCTGGGTGTTCGTGCAGGTCAAGGCCCGCAAAAGCGCGCAAGCTGCACGCGCCTTCCTGTCAGCGCTCATCAAGGCCTGTCCCATCCGCATCCGCACCATCCTCACCGACAACGGCAAGGCATTCACCGACCGCTTCGTCACAACCGGCGAGCGCACGCCCAGCGGGCAGCACGTCTTTGATCAGTTGTGCGCAGCGCTTGGCATTGAACACCGGCCCACCCGCCCAAGGCGCCCTCAGACCAACGGGATGGTCGAGTGCTTCAATGGCAAGAATCGAAGAGGTTTTGCGCTCGCACCACTTCAGAAGTAGCGAAGATCTCGAGACAACCCTGCTGCGCTACGTGTGGCTATACAACCACCGCCTACCCCAGGCCACGCTCAACGCTCGCACACCCTTGCAGGCCATGAAAGACGGGTATCGCACACACCCGCAATGGTTTCATAAACGGCCATATGATCATCCGGGACTTGACAAGTAGTTGTTCTTGAGGGTGCGGAGCTGTCTATGGTTGTTCGTAAACCCACTTCAGGATGGCATCCTGCACCCGACTGCCGATGCCATTCTGCACCCCGGGTTCGTTGTGCAGCACGACCACCGCATAGGCACGGCCATAACGTGAGAGCATATAGCCCGCGATCGCGCGCACCCCATTGAGGGTGCCGGTCTTGAATTGGGCGCGCCCACGGATGTCCTCATTGCGCAGCCGCTTGCGCACCGTACCGTCCACCCCGACGATGGGCAGCGAGCTGGTGAACTCCAGCATGGTCGGCCCGTGGTAGGCCTTCATCAGCAAGTCCCCGAGGTGGCGGGCGCTGATGCGTGCCTCCCGTGACAGCCCTGAACCGTTGCCCAGCACGAACTCGGGCCACGACCAGCCTTGTCGCTCCAGCCACAGGTCTACTGCCCGTTGCCCCTTCTCGAGCGTTGCCGGTGGTCCGAACTGGGCTGCGCCGACGGAGAGCAGCAGCTGACGCGCCATCACGTTGCTGCTCTGCTTGTTCATCGGGATGATGACCTCGGCCAGGGGGCGTGAGAGGAAGACGTCGAACAACAGCGCCTCCGGCGGAAGCGGCCCGACCCGCACGCCGCCATCGAAGCTGCCGCCGAGAGCCTTCCACATGGCGCGGAAGGCCCCGAGCAGCATGTCCTGCGGCTCGGCGACCACCCGGTAAAACTCCCGCTCGCCGCACTCCGGTGCGTACTGGCCGGCAAACTCGATGACCGGCCCCTGCGTCGAAGGACGGATATCCAGGGTGAGGTTGTCCTGACATCCCTTGCCCTTGGCCGGTTTGATCCGGTTTTCGATTCGCACCCCCGCCACCGGCGGGTCGGTGAGGATATTCAGGCGCCGAGTGGCCGGGTCGGGCTGGACGATGAGGCGGGTCGCGCGCTGGTTCAGCAGCAGGGCATCGGGTAGGGCGTTGTAGGGGGAATAGGGCTGGCCGTCGAAGGCCGCCGGGTCTTCCGGGGGCAGGCTGAAGAAGGTGTTGTCCAGCACCAGATCGCCGTGGATGGTATGCAGTCCTCGCTCGCGCAGTCTCTGCAATAGGTTCCACAGATCTTCGGTCAGGAACATCGGGTTGCCGTACCCCTTGAGCACCAGATCGCCTTGCAGTACGCCTTGGTTGACCGGCTGGGTGACGTAGGTCTCGGTCGGCCAGGTGTAGCCTGGGCCGAGTACGTCCAGCGCGACCGCCGTGGTGACCAGTTTCATGACCGAGGCCGGGTTTTGCGGCAGGTCGGCGTTCCAGGCCAGCACAGGCCGGTCACTGTCCACCGCCTGCACCCAGATGGAGAGGTTGTCGCGTTCGGCCTTGTGACGGGCCAGCGTCTCCTCCACCTCGGAGGGAAGGTGGGCCGCGCAGCCAGCCTGTGCGAACGGCAGGAGGAGGCTCAGTGCAAGGGCGCGAAGCAGAGCGGGTATGGCAGTATTCATAAGTGGAAACTCTAGCCGTAGGCGTGCAAACAGGCTAGTCTTGGCGGTTTGCATTTTTTGCCGGAGTCAGCCATGAGCGAGCGCATTGAGAATGTTACCCTGAACCGCAAGGCCAACCTCTATTTCGACGGCAAGGTGGTCAGCCATGGCTTCACCAAGGCCGACGGCCAGAAGGCCACTCTGGGGGTGATCTTTCCGGGCAGCTTCCGCTTCAACGTGCAGGCGCCCGAATTGATGGAGATCATCGCGGGGAACTGCCGGGTCAAGGTCGGCGAGGGTGAATGGGCGACCTATGGCGCCGGACAGAGTTTCAGTGTCCCGGAAAACGGTTATTTCGACATCGAAGTCGCGGAAGGTGTGTGCGAATACCAGTGCACCTTCGGTTGAACCTTGGTTGTCTTGAACAGTCCTAACCCGCCATGCTTGAAATCAATCCGATCCTGAATGAAATCAAAGACCTTCAAGGGCGCACGGACGCCCTGAGGGGGTATCTTTGACTACGACCACAAGGCCGAGCGTCTAGAGGAAGTCCAGCGCGAGCTGGAAGATCCACACATCTGGAATGACCCGGAGCGCGCCCAGGCCCTGAACAAGGAGCGCGCCCAACTCGAGGGTGTGGTCAACACCCTGCAGGCCTTGACCGCCAGCCTTGCCGACGCCGGTGAGCTGCTGGAGATGGCGGCCGAGGAGGGTGACGAGGCGAGTGTGCAGGCGATTGCCAACGACGTCGCCCAGCAGCGGGCCAAGGTCGAAGAGCTCGAATTCCGCCGCATGTTTTCCGGCGAGATGGACGCCGCGAACTGTTTCCTCGACATCCAGGCGGGCGCGGGTGGCACCGAGGCGCAGGACTGGGCCAGCATGCTGCTGCGCATGTATTTGCGCTGGGCCGAGAAGCGTGGCTTTAGGACCGAGATCATGGAGCTCTCCGAGGGCGAGGTGGCGGGCATCAAATCCGCCACTGTGCGCATCGAGGGGGAATACGCCTTCGGCTGGCTGCGCACCGAGACCGGGGTGCACCGCCTGGTGCGCAAGTCGCCGTTCGACTCCGGCAACCGCCGCCACACCTCCTTCGCCTCCGTGTTCGTCTCGCCCGAGGTGGATGACAGCTTTGAGATCGAGATCAACCCGGCCGACCTGCGCGTGGATGTGTACCGTGCCTCGGGGGCCGGCGGCCAACACGTCAACCGGACCGAGTCCGCCGTGCGCTTCACCCACATCCCCACCGGCGTGGTGGTGGCCTGCCAGACCGAGCGCTCGCAGATCCAGAACCGCGAGCGGGCGATGAAGATGCTGAAGGCCAAGCTCTACGAGCTGGAAATGCAGAAGCGCAATGCCGCCGCCCAGGCGCTGGAGGACACCAAGTCCGACGTGTCCTGGGGCAACCAGATCCGCTCCTACGTGCTCGACCAGTCGCGCATCAAAGACCTGCGCACCGGCTTTGAGGTGGGTAACACCCAGGCGGTGCTGGATGGTGACCTGGATGGCTTCATTGAGGCCAGCCTGAAGAGCGGGTTGTAACCCATGACGACCGTGCGCTTCGATAAGCATGCTCCCAAGCAAGGGAAATGCTGAGAACCTAAGAATGTGTCACGACCCCTCCCCTCAAGGGAAACGCTGAATGATTCAGCGTTTCCCGTTTGGGGCAGGATGCCCCAACGCGAACAACGACGTCAGTCGTTGATTCGCGGAGTCCGTCGCGGACATGCGCCGCGACGAGATGATCTGAAAAAATCCATGGATGGATTTTTTCAGAGTTTCCCAAGGGGGGAGGAGAATCTTTTGTTTAGCGCTTCCCAAGGCGGATCGACCCCATGACTGAAGCAAGCCAAGTGCAAACCGACGAAAGCCACCTGATCACCGAGCGCCGCGCCAAACTGGCGCGTATCCGCGAGAAGGGCGTGGCCTTCCCGAATGATTTCCGCCGCAATGTGGTGGCGGGCGAGCTGCATGCTGAATATGGCGAGAAGGAGCGTGAGTGGTTCGAGGCCAACACCATCCGTGCGGCCATCGCTGGGCGGGTGATGGCCAAGCGCGTAATGGGCAAGGCCACCTTCCTCTCGGTGCTCGACATGTCCGGCCGCATCCAGGTCTATGTCAGCCGCCAGGACATCGGCGATGAGGCCTACGAGGAGCTGACGAGCTGGGACATCGGTGACATCGCCGGTTTCGAGGGCAAGCTGTTCAAGACCCAGAAGGGCGAGCTGACCGTGCACGCGGACTCCGTGCGCCTTCTGACCAAGAGCTTGCGCCCGCTGCCGGACAAGTTCCACGGCCTGACCGATACTGAGCAGCGCTACCGCCAGCGTTATGTCGATTTGATCATGAACGAGCCGGTGCGCGACACCTTCCGCACCCGCACCAAGATCATCAAGTACATTCGCGACTTCCTGGACGCGCGCGGTTTCCTTGAAGTCGAGACCCCGATGATGCACGTCATCCCCGGCGGCGCCTCGGCCAAGCCCTTCGTCACCTTCCACAACACGCTTGATATGGAGCTGTTCCTGCGCATCGCGCCGGAGCTTTACCTCAAGCGCCTGGTGGTTGGCGGCTTCGAGCGGGTGTACGAGATCAACCGCAACTTCCGCAACGAGGGGCTGTCCACCCGGCACAATCCCGAGTTCACCATGATCGAGTTCTACGAGGCCTACGCCGACTACCACGACCTCATGAACCTCACTGAGGATATGCTGCGCGGCCTGGCCCTGCATGTGCTCGGCACCACTGAGGTGCCCTACCAGGGCGAGGTCTACGACTTCGGTGGGAAGTTCACGCGCATGACGGTCAAGGAGGCCATCCTGCACTTCAATCCGGGCGTCACCATGGCCGACCTCGACGATCTTGATCGCTGTCGGGCGCTTGCCACCCGGCTCGGCATCCCGCTCAAGGACAGCTATGGCCTCGGCAAGGTGCAGATCGAGATCTTCGAGAAGACCGCCGAGCACCGGCTGAAGAACCCCACCTTCATCACCGAGTACCCGGCCGAGGTTTCGCCGCTCGCCCGCCGCAATGATGCCAACCCGTTCGTCACCGATCGCTTCGAATTCTTCGTCGGCGGCCGCGAGATCGCCAACGGCTTCTCCGAGCTGAACGACGCAGAGGACCAGGCTGAGCGCTTCCGCAAGCAGGTCGAGGAGAAGGACGCGGGCGATGAGGAGGCGATGCACTTCGACGCGGACTACATCCGCGCCCTCGAGCACGGGCTGCCGCCGACCGCGGGCGAGGGCATCGGCATCGACCGCCTGGTCATGCTCCTGACCGACTCCCCGTCGATCCGCGACGTGTTGCTGTTCCCGCACATGCGGCCGGAGTGAGGGCAGGCGCGTTCGGAAAGCCTTCGTTTCATCTCCTCCTCCTCACCATGCACCTCGAAGAACACGTCTCGCTCCTGGCCCACAACACCTTCCGTGTCGAGGCGCGGGCGCGTTATTTCGCCATCCTTGAGCAGATGGAGGATATCCCCGTCTTACTCGCTGATGAGCGCTTTCAGAGACTGCCCCGTCTGATCCTCGGCGGGGGGAGCAATATCCTGTTTCGCGCTGACTTCCCCGGCGTGGTGGTGCGGGTGGCGCTGCGGGGAATCGAGCTTTTGGGCGAGGATGAAAGCCATCGCCTCGTGCGCGCAGCGGCAGGCGAGAACTGGCACGACTTCGTGCGCTGGACGGTCGGGCAGGGCTGGCCGGGGCTGGAGAACCTCTCACTCATCCCCGGCACGGTGGGCGCCGCGCCGGTGCAGAACATCGGTGCGTATGGGGTGGAACTGGCCGACGTGTGCGAGGCCGTCGAGGCGGTGGAGCTTTCCACCGGCGAATTCCATCGTTTCGATCGTGCCGCCTGTCGCTTTGCCTACCGTGACAGTCTGTTCAAGCAGCAGGCCGGGCGTTGGCTGATTACCTCGGTCACCTTCCGCCTGCCGAAGGCCTTCGCGCCGAAACCGGATTATCCGGGGGTACGCGAGGCGCTGGGAGGCGTCGAACCCAGCCCGCTGGCGATCTCGGATGCCATCTGTGCCGTGCGCCGCGCCAAACTGCCGGGCCTTGCGCCGCATGATCCCGGCAGTGCGGGTAGTTTCTTCAAGAACCCGCTTATTCCGGCGCATCAGCTGGCACACTTGCGTGCCGTTTTTCCCCTGATGCCTGCATGGCCCCAGGCGGATGGGCGGGCCAAGCTCTCTGCCGCCTGGCTCATCGAGCAATGCGGTTGGAAGGGGTATCGTCGGGGCGATGCAGGAGTCTATGCCAAGCATGCCTTGGTGTTGGTGAATCACGGCAGGGCCACGGGGGCCGAGCTTGAGCTGCTTGCCAAGACCATCCAGTCCTCGGTGGCCGAGCGCTTTGGTGTGGCGCTCGAGCCGGAGGCTTTGATTCTCCCCTGATGGAGGCTCAATCGAGCATGGCGCGCAGGATCTCGTCCAGCTCGTCGGCCAGCGGCGAAGCGCCGGTATCCACGCCCAGCTTTTCCGCAGCGGGTACGCTAATCCAGCGGTCATCGTGGCCATCCTGCCCGCTCTTGGCCTGCAGGATGGCCACGATGACCACGTCGGTGTAGTCGGCGGGGCCGTCATGCTCGCGTTGCAGGTTTTGGCATTCGAGTACCACGCGCACCAGCGTGGCGGGGAAGTCCCAGGCGCGCAGGATCTGGCCGCCGAGGCGGGGCTGCAATTCGGCAGCCAGCTGGTCCAACAGCTCGGGGTTGTGTAAAAGCTTCGGCAGGTCCTCGGCAATGCCATAGACCGGCAGGGCGCCGATGGCATGGGTCAGGCCGGCGAGCAGGGCCTGGTCGGGGTCGAGGTGGCGCTGGCGGCGGGCCAGCATCTGCGATAGTGCGGCCACCTGGGTGCTGAACTCCCAGTGCCTGCGCATGCGCTGCTGGATGACGGGCGTATGGGCGCGGAAGCTTTGCTGTATGGAGATGGACACCACCAGCTGGCTGATGGTGCGCATCCCCAGGCGGGTGACGATCTGCGGCAGGCTGGTGATTTCGTTCAGGCCACGGTACAGCGGGCTGTTGGCGATCTGTACCAGACGCGCGGCGATAGCGGGGTCACGGGCGATGGCGCCGGCCAGGTCTTGGGCTGAGCTGTCGGGATCCTCGGCGATGGCGCGAACCTGCATAGCGACATCCGGCAGGGTGGGCAGGTTGAGGCCCTTGCTCTCGATACGTTGGATGAGGGCGTCGAGCAGGGCCGCGTGTGTGTCGGTCATGTTCCGTGTCCGCGTAGAAAGAGTTCGTAGATGGTGAAGCCGATCTCGATCACGATCAGGATCGTAATGTACCACTCCACCCGCAGGCTGCGTTGGGCCCCTGCAGCAGGTCGAGCAGAGTCTCGGCGGTGCGCGTGATCAGCTCGAGCTTGCGCTCCAGCGCATGGGCCCGCTCCTTCAGTTCGAACTCGTCCTCCAGGCGCAGGAACAGGGCTTCGAGCTGGGGGCGCTCCCACAGCAGTTCGGGCTTCTCGATGATCTCCGCCCGGCCGACCATGCGGTGCTGGGTGAGCAGGGTGTCGCCGATGTGGCTCAAAAGGTCGCGGGCGCGCCGTGCGCCGCGCCCGCGTTGGCGTAGCTCCTCGGCGAGGGGCTCGATGCGGTCGAAGCTGCTTGCCACCCGCTTTTCGTACAGTCCGAGCACGCTGCTCTTGGCCAGCACGTCAGCCACCACCTGAAGGCGCTCGACGTTGAGGTCGTGCAGAACGAGGATGTCCTTGTCCATGCCCTCACTCGCCTGCGGGTCGATGCGCAGAGTCAGCGTCTCCATTTCCGGTTGGGCCAGCGGTTCGCTGACGAAGGGACGTAGATGGGCGAGGAAGGCCGCCTCCTCCATGGCCTCCACCTCGAACAACACTACCGCGCCGTAGCGGAACAGCACGGCGCGGCCGCGTGCGCCGACGGCGATGGTCAACGGTGCGCTGGCCAGACGTTCGGCCGCTTCCAGCGCGCGCAGGTCGAGCCGGTCGCCGATCAGCATGGCGCGGGCCTGGATGAGGGGAGGGTTGGTCATGCCGTGCTCCGGAGCGCCAGGGACTCCCCATCGATATTATCGACAAGAACGCTGCCATGCCTAGCCGGGCAGGCCCGGAGGGGGCGAGGCGGGTTGAATCCTGTCAGGGCGCCGTGGGAGGGGCGATGGGTTTGTCCTTCGCCGCGCCGCCTTCCATCCCCATGGCGTGCAGGATGGTGTCCACTGAAGCGAAGAACTTGCGGTAGAACTCGCGTTCGGTGATGGTCTCGTCGGTGGTCTTGACCATCGAATCGGCGCTCTGGCCGATGGGGAGCGAGACCGATCCGATCACGCTCACTCCGATGCTGGCCGGGGTGGCGGATTTCTTCAGATCATAGGTACTGCGCAGACCGTTGGCATACAGCGTGCTGCCGCCATCCGGGTCGGGCAGGCAGACCACGGTCATCTCCACCACCGTGCTGCGGTCGCTGTCGGTCCGGTAGGACTTGCGTCCCTTGATCTTGTCGGCGGACAGCGCGTCGGTGAGGTAGCCATCGCCGAGCAGAGCTCGGTTGGCGGCTGCGCAGGCGGTTTGCGCATCCACGGCGAAGGATTTCTGGAAGGGGCTGTCGTTGGGCGGCGTGGGCTCCTTGCCTGCCGTGCGCGAGCCGAAGCTGCCGCAGGCCGACAAGGTCAGGCTTGCAGCCAGCAGCAGGCTAAGGCGCAACAGGCGATATGCAGAGAAACGGTTCATGGCAGCGGGGCGGTAAGGGTCGCACATGGTTAGGGAAGTGTTGGATGATGGGTAACACGGCATGTTCCCTACCCGCTGGCGGGGAGGGTTAGAGAAACGCCAAAATCATTCAGCGTTTCCCGTTTGGGGCAGGATGCCTCAACGCGAAAAAATCTTTGCCAAGCATCTTACTACGTAGCCGTGGTCCACCCACCGGAAACGAAAACCCCCTCGGCGGAGGGGGTGGTCATGGTGGGGCTTCACTGCTCCAGGCGCTTGTACTTCAGGCGCTTGGGCTGGTCCGCGTCGGTGCCGAGGCGGCGGTGGCGGTCGGCCTCGTATTCCTGGAAGTTGCCCTGGAAGAAGGTCACGCCGCCGTTGTCCTCGAAGGCGAGGATGTGGGTGGCGATGCGGTCGAGGAACCAGCGGTCGTGCGAGATCACCAGCACGCAGCCGGGGAAGTCCAGGATCGCCTGCTCCAGGGCGCGTAGGGTTTCCACGTCCAGGTCGTTGGTGGGCTCGTCGAGCAGCAGCACGTTGCCGCCGGACTTGAGAAGCTTGGCCAGGTGCACGCGGTTGCGTTCACCGCCGGAGAGGTCCTTGATGAACTTCTGCTGCGCCTCGCCCTTGAAGTTGAAACGGCCAAGGTAGGCGCGGCTTGGCATCTCGAACTTGCCGACCTGGATCACGTCCAGCCCGTCGGAGACCTCCTGCCATACGGTTTTGTTGCCATCCAGCGCATCGCGGTTCTGGTCGACGTAGGCCAGTTGCACGGTCTCGCCGAGGGTGATGCTGCCGGAATCTGGTTTTTCCTGGCCGGTGAGCATCTTGAACAGGGTGGACTTGCCCACCCCGTTCGGGCCGATGATGCCCACCACCGCGCCTTTCGGTACCGAGAACGATAGGCCCTGGTAGAGCACCCGGTCGCCAAAGGACTTGCTGAGGTTTTCCACCTCGATGACCTTGTCGCCCAGGCGCGGGCCGGGCGGGATGTACAGTTCGTTGGTCTCCGAGCGCTTCTGGTACTCGACCGACTGCATTTCCTCAAAGCGGGCCAGGCGCGCCTTGGACTTGGCTTGGCGGCCCTTGACGCCTTGCCGCACCCATTCGAGTTCTTGCTCCATCGCCTTGCGGCGGGCGGACTCGGCCTTCTCCTCCTGGGCCAGGCGCTTCTCTTTCGCCTCCAGCCACTGAGAATAATTGCCTTCGAACGGGATGCCCTGGCCGCGGTCGAGCTCCAGGATCCAGCCGGCCACGTTGTCGAGGAAGTAGCGGTCGTGGGTGACGGCGACCACGGTGCCCGGGTATTCCTGCAGGAAGCGCTCCAGCCAGGCGACGGATTCGGCATCCAGGTGGTTGGTCGGCTCGTCCAGGATCAGCATGTCCGGGTTGGAGAGCAGCAGGCGGCAGAGCGCCACGCGGCGCCGCTCCCCGCCGGAGAGC
>JBMFOY010000068.1:0-10097 GCA_049969375.1 Halothiobacillaceae bacterium | reverse complement strand
ATAGTGCCCACGTTCACGTGCGGCTTCTTACGTTCGAATTTTTCCTTAGCCATGAAACACCCCCGGATGGGTCAAATGGACAAATGGGACGACGAAAATGAAGAGATGGAGCTCTTGACCAGAATCGAACTGGTGACCTCGTCCTTACCAAGGACGCGCTCTACCGACTGAGCTACAAGAGCAAAAACTGGAGCGGGTGATGGGAATCGAACCCACGTCATCAGCTTGGAAGGCTGAGGTTCTACCATTGAACTACACCCGCTGAAGGGAGCAATTCCCATCATCCGCTAGAAATCAGCGAATCTGGTGGTGGGGGAAGGATTCGAACCTTCGAAGGCAGTGCCAGCAGATTTACAGTCTGCCCCCTTTGGCCGCTCGGGAACCCCACCGCGTCAAACAGGTTGCGCATACTAGACAGACGGCGACGCGCTGTCAAGCATGTGTATGAGTCGATGGTGCCGGCAGTGGGACTCGAACTCACGACCTACCGCTTACAAGGCGGTTGCACTACCAACTGTGCTATGCCGGCAACAGCGGGCGATTCTATGCCATCGCTCCCGCGGGGGCAATGGCTCAGCCGGCCTGCGCCATCAAGGCTATCCCTTCCAACACGAGATCTGGCCGGAGCACATGCCCCCGCCCCAGCGCTTCCGCAAGAATGGCGACATCCCCTCCGGTCAAATACAGGGTCGCATTCGCCCCCGCCGCCCCAATAGCCACGTCGATCGCGCGCAGCGCACCTCCGACGAACATGCAGCGCGCTCCGACCGCCACACCTGCCTCCGTACCGGCCTGCAGCCCTTCGCCGCCTGCAAAGTCGGAAGGCGGAGGCCCACCCCACGCATCCGCCACGCCCGCTGTCCCAGCGAGAAGACATGCTCGCAACAAGCGCAACCCCGGCATGATCACCCCACCGAGATGCCTTCCCTGCGCATCCAGGGCGTCCACCGTGACCGCCGTACCGGCATCCACCACCACGACCGGGGCGCCCTCCGAGCCAGCATGGGCTGCGACCAGCGCGGCCAGCCGGTCCACGCCAAAACACTCGGGCCGCGCATAGGCCACCCGCACGCCACAGCATTCGGCACGACTGACGAGAAAGGCCAACGGCACGCCAGGCCAGCAATCCTGCACCGCCGCGGAGATGGCCTCGCCCACCGCCTCATCGGCCACGCTGGCGACATGAACGGCCTCGGGACGCGGCTGCCCCCCCCAAGACTGACACAGCACTGCCCGAAGGTCCCGCCCGCGATGCTCGACCGCCTGCGCCACCGCCTGCCCGAACGCCCACTTGACCCGCGTATTGCCCGCGTCGATCGCAAGCCTCATCCGCCCAACCTCACACTGACCTCGCCGGCATGGCAAAGGCGCTCTCCGCCCGGGGTGATCACACGCAAGGCTCCGTCCCGCGTCACCCCGTTGGCCACGCCTTCCCAAACCTCGCCGCCCCCCCCGCTCACACGCACAAGACGGCCGGCCAAGGCATCGCGACGGGCAAAGCGATCACGCCACGCCTCGTCGTCCGAGCCCATCTCCGCCAAGAGGGCATCGAGCACGACATTGAGCACCCGTGACCGCGGCGGGACACGCCTCCCGAGGCTATCGCTCAAACTGGTGAGCGGCTGCCCAACCCTGCTCTTCCAGCCCCGAGGGAAGGCGTGGTTGAGCCCCACGCCGATGACGACCCCCATGGAGCCGCCTTCAACGAGGACCCCACCCAGCTTGCGCCCATCCACGAGAAGGTCGTTCGGCCACTTGAGGCGCACATTCCGCACGCCCAGGCGCGCGCAGGCCTGCGCCAGCGCCACCCCGATCCGCAACGATAGCGCCGAGGGCGGCCGCCCGCCGGGCAGAAGCGCATAGGGCCAGGCCAGCGACAACGCTATCCCGCCACCAAGGGGAGTGAGCCAGCGGCGCTCGTGTCGCCCCCTCCCCCGCGTCTGCTGCTCAGCCGCCAGGGCGAGAGGATGGGACACCCCCTGCTTGAGCGCCTGCAGCAGCTGGGCATTGGTCGAATCCGTCTCGAAGCAGGTCACTGCACGGATACGCACACGCCGGGACGCAAGAGGCGTCACTGGGGCGCGCAAGCGCACACCCCGCGCCCCATCGAACTGCAGGGGCGCCCCACGCCGGGCATAGTCACGCAGGGCACGACGCAGCACCGGCGCCCCCACCCCGCAGGACACCCTACAGGACGCCAGGGCATGCCAATGGCCATCGCCAAGACAGGCCAGAACGCGCCCCCAGAGGGCATCCTGACGACCATGCAGCCCATCGGACATGCGGCCGGACCTCACCCGACGCCCAGCCATTGTGCACGCCGGCGCGCAACCTCCCCTTCCGCCTGCGGATCGAACGCCAGGGTGGCTCGGGTCATGGGGGGCGGATCAAGACAGAGCAAGACCTCGAGCAGCTCGTCGCGCCGGAAGGCGTGCACACGCACCTCCTGGCCGATCTGCAGACGGTGAAGTGCCGCCTCGAGACCCGCTGCGTCGACCCGCAGACCATCGATGGCGACCAGCACATCGCGCGGGGCCAGCCCCGCACGCTCGGCCGCTGCGCCGGCATACACCGTGCCCAGCACCGCCTCCCCCTGTGCCCCGGCACGAACCTCCGCCCCGAGCCATGGGGTCTCGCGTTCCGCTCCCCAGACCAGACGCAGCCCCAGGGTCGTCGCCACCTGCTCCAACGGGAGCTCGGCAGTGCCGCGCAGACCCGCTTCGAACAGATCGGCAAGTTCCACCCCAGCCCGCAGCTGAAGCCACACCTCGAGCTCGTCCTCGCGGATCCCGCGCCCGGTCAAGCCGTGTTCATGCCAGAGGGCGCGCAACAGCTCATCCAGGCTTACGCAATCACGGCTGCGCTGGCGCAGCTCGGCATCCAGCATCCAGGCGAACAGCGCGCCCTTGGTGTAATAGCTGATGCCCACATTGGCGGTGTTTTCATCCGCCTTGTACAGCCGCGTCCAGGCCGTGAGGCTTGCGTGCTCGAGCGACTGGCGCAAACGTCCCGGCGCACGACGCACACGACTCAGCGTGGCCGCGAAGGTGTCGAGGTAGTCCTGCGGGGTGATCAGCCCCGCGCGGACCAGCAGCAGGTCGTCGTAGTAGCTAGTCACCCCCTCGAACAGCCACAACAGGCGGGTGTAGGCCTCCGCTTCCAGCGGCAACCCCATCAGGGCCGCGGGGCGGATGCGCTTGACCAGCCAGGCATGCAGGTATTCGTGCACACACAGGCCGAGGAACTCGCGATAGGCGGGCGTGGCCCCCACCTCGCCGGGGAGCGGGAAGTGCTCCCTCCGGCACAGCAACGCGCATCCCTCGCGGTGCTCCAGGCCGCCGTAGCCGTCGCCGGTGACCAGGACGAGAAACAGGTACCGCGGGAAGGGCGGTGGTTCCGCGCCAAACAGGCCGACCACGGCCTCGCAGGCGCGCGCAAGATCCGAGGCGAGGCGCACCGTATCGAACGCAGCCCGCCCGAGCCAGGCGAAGCGGTGAGGCACGCCGCGCACCTCGAACTCCAACGTGCGCAACGGACCGAAGGCCACGGGCGCATCGAGCAGGGCCTCGAAGTCTTCGGCGAAATAGGTGCCATAACCCTCGTCATCGATCGCATCAGGCGGGAGCATGACGGCCGCCCGCCAGCCCTGCGCGCACGGGCTTTGGGAGCGCTGCAACTCGACTCGGCACGGGGCCCGCTCCAGGCCGAGCGGCCGGAGCCACAGGGCAGCCCCGTCCGCGAATCCCCACAGGGTATCGAGGTAGGCGGTGCGTACCGACAACTCGTAAGCGTGCACCCGCCAGCGCAGGGTCAAAGGGCCTTCGCAAGGGGCGGCGCGCCAGGTCTGCTTGTCCACCCAGGTCAGCGGCACAACACCGCCCTCGGCGTCGCGCGCTTCGATGTGCGTCACATGTCGGGCATGGTCGCGCACCATGTAGCTGCCCGGGGTCCAAGCGGCCATGGCGAAGCACTGCCCCGCGGGATCGGGGGCGGGCACGGTCAGCTCAAGGGCGTATTCGCGCGCCTCCGGATGGACGGGAACGATGCGGTATTCCAGCATCAATCGGCCTGTTTGAGCAGGGATTCGTCGAACGAGGAATCCATCACCATCAGATGATGCCCTGCCGGATGCACACGGTGGTGCTTAACCTCATCCGGATGAGCGTCGCGGATCGCCCCCACCTCGACCTCGAAATGCAGGGTGCGCCCGGCCAGCGGATGGTTGCCGTCGAGGATCACCATCTCATCATCGAAGCCGACGATGGTGAACTCCATGCGCCCCTCCGGTCCCATGGTCTGCACATGGTTGCCAATCTCGACCACCACCTCGGAGCTTAAGGTGCTGCGCGGGACTTCGATCATACCGGCCGGGTCGCGCTCGCCGTAGGCCTCCGCGGGAGGCACCGTGACCTCGAAGCGGTCGCCAGTGCCGCGCCCCTCGAGCGCCCGCTCCAGCCCGGGAATGAGGTTGCCGTGGCCATGCAGGTAGGGAAGGGGATCGTCGCCGACATTGCTGTCGAGCACCTCTCCCGCCTCATCACGCAGGGTGAAATGGATGTAAACGACCTTGTCCTTGCTGATATTCATGCAGACCTCAACGATAAACGGGCATCAGGAGCCGACCATGCCGTGCCAGAAGGGCAGACTGAACAGGCTGAGCAGAGTGGAGAGGGTGGCCGCGGCGGCATACAGGCCGGTGTCGAGACCGTAGCGGTCGCACAACACCAGGCCAAGCACCATGACCGGCATGCCGGCCTCCAGCACCACGGCGGTCAATAATGGGGGCGAGAGGCCGAGCATCAAGCCCGCGCCCCAGACCAGGGCCGGGGCCAAGGCGAGCTGGATGACCAGCACCGGACTGACCCGCGCGAGCGCGGCGGGCTGGAGGGCATCCAGACGCAAGCCCATGCCGAGGGCGATCAGCATGAGCGGAACGACCCCTGCGCCAAGCCGGTCGAGGATGCCCCCGAGCATATCGGGCAGTGGCACGCCCAACAGACTGAGGGCGGATGCCAGCAGCGCGGCCCACAGCGCGGGCACCTTCAGAATGCCGACCCAGAGGGGCTGGTCGCCGTGGGGCCGCCCGTAGAACACCGCGATGGCGATCCCGAGGCTCAGCAGCAGCGGGGTGCAGGCAAACAGGTCGTACTGGACCGCCACGGCGCGCCCGAAGTCGCCGTACAGCGACTCCAGCACCGGCAGGCCGAGGTAGGTGGCATTGGGGAAGGCGGCCGCGAGAAGCAGCGCGCCGGTCTGCCCGCGCGTGAGCCGCATGAAGCGCGCAAGCCCGGCCATGATCCCCATGCTCGCCAGCACCCCGAGGGCGGCGAGCCCGGCGATGCGCAGGCTGTCAGCCCCGAGCGGGGCGCGCCATAGCACCCCCAGCACGAGGGCAGGCAGGAGCACATAGTAGACGAGGGTGGTCAACGCACCGCGCGCCTGCGCCGCCTCCCACTCCCCCGGGCGCGCCCACTGCCACCACAAGCCGATCAGGACCATGGCGGCCATCTGGCCGATGACGAAGATCATGGCCCGGCGTCGCCCCCAGATGACGCGGCCAAAGCCGCACGCACCTCGTCCATGTCCACCGCGCGCAGATGCCGCACCAGGGTGGCCAAGTCAGCGGCCGAGAGCGCCCCCGGCTGCAGGTAGAGCACCACGCCCTCGCGCACCCCCATCAGCATGGGGATGGAGCGCACACCAAACTGGGCTGCGAGACCGGGTTCAGCATCGACATTGACCTTGCCGAACACGGCGTCGCCGGTCTCTTCCGCCACCGACTCAAACACCGGGGCAAAGGTCTGACAAGGGCCGCACCACGGTGCCCAGAAGGCGACCACCAGCACCTCGTGCTCGGCAAAGGCACGCGCGAGGCCAGGGGCGTCAAGATGGATGACCCGGGGGATAGCCGACGAACCGGTCATGCTTCATCCACCCAAAGCCCCAGACGGCGCGCGACCTCCTCGACCACCAGCAGTGCCTCGTCCAGCCTCGCCGCCTCGAGCACCGTCTGGCGCTCGGCCAGCCTGAGAGGCAGGCGCTCGGCCAGGCGGTAGACAACCCAGCGTGCATCGCTCATCGGCCCGACCGGCGGAACACGCTCGACCTCCAGCAGGCTGGCGAGCAAGCGGCGCATCGGCTCAGGAGGCGGCTCGCGCGCGGGTCCCTCGTCCAGCCACTCGACCTCCGCCAGCACCAGTCGGTCGGGCCGCGCCTCCATGCTGCGGATGCGGAAGCGGCGCTGGCCGCGGGTGTAGATGCCAAGCAACCCCTCGGCCCGCATGCCGGTGTCGATGATCAAGGCGGAGGTGCCGACCGCATAAGGCATGGCCGGCTCGCCGACCTCACTGCCCTCGCGAATCAGGCACACCCCGAAGGGAGTCTGCTGGCGCAGGCAATCGCGCACCATATCAATGTAGCGCGTCTCGAACACCCGCAGGGACAGATGCCCCTCGGGGAACAGCACGGTATGCAGAGGGAAAAGGGGCAGAGTATTTGGGGCCATGATCATTCCCCCCAGCGCGTCATCAGGCTGTGCGGAAGCCGGAGATGATCGAGGATGCGGGCGACGACGAAATCGACCAGGTCCTGGATGCTCTGCGGCCGGTGGTAGAAACCCGGGTTGGGCGGCAGAATCACCGCCCCCAGCTGCGCCAGGCGCAGCATATGTTCGAGGTGGATGGCCGAGAACGGTGCCTCGCGCGGCACGAGGATGAGGGTGCGCCGCTCCTTGAGCGCCACATCGGCGGCACGCTCGATCAGTGAGTCCGCGAGCCCCAAGGCAATGGCCGCGAGACTCCCGGTGGTACAGGGGCAGATCACTGCCGCATCCGGAGGATTGGAGCCGGACGCCGCTGGGGCCAGCCAGTCCTCCCGCCCAAAGACCTCCAGCCGCCCCGGATATCCCGGAAAGCGGTCGAGGAAAAACGCCTGCAGCGCCTCTGGCCGCGCCGGCCAGGGCTCCCCCATCTCCAGGGCAGCCACCTGGTGAGCGGCCTTGGAGACGCACAGCTCCACCTGCGTCCCTGCGGCCAGCATGCACTCGAGCAGGCGCTCGGCATAGACCAGGCCCGAGGCACCGGTGATGCCCAGGAAGACGCGCATGGTCAAGCCTCAACCTGCGATTGCAGGGCCTTAAGCAGGCGTGCATGCGCCCCACCGAAGCTGCCGTTGCTCATCAGCACGATGTGATCGCCCGGCCGAGCGTTCGCCGCCAGGCTGTCCACCATGGCCCCAACCTCACCGCCGCTCCAACTCGGGCAAGACAAGGATTCCGCCACACGGCGCACGTCCCAACCTGCATCCTCGGGCTGGAACAGCCAGACCGCATCGGCGGCTGCCAGCGAAGGTGCGATGTGGTCGGCATGCACGCCCATACGCATAGTGTTCGAGCGAGGGTCAAGCGCGACCAGCAGACGGGCTGCGCCGATCCGTGCACGCAGACCCTCGAGGGTCGTGCGGATGGCGGTTGGATGGTGGGCGAAGTCGTCGTACACCGTCACGCCCCGCGCGCTGCCGCGCACTTCGAGGCGGCGCTTGACGCCGGTGAAGCGGGCGAGAGCCTCGATGCCCACTGCCACCGGCACGCCCGCATGCCGCGCAGCGGCCAGGGCCGCGAGGCCGTTGTGCATGTTGTGGATACCGAGCTGCCCCCAGCGCACCTCGCCCACGCGCTGACCATCGAGGAGCACATCAAAGCGCGAACCATCCGCCGTCGCCTCGCCGATGGCCCACTGGCCGGTGTGACCGAAGGTCTCGACCGGAGTCCAGCAGCCGCGCTCGAGCACCGCGTCCAGCGCGGGATCCTCGGCCGGGCGCACGATCAGGCCGCCGCCGGGGATGGTGCGTACCAGATGGTGGAACTGGGTCTGGATCGCCGCAAGATCGGGAAAGATGTCAGCGTGGTCGAACTCCAGGTTGTTGAGGATCGCCGTACGCGGCCGATAGTGGACGAATTTGGACCGCTTGTCGAAGAAGGCAGTGTCGTACTCGTCCGCCTCGACCACAAAGAACGGCCCCTCGCCGAGGCGCGCGGAGCAGCCGAAGTTGTTCGGCACCCCGCCGATCAGAAAGCCGGGCTTGAGCCCGGCGTATTCAAGAATCCAGGCCAGCATCGAGCTGGTGGTGGTCTTGCCGTGGGTGCCGGCCACCGCCAGCACCCAGCGACCACGCAGGATGTTGCGCCCAAGCCATTCCGGGCCAGAGGTATATTCCATGCCCCGGTCGAGCATGGCCTCGGTGATCGGCATGCCACGGCGCATGACGTTGCCGACCACAATCTCGCCCTCCAAGCCCTCGAGCTGGCCGGGGGCATAGCCCTCGACCCAGGGGATGCCCGCGGCAGCGAGCTGGTCGCTCATCGGCGGATAGACATTGCGGTCCGCACCGGACACCGCATAGCCCGCCGCGCGCGCGAGCTGGGCGATGCCCCCCATGAAGGTACCGCCAATGCCGAGGATGTGGAGAGAGCGCTTCATGCCGACGCACCTGCAGGGAACACCGCGGCGATGATCAGGCTCGCGGCGATGAAGTAGGCGAAGGCGAGCAGCAGCCCGAGTCCGGCCCCCAGTTCCATGGCACTGCGCAGGATCTGCCCCTGGGCGATCAGTGTCCACAGCAGGGCCACCAGCAAACCGATCTGAGCCGCGCTCAGTTGCGTGGCCGCAGGGTCCAGGGGGGCGATGACAAACAGCGGCCAGGACAGCAGGGCGAGCAGGAGGTTGACGCCGAGCAATGCGGCATAGGTCTGGATGAAGCGCTCGGGGAAACCGCGGAAACGCAGCACGCCCCAGGCGAAGGCGGCGAGGAGCAGAGCATCGAGACCCGCCTGAGCCACGCCCTCGGCGAAGCTCAGCCGCGAGGACAGCACCATCCCACCGACCAAGGCATAAGCGCCCGCAAGCCTGATCGGCAGGCGAGGATCGACGGGCAGGTCCTGCGGCCCCGCACGCAGCAGGCAAATGGCAAAGAGTTGGTTAAGAACAGCGAGCACGGGACGAGCCTTTTTTCAGGGTCGATCAGCGTAACCCATGGCCCGCCCGTCCGACAACGCACCCGGCGGCGTGAACGGAACGCGCTGCTCGGTACCGTCACGCCACTGGGAGCCCCCCCACGATCAGGCTCAGCGCTTAAACGAACTCGGCGCCGAGGACGGATGTGTACGCCAGCTCAAGAAGTCTCGCCGCATCGTTTGTTGGCCGGCACCGCGACATCGATGCGGCGCGGCCGAGGCAGATCCAGCGCGTTCATCTTGGCCACGAAGGCGGCGCGATCAAGGCCAGCAATGTAAGGGTTGATCCCCTTTTCCTGGCCGATGGTGCTGACTCGGCGGCCATGGTAATCATGCCCGGGGAAGACCAGGGTCTCGTCGGGATAAGACAGCAGCTTCTGCAGGCTGTCGTACAGCTTATCGGCACTGCCTTCCTGGAAGTCCGTACGGCCGCAGGCATCGATCAGCAGGGTGTCGCCGGTGAACAGACGATCGCGCCAGCGATAGCTCATGCAGCCATTGGTGTGCCCCGGGGTCGCGATGGCATGAATCACCTCATCGCCGAAGGCAAGCGTCCCGCCATCCTCCAGCAGGACGTCGGTGCATGACAATCCCGTCCCCTGTCCGGCCACGAATTGAGCGCCCAGCACTTTGCGCAGGCCGCCGCCGCCGGTCACGTGGTCGGCATGCACGTGGGTCTCGAGGATGTAACGCAGGGTGACGCCCATCTCGCGGATGACCGCAAGATCACGCTCCACCTGCTCCAGCACGGGGTCAATAATGACCGCCTCACGGGTACGCGGATCGGCGAGCAGGTAGGTCAGGGTACAGGTAGCTTCATCGAACAGCTGGCGGAAAAGAATCATGCGACACCGTCAATAGATTTTACTGATATGCACATCATACATGATGCACCACCCCCAATGACATGCGGCTGGCCAAGGAAAATCCACGCCCCCCCGCGCAGCCCGACAAATCAGGGAAATTCTGAAAAAATCCATGAATGGATTTTTTCAGCTCGTCTTATCAAGGCGCATGTCCGCGACGGACTCCGCGAATCAACGACTGAACTCGTTGTTCGCCTTGGGGCATCCTGCTCCAGGCAGGA
>JBMFOY010000067.1:0-10188 GCA_049969375.1 Halothiobacillaceae bacterium | reverse complement strand
TGACCGATGTTGAGCTCGCGCATGACCGGGATGGCCGCAATCGGCTGCACATTGTGGTAGTGCAGGCCGTGTCCGGCGTTGACCTGCAGCCCGAGTTCCGCCGCGTGGACGGCGGCGCGTTCGATGCGCTCGAACTCGCGCTGGCGGGCCTCGCCGTGGGCATTGGCGTAGTGACCGGTGTGGATCTCGATCACCGGCGCACCCACCCGCACGGCGGCCTCGACCTGGGCGAGGTCGGCGTCGATGAACAGCGACACCCGCACGCCGGCCTCGCGCAGGCGGGCACAGGCGTCCTTCATGCGCGCCTCCTGACCCAGCACGTCGAGACCACCCTCGGTGGTCAGCTCCTCGCGGCGTTCCGGCACCAGGCAGCAGTCCTGCGGCTTGAGGCGCTCGGCAAAGGCTAGCATCTCCTCGGTCACCGCCATCTCGAGGTTCATGCGGGTCTGCAGCATGCCGCGCAGGATCTCGACGTCGCGGTCCTGGATGTGGCGGCGGTCCTCGCGCAGGTGCAGAGTGATGGAATCGGCGCCGGACTGCTCGGCCAGCAGGGCGGCATGGACCGGCTCGGGATAGATCTCGCCGCGGGCCTGGCGCAGGGTCGCGACATGGTCGATGTTCAGTCCAAGCAGGATGTCATGCGGGTGGTTCACGGTGGAGGCTTCCTTCAGCCGATGGATGAGGTACGTTCCCGGCCAGGGCCGAGGGCCGCAGCAAACAACTCGCGCGAGCGGAGGGGCTGCGGACCGAGGTGCGGGGCCAGCAGGCCGTGCAGGATCAGGCGCATCTCGCGCGCGGTGTCGGGATCGTCGCAGCGCCCCTCAGCCAGCCGGAGCAGACTCAGGCCGCGCACCGCCGAGGGGTTGCCATAGGCCTGTCGCACGCCGAATTCGGGATGGACATGATACATCCCCTCGGCCTCCACCGGCGTGCCATCCTCGCAGCAGTCCCACGCCGGGGCCCAACCCAGCTCCTCGAGCAGGTGGCGCTCGAACAGGCGCAGGACCGGGGCTTCAGACGCGCCACTGGCCAACGATTCGAGCGCCTCGGCATAACGGTCGAACAGCCCGGGATGGGCATCGTCGCGCGGCAGCAGGCGCATCATCAGTTCGTTCAGGTAATAGCCGCAGGCCAGACCCCGCCCCCCCGTCAACAACGGCAGGCAGGCCAGTTCCTCGGCGGCGCGCAACTGGGCCAGATCCCCCCGTCCGCCGAGGTCGAGCCACAGGCGGCGGAAGGGTTGCAGACGGGCGCGCAGGCGGCTGTTGCCGCGCGCCCCGCGGGCGATCACGCCACGCCGCCCGCCCTCGCGCAGAAACACCTCGAGCAGCAGACTGGTGTCGCGCCAGGGCCGGGCATGAAGGATGTAGCCCTCCTCCCCGTGCTCTGGACGCGCAGCGCTCAAGACTCGCCGTACCCCAGCGCGCGCAAGGCGCGCTCGTCATCCGACCAGCCGCCCTTGACCTTGACCCACAGGCGCAGGAAGACCTTGGTGCCGAGCAAGTTTTCGAGGTTGATGCGGGCGCGGCGGCCAATCTCCTTGAGCATCTCACCACTCTTGCCGATCAGGATGGCCTTCTGCCCTTCCCGCTCGACCCAGATCAGGGCATCGATGCGCGTCAGCCCCGGTTCGACGGTGTAGTTCTCGATCTCGACCGTAACCCCATAGGGGACCTCGGCATGCGCCAGGCGGGTGATCTGCTCGCGCACGAACTCGGCGGCGATGAAGCGGGAGCTCGCGGTGGTCAGGGTGTCCTCGTCGTAGGCCGGAGGCCCCTCGGGTAAGCGAGCGACGACGGCTTGTTCCAGACGGGCCAGGTTGCTGCCCTTGCGCGCGGAGATGGGGATGATCTCGGCAAAGTCGAAACGTGCCGCCATCTGCTGCAGGAAGGGTAGCAATGCGGCCTTGTCGGCCTGCAGATCGACCTTGTTGATGGCGAGAATCACCGGCACCTTCACCTGGCGCAGGCGCTCCAGCACCTCGGCGTCCTCATCGGTCCAGCGCATGGCCTCGATCAGGAATACCACCACATCCACGCCCTCGAGGATGCCCAAAGCCGTACGGTTGAGCACGCGGCTCAGGGCCCGGCCGGTGCTCTTGTGCAGGCCCGGGGTGTCGACATAGAGGATCTGCGCCTTAGGCAGGGTCTTGACGCCGATGATGGTATGCCGCGTGGTTTGCGGCTTGGGCGCGGTGATGCTGATCTTCTGGCCGATCAGGGTGTTGAGCAGGGTGGACTTGCCCGCGTTGGGGCGGCCCACGATGCCGACATAGCCGCAGCGATGGGTCATGCTTCGCGTGCCTTGGGCTGGAGTTGTTTAAGGGCCGCCTCGGCGGCGGCCTGCTCGGCGCGGCGGCGACTGGTGCCGCGGCCCGTGGTAGGTTGGTCGAGTCCGTCTACCCGGCACTGAACCACGAAGGTCTGGGCGTGGGCCTGACCGAGGGTATCGATGACCTCATACTCAGGAAGGGGCCGCTGCCGCCCTTGCAGCCATTCCTGCAGGCGCGTCTTCGGGTCCTTCTGGCCAGCATGCACGGGGAGGTGCTCGAGGCGGTCGTGATATAACTGCAAGATCAGCGCACGCGCAGGCTCGAAGCCGCTGTCCAGGTAGACCGCGCCGATGACGGCTTCGAAGGCGTCCGCCAGGGTCGAACCACGCCGGTAGCCGCCCGATTTGAGCTCCCCGCTGCCGAGGATGAGGTAGTCGCCCAGATCGAGCTCGGCGGCCAGTTCGGCCAGGGTGTCCTCGCGCACCAAGCTCGCCCGGTAGCGGGAAAGCTCCCCCTCGCTCGCCTTCGGACGGCGCGCGTAGAGTTCGTCGGCGATGACGAAGTTGAGCAGGCCGTCGCCGAGGAACTCGAGCCGCTCATTATGCCGTCCGCCGGCACTGCGATGGCGCAGGGCGAGCTCGAGCAGGGCCGGATCCGTGAAGGTGTGCCCGAGGCGCTCCTCCAGGCGCTTGAGAGGGTCGGCCATGGTCAGCGAATGATCACTTCATGGCGGAAGGTCGCCACCGCATCCAGGTTACCCAGCAGGGGAGCGCGGGCCTCGTATTCAAATTCAACCCGCTTGCCATTCCCCGGCATAGCCTCGACCTTCAGGTCATCGAGCGAGATCTGCTCATCGATGTCATTGATCTGCATGCGTCCCTCGATGAATTTGACGATCTCATGGCGGGTCATCTCACCGTTTCCTTCCTTTTCCAGCGAACGGAAGATGGAGCTCATTTTCTGATCGTCGAGGTAGAGCGGCAGGACATTAAGGCCGGCGACGATCAGGACGCCAAGGAACGAGGCGCTGATCAATAGACCGATGAAGGTCATGCCACGCTGCTGCTTGTATTCCATCCGATTCCCCTCCCCTGGATTACTTGATACCGGTACCAATACGACTGAAATCGACGCGCACAGCCTCGCCGTCGAAATGCATCCAAATCAGCATAGCGCGGCCGACCAGATTTTCCTCGGGTACGAAGCCCCAGTAACGGCTGTCGTTGCTGTTGTCGCGGTTGTCGCCCATGACGAAATACTGCCCTGCAGGCACGACGATCTCGCCTTCCGGCCCCTGGGCCTCCGGGCGCTGCAGGATGGCGTGAAGTACCCCATCGAGATCCTCCTCGAACATATGCGCGCCCAGCATGCGCCCCTGCGGGCCATCACCGGAGTAGATGCCGAGCGGCTTGAGCGGCATCGGCTTCCCATTGATGAACAACTGCTTGTTCTCATAGCGGACGCGATCCCCCGGCAGACCGATGATGCGCTTGATGTAGTCTACCTCGGGCTGCTGCGGGTACTTGAACACCACCACATCGCCGCGTTTGGGCTCCCCGAGTGGGATCACCTTGGTGCGCATCACCGGCAGGCGGATGCCATAGGCGAATTTATTGACCAGGATGAAGTCGCCCACCTCAAGGGTCGGCATCATCGAGCCGGAGGGGATGCGGAACGGCTCGGCGACAAACGAGCGCAGCAGCAGCACGACCAGCAACACGGGGAAGAAGCTGCGCGAGTATTCAACCAGCAACGGCTCCTTACCCTGTGACTCTTCACGCGCGCGGCGGAAGTAGAGCCGGTCGAGGCCAACGACCACGCCGGTGAACAGGGTGGCCAGCACCAGGATGAGCTCGAAATTCATGCGTCACCTTACTTCTTGTCCATTTGCAGCACAGCAAGGAAGGCCTCCTGCGGCACCTCGACCCGGCCGATGGACTTCATGCGTTTCTTGCCTTCCTTCTGTTTCTCCAACAACTTGCGCTTGCGGGAGACGTCACCGCCGTAACATTTCGCTAGAACATTCTTGCGCAAGGCCTTGATGTTGGTGCGCGCAATGATCTTACCGCCAATCGCGGCCTGGATTGGCACCTCGAACTGCTGCTGGGGAATCAGCTCTTTGAGCTTCTCGCACAGCTCACGCCCGCGCGATTCGGAGATCTGCCGGTGCACGATCATCGATAGGGCGTCCACCGGCTCGCCGTTGATCAGCACATCGAGCTTGACCAGCGGCGCCTGCTGGAAGCGCAGGAAGTGGTAGTCAAACGAGGCGTAGCCACGGCTGACTGACTTGAGCTTGTCAAAGAAATCCATCACCACCTCGGCCAGCGGCAGCTCGAACTTGAGCGAGACCTGGTTACCGAGATAGAGCATCTGCTTCTGCACCCCGCGCTTCTCGATGCACAGGGTGATGACGTTGCCGACGTAGTCCTGCGGCACGAGGATGTTGGCCTCGATGATCGGCTCGCGCATCTCGCTGATGTTGGAGACGGGCGGCAGGTCGGCGGGGTTGTGGATGTGCAGCACCTCGCCTTGGGTGGTGACCACCTCATACACCACAGTCGGCGCGGTGGTGATCAGGTCCAGGTTGTATTCGCGCTCAAGGCGCTCCTGGATGATCTCCATGTGCAGAAGGCCAAGGAAACCGATGCGGAAACCGAAGCCCAGGGCCTGCGACACCTCCGGCTCAAAATGCAGTGCGGCATCATTCAGGCGCAGCTTGCGCAGTGCCTCGCGCAGGTTCTCATAGTCTTCAGACTCGACCGGATAGAGACCGGCGAACACGCGCGGCTGGACCTCCTTGAATCCCGGCAGGGGTTCGGCGGCGGGGTTCTCGAAATCGGTGATGGTGTCGCCCACCTTGGCCGCGTCGATCTCCTTGATGCCGGCGATCATGAAACCGACCTCGCCGGTCTTCAGCACCTCCCGATCCTGGCGCTTGGGGGTGAACACGCCGACCTTGTCGACGCTGAACACCCCGCGGGTACCCATCATGCGGATCTTCTGCTTTAAGCGCAGTTCGCCATCGACGATGCGCACCAGCGCCACCACGCCGACGTAATTGTCGAACCAAGAGTCAATGATCAGCGCCTTGAGTGGCCCGTCCTCCTTGCCGGAGGGTGGCGGGATCCGTTTGACCAGGGCCTCGAGCAGTTCGGGCACGTTCAGGCCGCTCTTGGCAGACACGCGCTCGGCATCGCTTGCGTCGATGCCGATGATGTCCTCGATCTCCTTGGCCACGCGCTCGGGGTCGGCGTTCGGCAGATCCATCTTGTTCAGCACCGGAACCACCTCGAGGCCGAGGTCGATGGCGGTGTAGCAATTTGCCACCGATTGCGCCTCCACCCCCTGCGAGGCGTCGACCACCAGGAGAGCACCCTCGCAGGCGGCGAGCGAGCGGGACACCTCATAGGAGAAGTCGACATGCCCCGGGGTGTCGATCATGTTCAGCTCATACTCCTGGCCATCGCGCGCCACGTAGCGCAGCGACACGCTCTGCGCCTTGATGGTGATGCCGCGCTCGCGCTCGATGTCCATCGAATCGAGCACCTGGGCCTCCATCTCGCGCGCCTCAAGCCCCCCACAGAGCTGGATGAAGCGATCCGCCAGGGTCGATTTGCCGTGGTCGATATGGGCGATGATGGAGAAGTTGCGAATGTGGGCTTGATCCATGGAGAGCGATCGGTAGGCAAGGAGGCGCGGAGTATACCAGCAACCCCGCCATGAGGCGGGGCGATATCAGGCGCGGTGGAGCTGCGGATGGCCTCGGGAGGCACGGGTGGGCGTGGTCGA
Organism: Halothiobacillaceae bacterium; assembly: GCA_049969375.1. GTDB lineage: Bacteria > Pseudomonadota > Gammaproteobacteria > Halothiobacillales > Halothiobacillaceae > Thiofaba. The sequence continues at coordinate 4,124 of JBMFOY010000067.1, read as the reverse complement.
TGCATCCGCATCAGGAGCCTGGGGGGCCGCGGCGGCCTCCGGCGTTTCAACCACGCGCAGGCGCAGGGTGACGAACTTGCCCTCCCGGGCCACGGTCAGCTTGGCCTCTGCACCCGGCGGGATGCGCCCCACGAGCATTGGCAGGCTGCTGGCGTCTGCGAGTGATACTCCGTTCACCTCCAGCACCACATCCCCCGGGAGCAGGCCCGCACGTTCGGCCGGGCTGTCGGGCAGCACCCGCACCACCAGTGCGCCAACCGGACGGTCCAGGCCAAAGGCTGCGGCCAGCTCGCGATCCATGTCCTGCACCTGCACGCCAAGGAAGCCGCGCGAGACATGCCCCTGGCGCTTGAGCTGCTCCACCACCTCCATGGCCAGGTTGACCGGGATGGCGAAGGACAGCCCCATGTAGCCGCCGGACTCGGTGTAGATTTGCGCATTGATGCCTACCACCTCGCCGCGCATGTTCAGCAACGGCCCGCCCGAGTTGCCGGGATTGATCGCTACATCAGTCTGGATGAAGGGCACGTAGGTCTGGTTGCTGTCGTTCGGGATGCCGCGCCCCTTGGCGCTGACGATGCCCGCAGTGACAGAATGGTCGAAGCCGAACGGCGTACCGATGGCGACCACCCATTCGCCCACACGCAGCGTGTCCGCATTGCCCACCCGCAGGGTCGGCAGGCCGTCCGCTTCCACCTTGAGCAGGGCGATATCGCTCGTGACATCCGCTCCGACCACCGTCGCCAGCAACTCGCGCCGATCGGAGAGGCGCACCACGATCTGCTCCGCATCGGCGATGACGTGCTGATTGGTCAGGATGTAGCCGTCCTCGTCGAGGATGAAGCCGGAGCCGAGCGAGCCCTCATCCTCCCCCTCGCCCTGATCGGGAGAGCCAAAGAAGTGACGGAACAGCTCGCCCAAGGAGGACCCTTCCGGAAACGGATTCGCCATCGCCATCTCGGACTTGGACGTGTTCTTGAGGGTGGTGCTGATATTCACCACCGCGGGCGCGGCACGATCGACCAGATCGCTGAAATCAGGCGGGGCGACCTTCGGTTCGGAACAGCCCGCAAGAGTCAGACCCAGCAGCAGGGCAATGAAATGCTTTTTCATGGATGGACATCACAGCGGGCAACCACGGGACCCTGGATACGGGCGAGGATGCGGGGCTCGGCTTGTCGGCCCGCGGCACGCCGGCCGAGGGGACTGAGCAGCAGCAGGCCTCCGGCAAGGCCAAGCCCCCCTGCCAACAGGGCCCAGCCTTCTCCGGCTGGCTGGAACAGGGCCATGCCGCCGACGAAGCCTGCGAGGGGCAGGCCGTAGAGCAGCAGCGAGGCACGCACGACCCCATCTTCCGGCAGGCCAAGCACGACCTCGTCCCCGACTTGCACGCCGAGCGTGTCGCGCACCGCGATGCGACTGACCCTGCCGCCCATCAGCGCATCCCCCAGCAGGCCGGTGCCGCAATGCCCCTTCGAGGCGCAGCTGCCGCAGGCGGACTGGCGCGGGCTTTCGACCCAGGCCATACCGTCCTCAATGGCGACCACTCTGCCCCGTGCCTCGAGCATGTCAGGGCACCGCCACGGGCCGCAGGCCATCGAGGATCATCCGCATGGCGGCCTCCGGCGCCTCGCCGATGGCGGTCAGGCGGAACCCGTCGGCGTCGCGCGTGACGCGCTGCATGGCGCCGCTGAAAGCCTGCTCGGGGGGCATCTGTTCGGACTGGCGTTCGATGAAGACCGACACGTTACTCAGGCCGTCGGAATAAATGAGATGCTCCAGCAGCTTGCCGTTGTGCGGGCTACGGCGCTCGGCCGCATGACGCAAGGCGTAGCCGGGCGGCAAGGTCGTGGCGATCCAGCGCGGCTCAAAGGGCTCCCCCTTGGCCGGCTCCTCCACCACGCGGAACCCCTGGATGTCGGTGCTCAAGCGCATGACCTCCTCGCCCATGTCCGGCACGATGCGCAGGCTGGCGAACTGGCTCATCTCCAGACGCCGATCGCCATCGAGCACCTCGAGGCGGAGCAACATGGCGCTCGGCTCGTGGATGCACAGGCGATAGCCATGCCGGTAGGCATCCTTGGGCACCAGCCTGACCACGTTGCAGGTCAGATTGGCCACGCGCGCATCCCCGTTCTGCACGAAATCGTAGAACTTGGCCAGCTGGACAGTCTCGCCAAAGCGTTCGGCGGACAGGCGCCCGCGCCAAGAAGGTGTACGACCGGTGACCACCAGCCGCGCACGCGGCCAGACACAGGTGCAACGGTCGCCCTCCTGCAGCACCTCCCGCGGCGGGCCATCCATGCTCACTAGGCGCTCGCGCTCGCCATGCTGCGCATCAAAGAGATGAAAGATGTGCATGGTGCGGCCATCACCACCCTGCCCCTGCACATGCAGCAGCAGCCCCTCGTAATTGACGGTGTGCATGGTGTGCGCCATGCGCTGGAGGAGCGCCTCGGCGCCCGGCGAGGCGCCTGCGGCACCGGCGAGTCCAAAGAGGAAGGCGATGGGGAGCAGGCGGTTCAGGACAAGAGGCATCAGGGACGCTCGTAGGCTACCAGGCGGACATTGGAGGCCATGGAGGTCATCGGACCACCCTCGGCATAGGTGAGGTGCTGGACGAGATAAGGGTCAGGCATGGCATCCGTTCCCTGCACGTCCTGCATGTCCTTGGCCGCGATCTGGACACCGGACACCTGCGGGGTAGTGAGGACAACGAACGAATCATCCGGGTTCTGCTGCGCGGGATGGGTCACCAGCACGGCGATACCCGCCACGGTGGCCGCCAGGGCCATGCCAAAAGCAGGAAGACGCCAGGTGCCCAGCCAGTCGCGCAGGGTGTCGAGAACCGTGGCCCTACGTACCGGCATCTGTTCGGCCCGGATACTGGCCATGATGCGCGCCGTCATGTCACGCGAAGGAGCTTCTGCCAGCTCGCCTCGCATGGCCATGCCGATCAGGCTGTAGCGGCCCATGCGCTCACTCTCCCGCGGATCATGACGCAATTGCTCGAGCAGCTGGTCGACCTCATGGCGGCTGAGGGCATCGTCCAGCATGGCGGATAGGGCTTCATCAAAGCTCGGCTTGTTCTTGTTCATTGACATTCTCCCCGTTCAGCCCAGCAAGGGCTTCAGGCGCTTGTCGATCGCTTCACGCGCGCGGAAGATCCGCGAACGGACGGTGCCGATGGGGCATCCCATCACCTCGGCGATTTCCTCGTAACTCAACCCTTCCAGTTCCCGCAGGGTGATGGCGGTGCGCAGGTCTTCCGGCAGGTCGTGGATGGCCTGCATGACCACGCGGTGCAATTCGCTCCCCAACGCCTCGCCCTCCGGCGTGTCGGTGTCGGTCAGCCCTGGCTCGGCGGCGTACTGGTCCGTCTCGTCGGCATCCAGGTCTACCGTGTAGGGCTGGCGCTGCACGCTGACCAGATGATTCTTGGCCGTGTTGACGGCAATCCGGTAGATCCAGGTATAGAAGGCGCTGTCCCCGCGGAACGAGCCCAGCGCCTTCCAGGCCTTGACGAAGGTCTCCTGGGTCAGATCCATCGCCTCGTCCATGTCCCGCACGTAGCGCATGATGAGCTTGAGCACCTTGTGCTGGTATTTGCGCACCAACAACTCAAAGGCGCGCTGGTCGCCTTCGCGCGCACGGGCGACAAGTTGCTGGTCGGTCGGACTGGACGACATGCGTGTTGCATTCCTGGGTTACTCCCGCATCACATCCCATGCACAAGGGGATAGACGGCTGCGGGGCGGGAAGGTTCCGTCAAAGCGGGATTGTCGATATTGTTGGAATCATACAACGTAAACGGACCAAACGATGGGATCGCCCGCATGACCGCAGCTCCTCACACCTTCGACGTGCTCATCCTGGGCAGCGGGGCCGCCGGGCTGACCTGCGCGCTTCACCTGCCCGGCGGCCTACGGGTCGGGGTGCTGGCCAAGAACGCCATGTTCGAGGGCAGCACCCAATGGGCCCAAGGGGGGGTCGCCGCCGTGCTGGATCCCACGGACAGCGTGGCCAGCCACGTCGAGGACACCGTGAACTCGGGCGCGGCCCTTCCCCATCGCGAGGTGGTCGAGCGCATCATCGACTTCTTGGAAATTCAGGCCTACCGCAAA
>JBMFOY010000066.1:0-10555 GCA_049969375.1 Halothiobacillaceae bacterium | reverse complement strand
ACCGCAAGACGCCTCGTGCCTATGATGTGGCGTTGTACCGCCATCGGCATCTGGTCGAAAACGCTTTCCTACAACTCAAGCGCTGGCGCGGGATTGCCACTCGATACGCCAAGAATGCCGATTCATTCCTGGCGGCCGCACAGATCCGCTGTATCGCCATCTGGGCTCAGGTCTTGTGACGACACTATCTAGGCTCACCTGACCAGGCCATTGCAAAGCGTTTTTCAACGGCCTGGTAGAATACCGCGATGAACCTGCAAGCCATCCTCGACCCACTCAACGATGCCCAGCGCGAGGCCGTGACCAGCCCCGCCCGCACCACCCTGGTGCTCGCCGGGGCCGGCTCTGGCAAGACCCGTGTGCTCACCCACCGCATCGCCTGGCTGGTGCAGGCGATGGGCGTGTCGCCCTACGCAGTACTGGCCGTCACCTTCACCAACAAGGCGGCGGGCGAGATGCGCGGGCGGGTCGAGCAGCTGCTCGGCCACGCGGCCTCCGGCATGTGGATCGGCACCTTCCACGGCATCGCCCATCGCCTGCTGCGCGCCCACTGGCAGGAAGCTGGGCTACCGCAGGCCTTTCAGATCCTCGATGCCGATGACCAGACCCGCCTGATCAAGCGCCTGCTGCGCGAGCGGGGCCTGGACGAGTCGCGCTGGCCGCCACGCATGGTCGCGGGCTACATCAACGGCCGCAAGGAAGAAGGCCTGCGCCCCTCCTCCATCCAGCCCGGTTACGATCCTGCCAGCCGCCAGCTGCTCGAGCTATACGACGCCTACGAAAACCTCTGCCGCCAGAGCGGGCTGGTCGACTTCGCCGAGCTGCTGCTGCGCGCCCTCGAGCTGTTGCGCGACACCCCGGCCCTGCTCGAGCACTACCAGTGCCGCTTCAGCCACCTGCTGGTGGACGAGTTCCAGGACACCAACGCCCTACAGTACGGCTGGCTACGCCTGCTGGCCGGGACACACGGCCACGTGTTCGCGGTCGGCGACGACGACCAGTCGATCTACGGTTGGCGCGGAGCGCGCGTGGAGCACATCCGCTATTTTGACCGCGACTTCCCGCAGACCCACGTGGTGCGGCTGGAGCAGAACTACCGCTCCACCGCCACCATCCTTGCGGCCGCCAACGCGGTCATCGCGCACAACGACGAGCGGCTCGGCAAGAACCTGTGGACCGACGGCTCGGAGGGCGAGCCGATCCAGGTCTACTCCGCCTTCAATGAGCAGGACGAGGCACGCTTCGTCGCCGAGCGCATCAACGCTTGGCGCGACGCGGGCCACCCCTTGCAGGATGTGGCCATCCTCTACCGCTCCAACGCGCAGTCGCGCGTGCTGGAAGAGGCCCTGATCCACTTTGATCTGCCCTACCGCATCTTTGGCGGCCTGCGCTTCTTCGAGCGCGCCGAGATCAAGGACATGCTCGCCTACCTCAACCTGGCACGGCACCGCGACAACGACGCCGCCTTCGAGCGCGTGGTCAACGTGCCGCCGCGCGGCATCGGCGACAAGACGCTGGAACAAGTGCGCGAGGCCGCGCGTGAGCAGGGGCTGTCGCTCTGGGGGGCCGCCCTCGCCCTGCTGGCGGATGGCAAGCTCACCGGCCGCGCCGCCGGAGCGATCCGCAGCTTTGTGCTCGGCATCGATGCCATGGCCCTCGCCATCGACGAGCTGCCACTGGAGCAACAGGTCGCCCACGTCGCCCAGGCCAGCGGCCTCTTGGAGTTCCATAAGAAGGACGCCGAGCGCGGCGAGATGCGCGCCGAGAACATCGAGGAACTCATCAGCGCCGCACGCGGCTTCATGCTGCGCGAGGAGGACGTGGCCCTCGGCCTCGCCCCGCTCGAGGCCTTCCTCGGCCATGCCGCGCTGGAGGCCGGCGAAGCACAGGGCGGCGCGCACGAGGACTGCGTGCAGATGATGACCCTGCACGCGGCCAAGGGCCTGGAATTCCCGCTGGTGTTCATCGTCGGCCTGGAGGAAGGTCTGTTCCCACACCAGATGTCGCGCGAGGACCCTGCCAAGCTGGAGGAGGAGCGCCGCCTGGCCTACGTCGGCATCACCCGCGCCCGCGAGCAGCTGGTGCTGACCTGCGCCGAGCGCCGCCGCCTGCATGGCAAGGACCTCTACCCGCAGCCCTCGCGCTTCCTCGGCGAGATCCCCAACAACCTGTTGCGCGACGTGCGCCCGCGCGCCCAGGTGATGCGCCCGATGGGCCTCACGCCGCAGCACATGCGCGCGATGGACGCCGCCGAAAGTGGCCTACGCCTCGGCCAGGCCGTGCGGCACGCCATCTTCGGCGAGGGCGTGATCATCGGTCACGAGGGTGCCGGCCCGCAGGCGCGCGTGCACGTCAACTTCGGCCGCCAGGGCAGCAAGTGGCTGGTGCTGGCCTATGCCAACCTCACCCCGTTATGAGCATTCCTTTATGGAAACTCTAAAAAAATCCATCCATGGATTTTTTCAGCTCGTCTTATCAAGCCGCATGTCCGCGACGAACTCCGCGAATCAACGACTGACGTCGTTGTTCGCGTTGGGGCATCCTGCCCCAAACGGGAAACGCTGAATGATTCAGCGTTTCCTTAAACTATTCAGCGTTTCCTTATCAGCATGAAGGAGTCTTGCATGAACCGTCGTCATTTCCTGACTGCCGCTGCCCTCGGCGGCACCGCAGCCCTCACAGGCTGCAAGCAAGAGCCTGCATCGAATTCCCCCACCGCCTTGCCCTCCAAGGGGGAAGTCATCAAATGGAAGATGGTCACCACCTGGCCGAAGAACTTCCCCGGCCTTGGTACGGGCGCCGAGAACCTGGCCCGGCTCATCAACGAGATGAGCGGCGGACGGATCGAGGTCAAGGTGTTCGCCGCAGGCGAGCTGGTGCCGGCGCTGGAGGTGTTCGATGCCGTGGCGCGTGGCACCGCGCAGATCGGCCACGGCGGCGCCTACTACTGGAAGGCCAAGCACGAGGCGACCCAGTTCTTCACCTCCGTGCCCTTCGGCCTCACCGCGCAGGAAATGAACGCCTGGCTGTTCTACGGTGACGGCCTTGCGCTGTGGCAGGAGGTGTACGCCCCCTTCGGCCTCGTCCCCATGCCCTGCGGCAACACCGGCGTGCAGATGGCCGGCTGGTTCAACAAGGAGATCAACAGCGTCGCCGACCTCAAGGGCCTGAAGATGCGCATCCCGGGCCTCGGCGGCGAGGTGCTGCGCCGCGCCGGCGGCACCCCGGTCAACCTGCCGGGCGGCGAGCTGTTCACCGCGCTGCAGTCCGGCACCATCGACGCCACCGAGTGGGTTGGTCCGTACAATGACCTCGCCTTCGGCCTGTACAAAGCGGCGAAGTATTACTACGCCCCCGGTTGGCATGAGCCGGGCAGCACCATGGAGGCGATCATCAACAAACAGGCCCTCGAGGCCCTGCCGAGGGACCTGCAGAGCATTGTGCTCAACGCCTGCAAGGTCGTGAACGCCGACATGCTGGCCGAGTTCATGGCGCGCAACAACCAGGCGCTGGAAACGCTCAAGCACGAGCACGGCGTACAGGTGCGCAACCTGCCGGATGATGTCATCGCGGAGCTCAAGAGGCTCTCCGCCGAGGTGCTGGCCGAGGTGGCCCAGCACGACCCGCTGACCAAGAAGGTCTACGACTCGTTCATCGCCTTCCGCGACCGGGTCAAGCCGTGGACCGATGCCTCCGAGGTCGCCTTCCTGAAGGCGCGCGGCTAATTTCGGCCCGCCTTGCATGCTAACGGAAACCACCGCGCCAGGCTTCGAGACGGCCTTGGCCCACCTTACCCGTGATGTCCCGGTGGTCAACCCCTCGGCGCAGGCGGCCGCGATTCGCGAGCAGCTGCACGCGCAGCGATATGCTTGCCTGTCGCACATCGCCGTCTGCGAGGACAGTCGCTTGCTGGGCCTGATCCGAATCGAAGATGTGTTGGCCGCCCCCGCTCATGTCACGGCAGCGCAGCTGATGGACAACGAGCCGCCGGTGGTCGCACCGGAGCTGGATCAGGAACAGGCCGCTTGGAAAGCGGTGCAGCACGAGGAGGCGGCGCTCGCGGTGGTGGATGGCGAAGGGCGCTTTCTGGGCATCATCCCCCCGCATCGCCTGCTCGGCATCCTGCTGGCCGAGCACGAGGAGGACCTCGCCCGCCTCGGCGGCTTCCTCAAGCAGAGCGACCGCGCCCGCACCTCCTCGGAAGAGCCGGTGCTGCGCCGCTTCCTGCACCGCCTGCCGTGGCTGCTGCTGGGGCTTGGCGGTGCCATCCTGGCCGCGCAGATCGTCGGCAGCTTCGAGCGTCAGCTCAGCGAATTGGTGTTGCTGGCCTTCTTCGTCCCCGGCATCGTATATCTCGCCGACGCCGTCGGCACCCAGACCGAGACCGTGGTGGTGCGCGGGCTCTCGCTCGGCATCCCCATCCGCCGTGTCCTCAGACAGGAGATCCTCACCGGCCTGATGATCGGCCTGACCTTGGCCCTGGTTGCCTGGCCGGTCATCGGCTGGCTGTGGGGCGACGAGAAGGTCGCCCTTGGCGTGGCCCTGTCCATTTTGGCCGCCTCCTCGGTGGCGAGCCTAGTCGCCATGATCCTGCCCTGGGTACTCGACCGGCTGGACGTCGATCCGGCCTTCGGCAGCGGCCCGCTGACCACAGTCATCCAGGATCTGCTGTCGATCCTGATCTACTTTGCCATCGTCACCACGGTGGTGCTGTAGCCGACCTACAACCACCCGCTGCGCTTGAACCAGCGGTGCAGTCCCACCCCGATTCCCACCGTCAAGCTCAGCACAAGGGGGTAGCCCCACGGCCATTTCAGCTCCGGCATATTTTCGAAGTTCATGCCATAGAGGCTGAACAGCATGGTCGGCACGGCAAGGATCGCCCCCCACCCGGCCAGTTTGCGCACCACCACGTTCTGCTGGTGCGCGGCCAGGGCGAGCTGGAGGTGGGCCAGTCCGATATGCTCCTCGCGCAGGGTATCCAGACTGCCGAGCAGGCGCACGAGGTGGTCATGCACATCGCGCAAGTAAGGGCGCAACGGCGGGGTGATCAGCTCCGGATGGAGCGTGGCAAGCTGGCGGCTGATCTCCTCCAGCGGCACGGCCACGGCACGCAGGCGCAGCATGTCGCGCTTGAGCTCGTGCAGCTGGGCGAGGGTCTCCATCTCCTGCATACGGCCAGCGATCACCCGCGCCTCCAGCTCCTCCAGACGCGCGGCGAAGCGATCTGCCATGGGTAGGTAGCCATCCACCGTGGAATCCAGCACCGCGTGCAGGGCCGCCCCCATGCCGCGCCCCAGACGCTCGGGCAACTGCTGGAAGCGGCGCTGGGCGACCAGGCCGACATCCGCCTCGCCGTGGTGGATCAGCAGGGCGAAGCGCGGCGCGATGAAGACATGCACCTCGCCGAAATCGAGGTCCTCCCCGGCCACCAGGGCCGGCTTGAGCACGAGGAACAGCACCTCGCCGAAGCTCTCCAGCTTGGGCCGCTGCTCGGCATGGCGCACATCCTCCATGGCCAGCTCGTGCAGGCCGAACAGGCCCTGCAGATGCTCGACCATGGCATGGTCAGGCTCGACCATGTCCAGCCACAGGAAGCCCTGCGGATCCTGCAGCAGCGCCGGCACGGCTTCCAGCACGCAAGGCCCCTGCGCCCGTCCGGCGGACCAGAACTGGCAGCCGAGCAGACCGGAGTGGCCGGACAGGGTCGGGTCAGTTTCCACAGGCATCATTCACCTCCTGCACCAGGATGGCCGCAGCCATACCGGCATCCAGCACATGCAGCGCGCCACCGACCCGAATCATCAGCGGACCATTGAACGGCGTGCGCTCTTCCACACGCACCGCCGCCCCCGGGGTCAGGCCGAGGTCCGCCAGATAGCGCAACTCCTCCGGGCTCCGCTCGTGCAACCGAGCCACCCGTAGGGAACCCCCACGGGGCGCATCGGCCAGCGCGCACAGGGCGCGCGGCTCACGCAGGTCCGCATGGGGCGCCGGGATGGGTGATCCGTGCGGGTCGCTCGCCGGGCGGCCGAGCACCTCCCACATGCGGTTGACCACCCGTTCGGAGACGCTGTGCTCCAGCACCTCCGCCTCCGCGTCCACCTCGTCCCAGGACAGTCCCAGCACCTGCACCAGGAACTGTTCAACGATGCGGTGGCGACGGATGGTCTCCACCGCCACCCGGCGCCCGGCCGCGGTCAGGCGCACACCCTGGTAGGGGATGTGCTCGATCAGCCCCTCGGCCGCCAGCCTCTTCACCATCCCGGTCACCGAGGGCTGGGCCACCTTCAACCGTTCGGCCAGGGCGGAGGTCGAGACCGGCTCCGCGGTGTCCCCGGCCAGCTTGTAGACGGCCTTGAGATAGTCCTGGAGGGCACGGCTGCTCATGGAGGTGGAAGACAACGATAGAAAGAATTCATGAACCTTATCACTTTCCTGCATTTGACCGGGCGCGTCGGCTTGCCCTAGATTGTCCAAATCTATTTTTTAGTCTTGCCTAATTTGATGAGCAACCTGCCCTGCGCCCAAGACCGCCCGATCGTGCGTCCCTTCTGGTTCTATCTTGGGCCCGCCTTCCTGGTGTCCGTGGGCTACATGGACCCGGGCAACTGGGCCACGTCAATCGAGGCTGGCAGCCGCTATGGCTATGCCCTGCTGTGGGTCATCACCCTCGCCAGCCTGATCGCCGTCCTCATGCAACTGCTGGCCGCGCGGCTCGGGGTGGCAACGGAACGGAACCTGGCCCAGCTGATCGCCGAACGCTACCCAGGCTGGCGCGCCAAAGCGCTGCTCACCACCGCGGCGCTGGCGATGATGGCGACTGATCTGGCGGAATTTCTGGGCGTGGCGGTGGCGCTGAACTTGTTATTCGACATCCCATTGCCAGTCGCGGTGGTGCTGACCGTGTTCGATGTACTGCTGATCCTGTGGCTGGAGCGCTTTGGCTTCCGCTGGGTGGAAATGACCATCATTGCCTTCGTCGCCACCATCAGCCTCGGCTACGTAGTGGAACTGGTCATCATCCAGCCTGACATGGCCGCCGTGGCCTCCCAAGCCTTCCTGCCGAACAGGACCATCAGCGACAGCACGGCCCTGTTCATCGCCCTCGGGATCATCGGCGCCACGGTCATGCCGCACAACATCTTCCTGCACTCGTCGCAGGTGCTGACCCGGTTGCGGGACACCAACCTCGACAAGCGCAGGATCTACGGCATCCTCAAGTGGGACACCGTGGGGGCGCTGCTCGCCGCGTGGCTGGTCAACTCCGCCATCCTCATCACCGCCGCCGCGGCCTTTCACGAACAGGGCCTATTGATCACCGACCTCGACCAGGCCTATGTCACCCTGGGACCCCTGTTCGGCGAGGCGGCCGCGCTGACCTTCGCCATCACCCTTTTGGCTTCGGGGGTAGCCAGCTCCACCACCGCGACCCTGGCCGGCCAGATCGTGTTCGAGCCCCTGCTCGGTCGGCCGGTCAACATCGCCAGGCTGCGCCTGACCCTCCGACTCTTGACCATGATCCCCGCGGTGATTGCCATTCTCCTGAGCACCAAACCCCTGAGCCTGCTGGTGTTGTCGCAGGTGATCCTATCCATGCAGCTGCCGTTTACCCTGCTGCCCTTGATCCTCCTGGTCTCCAATCGGTCCCTGATGGGCGAGATGACCGCCCCGCGCTGGATGGCGGGGCTGGCCTGGGCCTGTGCACTGCTCATCATCGCCCTGAATCTTGGCTTCCTGTTCAGCGGCGAGTGACCAGGCCGGGCGAATTACAGGAGCAGGGCGGCAAGGACAAGGATGGATGCTGCTTTCATGATGATCTCCTTGGCATGAAAATCCGGACCGCCAGGCGGACCGTGTCGTTCAATGCTAACAAGAGCACCAGGCTCACGCCGAGCCAGAGGGCGCCGATGAAACCGAACAGGTTCGGCGCCTGCATCAGACTGCTCATCAACGAGTCCTGGTAGTAGAAGAACCACGGGTGATCGGGCGGGAAAACCCAGCGGTGCCAGGCATAGAAGACCTCAACCGGCCCCAGGGCGAGCAGCGCGCCTGCAAGGAGTACGAGCCCGGCCACACTGCCGGCCAGCAGCCTCCCCACCTGCGGAACGGGAACGCGCCCAAGGCTGAGCAGGAGCGCAAGGACTGCCCAGCCCGCGAGCGCCAGCAGGCCGGCGCGTTCCCCACGCTCGACGAGATGCGCCACATCGCGCAGGTGGGTGACCTCGTCCCGGGTCAGCAGCCGCCCCAGTTCACGGCCCTGCGGGTCGTGGTAGCGCAGCTCCTCCAGGCCCTTGCCGCCATGGCGGACGGCCTCGGCGATGGCCGCGAACAGCCGGGCATGCTCGGCCGCATCCGTCCGGGTGAAGTCCTGCCGCCCATGGCGATTCTGCGGAACGTAAGTGCTGAGCGTGGCAGGAATGTCGAGCAGCCGATAGGCCACGGGATAGAGGAAATCGACCTTCGCCAACAGCAGCCAGGCGAGCCACAGCGCGGCAGGCCAGAGGAGGATCCCATAGGCCGTGACCGCCAGTCCCCGCATGGCTCGCGGCATCAGGCCTCGCCGGAAGCGTGGCGGCGGGCCAGCTCGACGTAGTAGTCGGCAGAGTAGCCAAGGTATTCCAACTCCTCGTCGGTCAGCGGGCGCACCTTGCGCGCCGGCGCGCCGAGCCAGAGGTAGCCGCTCTCCAGTTCCTTGCCGGGCGGCACCACGCTGCCCGCGCCGACGATCACCTCGCGCCGGATCACCGCCTCGTCGAGCACCACGGCGCCCATGCCGATCAGGCAGCGATCTTCGATGGTGCAGGCATGCAGCACGGCCTTGTGACCGACGGTGACATCACTGCCGACGATCACCGGCGCGCCGCGCGGGTTGAAGCGGCTAGCGTGGGTGACGTGAATGATCGTCCCATCCTGGACATTGGTGCGCGCGCCAATCTCGATGCGGTTGATGTCGCCGCGCAGCACGCTCATCGGCCAGATCGAGGCATCCCTCCCGAGGTGCACCTGCCCCGTGACCAGGGCGGTGGAGTCAACCCAGGCGCCGGCCTCAAGCGTAGGGCTATGGCCCTCGAAACGTCGGATGGTCATCAGCATCGCTCCAGAAACATGCCGGGATGATAACCTCTCGAGCTCCTAAGGAAACTCTGAAAAAATCCATCCATGGATTTTTTCAGATCGTCTCGTCGCGGCACATGTCCGCGACGGACTCCGCGAATCAACGACGGAACGCGTTGTTCGCGTTGGGGCATCCTGCCCCAAACGGGAAACGCTGAATGATTCAGCGTTTCCCTAATCTCAGAACGATGCCCCTAACAATGCCCCTCATGTTTGCGCAGCTGTATCAACGCCTTGGCCTCTACGCCCGCCTGACCCGGCTGGATCGCCCCGTCGGCTGGGTGCTCCTGCTCTGGCCCACCCTGTGGGCCCTGTGGCTGGCGGCGGACGGCGTGCCCAAGGCGCTGAATCTTGCCGTGTTCGTCGCCGGGGTGGTGCTGATGCGCTCGGCCGGCTGCGCCATCAACGACTACGCCGACCGCGGCTTCGACGCCCACGTCGCGCGCACCCGCGAACGCCCCCTCGCCGCAGAGTTGATCCAGCCCTGGGAGGCACTGATGGTGTTCGCCGTGCTGGCACTCGCCGCCTTCGGCCTCGTTCTGCTGCTCGACCCGCTGGTGCTCAAGCTATCCGTGGTCGGCGTGCTGCTGGCGGCGAGCTACCCCTTCATGAAGCGCTGGCATCACCTGCCGCAGTTGCACCTCGGTATCGCCTTCTCCTGGGCCATCCCGATGGCCTATGCCGCCGAAAAGGGCACGCTCGATCTCACCGCCATGCTGCTGTTTGCCGCCAATGTGCTGTGGACGGTGGCCTACGACACCATGTATGCCATGGCCGACCGGGAGGACGATGTGAAGATCGGGGTCAAGTCCACCGCCATCCTGTTCGGCCGCTTCGACCGCCTGATGATCGGCGGGCTTCAGCTCGCCACCCTCCTACTGCTCGCCCTGGTCGGCTTGCATGCGGGACTCGGCTGGGCCTACGGCGCGGGCCTCTTGGCCGCCGCGGGCTTTGCCCTGTGGCAGCAGTGGCTGATCCGCAAACGTGAGCCAGTCGCCTGTATCGCGGCGTTCAAGAACAACCAGTGGTTCGGCATGGCGGTGTTCGTCGGGCTGGCGGTGGATCTGGCTTGGAAATGAGTGAATCAGCAAATCCTCGGCAGCGGGTCCTCCACCAGTTCCAGCAATAGCCGCTCGCCGAGCTCCGCCTCCAGCACCACCCAGGCAGGGGTTGATTCGATACAACCGATGATGGCCGCGCCCTCGCCTTCCGGCAGGGCGCGCCACGCATCGAGCAGGGCTTGCGCGTGCTGCGGTGCAACCAGCGCCACCACCCGCCCCTCGCAGGCCAGCCGGCCCTCGCAGGCCAGGTAGAGCGGATCGAAGCCGAGCAGCTCGCACACCCCGGCAACCTTAGGGCGCACCAGAAGGGCCTTCTCGAACATGTATGAGTCCACCACCTTTGGCACTCAGGTTGGTATTGGAGGAGGAAGGATAGA
>JBMFOY010000065.1:4144-10646 GCA_049969375.1 Halothiobacillaceae bacterium | reverse complement strand
CGACGCCCTGCCCGGGCCGCTGGACGAGGATGCGCTGCACATCGCGGTGCGCGCAGCGGATGTGGTGCTCGACTGCACCGACAACTTCACCAGCCGCCACGCCATCAACCGCGCCTGCGTGGCGGAGCGCAAACCGCTGGTGTCGGCGGCGGCGATCCGCCTGGAGGGGCAGCTCTCGGTGTTCGACACGCGCAAGGACGAAAGCCCCTGCTACCACTGCCTCTACCGCGAGGACGGCGAAGAACTGGAAACCTGCACCCGCAATGGCATCCTCGCCCCGGTGGTGGGCAGCCTCGGCACCTTGCAGGCACTGGAGGCGATCAAAGTGATGCTCGGCCTGGGCGAGCCTCTGGTCGGCCGCCTGCTGCTGTTCGATGCGTTGACCTTCGATCTGCGCACCCTCAGGCTCAAGCGCGACCCCAGCTGCCCGGTGTGCGCGCAGCGCTGAGCGTGTTTCATCGGCCGCAACACGCAGGCCTCACAGGGGGCGCCGCAACCAAGTTGGACCTGGCCCGGCCCCCTACCACCGCGACGCCATGCCTTGCGCGCGGGATTATTGCAACGCGGCGCGCTGTTCCAGCAGCTGCTGAAGGATGAGGCGCACCTTGCGCATGCCTTCCTTGAGCGTGCGGTCGATCTCCTCCATCGTGATCTGCCGGTCACCATTCTTGCCTGCGGCCCAATTGGCCACCACGGCCAGGTGGCCATACTCCAACCCAAGCTCACGCGCCAGCGCGGCCTCCGGCATGCCGGTCATACCGACAAGGTCGCAGCCGTCCCGCTCCATACGGCGGATCTCGGCGATGGTTTCCAGGCGCGGCCCCTGGGTGCAGCCGTAGGTGCCGCCATCCACCACCTCCACCCCGACCGCGCGCGCACTGTCGAGCAACGCACTACGCACGGAGGCGCTGTAGGGATGGGTGAAGTCGATGTGGGTCACGCTTTGAAGTTCGCCTTCAAAGAAGGTCTGCTTGCGGCCATAGGTGTAGTCGATGATCTGGTCCGGCACCGCTAATACTGCCGGCCCCATGCGCGGGGTTATGCCCCCCACGGCAGCGACCGCGATGACCTCCTTGACCCCCACCTCCTTCAGCGCCCACAAGTTGGCACGGTAGTTGATCTCATGCGGCGGGATGCGGTGCGCATAGCCATGGCGGGCGAAGAACACCACCTCGGTGCCACCAAGGGTGCCGAAGGTCAGCGGACCGGACGGCTCGCCGAACGGCGTGTTGACGACCTGATGGCGGGTGATCTCCAGGTTCTTCAAGCTACCAAGGCCGGTGCCGCCGATGATGGCCAAAAGGTTCATCGCTCTCTCCCAGTCGTTTCTCGTTCTATGTCTCGGATCAGGTCATGCAATGCCGGGCCGGCGCGCTCAACCGCCTGGCGGCCGGCCAGTATCGCCTCTTCGGCGCGGTGGAAGTCCATCAGGCCGATCTGCGGCATACGCGGCATCAGCAGGACATCGGGTGGATCGCCCGCCAGGCGGGAGCGGCTGATGCGCAATTCCATGATGTTGATGCTACGGCTCATGACGTCCAGGATGGACGGCATGTCCGCCTTCTCTTCCCGTCCCAGCCAGTCCACCATCGCCCGCCGGACACGCCCTACCAGACTGTCATCCAGGACGGAGGGGGCCGGCTGCAGGCTCTCGCGCTCCAGGGCATCACCCAGCAGGTCGACCGCGATGACCCGACTCGCCCCCATGGCGCGGCATAGCGACACCGGCACCGGATTGACCAGGCCACCATCCACCAGCCAGGTGTCTTCATAGCGCACGGGGGAAAACAGGATGGGCAGGGCGATGGAGGCGCGCACGGCGTCGAGCACCCTGCCCTCGCGCAGCCAGCGCTCCTGACCGGTCTCAAGATCGGTGGCCACGGCGGCAAAGGGAATGCGGCAATCAGCGAGATCAGCATCACCGAGCAGGCCGGCCAGCGCCCCCATCAGGCGCTCACCCGCGATCAGGCCGCCCTCAAGGCGGATGTCGAAATAGCCTGCGAGGTCCGGCCAGCGCATGTCGCGCACCCACGCTTCCAGGGCGTCAAGGCGACCCAGGGCATGGGCGGCGCCGACCAGGGCGCCGATCGAGGTGCCAGCGATCACGTCGGGCCGGATGCCCTGCGCGTCCAGTTCACGCAGTATGGCGATGTGCGACCAGCCGCGCGCCGCGCCACCCCCGAGCGCCAGGCCGATGCTACGCCTGTTCATGGGGTATCCGGCAGGGCGTGGATGCCGTTCAGGTTGCGGAAATAGCCTTGATAGTCCATGCCTTCGCCGACCAAGAAGCAGTCCGGCACATCGATGCCGATGTAGTCCGGCACAAACCCGTCCACCTTGCGCCCATGGAGCTTGTTGACCGGCACGGCGCTGCGCACACTGGCGGCCCCCTCAAGGCGGCAGGCCTCGACGATGGCCTTGAGGGTCACACCCTCGTCGAAGATGTCGTCGATGACCAGCACGTGGCGGCCGGCAAGCGAGTGGCGCGGGCGGGCCAGCCAGCGCAGTTCGCCGCCGGAGGTCGCCTCGCCGTAGCGGGTGGCGTGCAGGTAGTCAAGCTCCAGCGGAAAATCCAGCCGCGGCAGCAGTTTGCCCGCCGCGATCACCCCACCGGTCATTACCACCAGCACGAGCGGCACCCGGTCCGCGAGGTCAGCGCGGATGGCTGCGGCCAGGCGGTCGTAGGCCGAATCCATCGCGGCGGCATCCACCAGGCACTCGGCACGGACCAGCAAGGCATTCAGTTCAGCGGCTTGCATGGACTTTTCCTCTTCACGCCATGGCCGCCATTGTAGCGGCGGTTTGGCGGAAGCGGGGCATGGCGCGCAGTTCGGCCAGTTCGATCGCCCCTCTGGACCGGAGGGAGGCAAGGCGCGCCGCCCTTGCGGGGTCATGCACGTCCCCAAGACCGGCCAGCACCGCCTCCGCATCCTCGGGACGGTTGCAGACCAGCAGCATGTCGCAACCGGCGGCAAGCGCCAGGCGAGCACGCTCGACGGGGTCGGCCACCGTGACGGCAGCGGCCATGCTCAGGTCGTCGGTGAAGACCACCCCCCCGAAGCCGTGCCGTACGCGCAGGATGTCGTGCACCCAGCGCGGCGAGAAGCCGGCCGGCAGTTCGTCCACCGCCGGGTAGACGACGTGGGCCATCATCACTGCCGTTAAGCCCGCCGCGATCAGGGCGCGGAACGGCATCAGGTCGAGCGCTTCGATCGCAGCCAACGAACGCTGATCGACCGGACATTCGAAATGCGTATCACCCGCCACCGAACCGTGGCCGGGATAGTGCTTGCCCACCGCCGCCATACCTGCCTCGCGCATGCCCTCCATCCAGGCTTGCCCCAGGATGGCGATGGCGGCGGGATCCGGATGCAGCGCCCGGTCGCCGATCACGCGGGAGAGCGGCCCGCCCAGGTCCAGCACCGGGGCAAAACTGAGGTCGATGTCGAAGGCACGAAGCTCGGCAGCCAGCAGCCAGGCCCAGTCGCGTGCAAGCTGCACCGCGGCGTGCGGATCTGCATCGTACAGCTCCCCCAACCGCGCCGCCGGTGGGATGCGAGCGAAGCCCTCGCGAAAACGCTGCACTCGCCCCCCCTCATGGTCCACCGCGATGAGGATCTCAGGTCGGATGGAGCGAACCTTGGCAATGAGCGCACGCAGCTGGTGAGGGTGCTCGTAATTGCGCGCAAACAAGATCACCCCACCCACGAGGGGATGACGCAGGCGCGCAACCTCCTCGGCGCATAGAGTCGTGCCCGCCACATCAAGCATGACGGGGCCCAACATCACTCTCGCTCCTGATTGAGACTACGCTCGATGTTGAGTCTAACCAACTGCGCCTCGGCGCGCGCCCCAAGCCAAACATACAATCCAAGCCCGACGGTGAGGACCGCAGCCGCGAGCATGACAAAGGCCGCCTCCAGCAAATAGCTGCCTCCTCCCATGGCGGATTTGAACATCAATAGCAGTCCCTCGATGGACACGGCAATGATGATCGCGGCAAGAAAGCGAGTAATGGTCCGCCGTGTAGCACTATGGCGGTAGATGTCCTTGTGCATGAACACCTCCTCCTCCAGAGTCGTCTTCGCCAGATCGAAGATCGCCATGGCCAGGGTGATGACCACAATGATGCTAAATGGCCTGAGCTTGTCGTGCTCAGTCTCAACGGGATGAATGACGGCCTCAACCAACTCTTTGATCGCATCGACCATCAGCAGCCCCACCACGCCCAGGAGGGATACACCGATTAAGGCATAGATAGCGCGGAAACTCGGCTCAAAACGACGCCGCTGACTATCGCCCATCAAAAAGCTGATCAAGGACTCAAGGTCGATATCAAGCACCAGATACCCCAACTGCCCCGCGCCCATGGCCATGGGCATGGCGGTGGACAGGCAGAGCGAACTGTCCGCGCTGGAGAGGTAGGGTTGGGTGACGATCACCCCCTGTTTGGCCTGCACCTGCTGGAAATACGGACGCAGACGCCTATCACGCCCCTTGCCTTCGTCGTGGCGGGTACTCACTTGACCGGCCACATCGACATTGAACTCGCTGATCTGGACGCCCTGGTCGTTGAGCACGTACAGGATTTGCACGAACGGGTAGCGCTCCCGCACCGAAATCAGCGCCTGACGTTGTTTTTCCTGATCAAGCATCAGGCTCTCATCGGCAATCCCCGTGATAATCGAAGCCAGCAATTCCTTGATCAGCTTTTCATATTCGTGATAACGCTCGATCACACCGAGGTAACTGATATCTGCCATACCGAAAATTCACAAAAAAGGCGCACCAAGGGTGCGCCAACACAGGAGGAGTCAACGGCACCATGCCACGCTTGCTGGCGTTGCTGGCATGTATGTCACAAACATGTAATGTGCCACTTTTTGATTAATCTTTTATTTCAAAAGGTTGGATAAAAACATGGCCGTCCGCCCCGCTTGGGAGGACCGCACCGCGCACCGTCGCGGTGCATCATGCGCCCTCGCCCGCCGCGCCTTGGCTCACCAGCACGGTGGCATAGGCCAGGATACCCTCCCGGCGCCCGACATAGCCCATGCCCTCGTTGGTCGTGGCCTTGATATTGACTCGGTCCAGACCCACGCCCATGTCGCCGGCGAGCACGGCACGCATCGCGTCGATGTGGGGCGCCAGGCGGGGCGCCTCGGCGAGGACCGTCATGTCGGCGTTGACCACCCAAAAGCCACGGCTACGCAGCTCCTCCATCACCCGGCGCAGCAGAATGCGGCTGTCGATGCCCTTGTAGGCGGGATCGTTGTCGGGGAAATGGTGGCCGATGTCGCCCAAGGCCAGCGCACCGAGCAGCGCATCGCACAGGGCATGGATGAGCACGTCGCCATCGGAGTGGGCCTTGAGGCCGCGATCATGCGGGATACGCACCCCGCCGAGGGTGACGTAGTCACCGTCGGTGAAGGTGTGCACATCCACGCCTTGGCCAATACGCAGGTTCATGCTTGTCCCCGGGTCAGGAAAAACTCCGCCAGCTCCAAATCCTCCGGCCGGGTGATCTTGATGTTGTCTGCCCGCCCCTCGACCAGCAGCGGGTGCAAGCCTGCATATTCGAGCGCGGAGGCCTCGTCGGTGACCCTCGCCCCCGCCTCCAGCGCGCGCCGCAGGGCATCGCGCAACAGCCCAAGGCGGAACATCTGCGGGGTGAGGGCATGCCACAGCCCCTCGCGCGGCTCAGTGTGGGCGATGCGCCCCCCGCCATCCGCGCGCTTCATGGTATCCCGCACCGGCACGGCCAGAATGCCCCCCACCGCATCCTGTTCCACCTCAGCCACCAGGCGGTCAAGATCCTGCCGCGCAAGGTTGGGGCGGGCCGCGTCGTGCACCAGCACCCAGTCGGACGGCTGACCGAGCGCGGCCAGTAAGTCGAGGGCGTTGAGCACCGACTGGGCGCGCTCCTCTCCTCCTGGGACGATATGGACGGGCAACTCAACATCAAGCACGAGATCGGGCCAGAACGGGTCATCGAGGGCAATGGCGAGCACGATGCCACGCACCCGGGGATGCTCGGCGAAACAGGCCAGGGTATGCTCAAGCACCGTGCGCCCCGCCAACATCAGGTATTGCTTGGGGCGGTCGGCAACCATGCGCGTACCCAGTCCCGCAGCGGGGATGACCACCCACAGGTCGCCGTCAGTTTTTGCTGGATTCATCAATGATCTGAAAATAGGTTTCGCCTTGCTTGACCAGGCCAAGATCGGAGCGCGCGCGCTCCTCGATGGCCTCAAGCCCGGTCTTGAGATCAAGCACCTCGGCCTCGAGCGCCGCGTTGCGCTGTTGCAACCTCTCGTTCTCCGCCAGCTGCTTCTCGAGCGCGGCCCGTGCCGCCTCGGCGCGCGGCCAGCTGCCGTCCCCCAGCCAGAGCCGGTACTGCAGCAGGGCGAAGATGGCGGCAAGCAGCAGGACGAGCCAGCGCAGCATCAACCTTCACCACCGATCCGTCGGCAACGGATCGCGAATCGCCGAGGGTCATCCC
>JBMFOY010000065.1:0-4134 GCA_049969375.1 Halothiobacillaceae bacterium | reverse complement strand
CCCGAAGGGGGCCGGCCAGACATGGGCCGGCATCCGCATAACAAAACGCCGCACGGCGGCGGCGTTGCGCAACGGATCGGCGTATACCGACGCGGATCACAGGCCTGTCAGCGCTTCGGGTTGAACGCCGCCAGGCCCGGGAACACCGCTCGCGCACCCAGACGCTCCTCGATGCGCAGCAGGCGGTTGTACTTGGCGATGCGGTCGGAACGGGACAGGGAGCCGGTCTTGATCTGGCCGCAGTTGGTGGCGACGGCCAAGTCGGCGATGGTGGTGTCCTCGGTCTCGCCGGAGCGGTGCGAGCTGATGCTGGTGTAACCATGGGCGGCGGCCAGACGCATGGCCTCCAGGGTCTCGCTCAACGTGCCGATCTGGTTGACCTTGATCAGGATGGAGTTGGCGATGCCCTTGTCGATGCCTTCCTTGAGGATGGCCGGGTTGGTGACGAACAGGTCGTCGCCCACCAGCTGGCACTTGCCCCCCAGCACCTCGGTCAGGTGTTTCCAACCAGCCCAGTCGTCTTCGGCCATGCCGTCCTCGATCGAGAGGATCGGATATTTCTCGACCCAGCCCTTGAGGAAGGCGGCGAACTCCTCGGAGGTGAAGGACTTACCCTCGCTCTCGAGCACGTACTTGCCATCCTTGTAAAACTCGGAGGAGGCCACGTCGATGCCGATGAAAATGTCCTTGCCTGCAGTGTAGCCGGCCTTGGCGATGGCTTCGAGGATCACCTCGATCGCCTCCTCGTTGGAGGACAGGTCCGGGGCGAAGCCGCCTTCATCACCGACGGCGGTGTTCATGCCGCGCTCGTGCAGCACCTTCTTCAGCGCGTGGAACACCTCGGCGCCATAGCGCAGGGCTTCGGAAAAGCTCGGCGCGCCGGCCGGAATGATCATGAACTCCTGCATGTCGACACTGTTGTCGGCATGCGCGCCGCCGTTGATGATGTTCATCATCGGCACCGGCAGGGTCACGGCCGCCTCGCCACCAAGCTGCTCGTACAGCGGCTTGCCGTTCTCGTTCGCTGCGGCATGGGCGCAGGCCAAGGACACCGCGAGGATGGCATTGGCACCGAGGTTAGACTTGTACGGGGTGCCATCCAGCTCGAGCATGATCCGATCGATGGCGGCCTGGTCTTGCACCTCCTTGCCGATCAGGGCTTGGGCGATCGGGCCGTTGACATTCGCCACGGCGCGGGTCACGCCCTTGCCGCCGTAGCGCTTCGCATCACCATCGCGCAATTCCAGTGCCTCGCGCGCGCCGGTGGAGGCGCCGGACGGCACCGCGGCGCTGCCCATGATGCCGGAGGCAAGAATGACCTCAGCCTCAACGGTGGGGTTACCTCGGGAGTCGAGGATTTCGCGGGCATGGATGCTCTTGATCGCGGACATAGGGTTCGCTCCTTGTGCTCTTGATTCGTAAATGACGCAGCGCCCCATTCGAGCAGCTGCGTATGAATATTCGTTAACGACCTGAAATTACATGGAGTCTTCGGCAAACGGCCTGGATTTGACCAGCCGATCCAACTCCACGAGGGTGACGAGCAACGGCTCCAGCTTGGCCAGAGGCCACATATTGGGGCCATCGCTCAAAGCCTGCTCCGGGTTGGGATGGGTTTCCATGAACACCCCACTGATCCCGCTTGCCACGGCAGCCCGTGCCAAAACAGGAACGAACTCGCGCTGGCCGCCGCTGCAGGTACCCTGCCCACCCGGCTGCTGCACCGAGTGGGTGGCATCGAACACCACCGGACAGCCGGTTTCACGCATGATGGCCAGACCGCGCATGTCGGACACCAGGGTGTTGTAGCCGAAGGACACCCCGCGCTCGCACACCATGATCTGGTCGTTGCCAACCGCACGGACCTTGTCCACCACGTTCTTCATGTCCCACGGGGCGAGGAACTGGCCCTTTTTGATGTTGACCGGTTTGCCCTGGCGCGCGACGTTCTGGATGAAGTTGGTCTGACGGCAGAGGAAGGCAGGGGTCTGCAACACGTCGACCACGGCGGCCACCTCGTCGAGCGGGGTATCCTCATGCACGTCGGTCAGCACCGGCAGGCCCAGTTCGGTCTTCACCCGTTCGAGGATGCGTAACCCCTCGGTGAGCCCCGGGCCACGGAAGCTGTTGGCAGAAGAGCGGTTGGCCTTGTCAAACGAGGCCTTGAAGATGAAGGGCATGCCAAGGCGGCCGGTCATCTCCTTGAGGGTGGCCGCGGTGTCGAGAATGAGCTTCTCACTCTCGATGACGCAGGGGCCGGCGATCAGGAGCAACGGCTGGTCGATCCCCGCCTCGAATCCGCACAGCCTCATGCGCCTGCCCCTTTGTGCTTCAGGGCAGCCTCAACGAAGGCCTTGAACAGCGGGTGACCATCACGCGGGGTGGAGGTGAACTCCGGGTGGAACTGGCAGGCCAGGAACCAGGGATGGTCTTTGAGCTCGATCATCTCCACCAGGCTGTTGTCGGCCGACATGCCCGAGAAGGTCAGGCCAGCAGCCTCAAGCGCCGCGCGGTAATGCTCGTTGAATTCGTAGCGGTGGCGGTGGCGCTCGGAGATGACCTCCTGGCCGTACACCTTGCGTGCCAGCGTTCCTTCCTCCAGACGGCAGAACTGGGCGCCGAGGCGCATGGTGCCACCCAAGTCGGAATCCTCGCCACGCTGCTCGATGCCCCCCTCGGCGGTGCGCCACTCGGTGATCAGGCCAATGACCGGGTGCTTGGCATTGCGGTCGAACTCGGTACTGTAGGCCCCCTCGAGCCCGGCGACATGGCGGGCGAACTCGATCACCGCCACCTGCATGCCGAGGCAGATGCCAAGGTAAGGGATCTTGTGCTCACGCGCGAAACGCACCGCGCAGATCTTGCCCTCAACACCGCGCTCACCAAAGCCCCCCGGCACCAGGATCGCATCCATCCCCTCCAGCAGGTCCGTGCCGCCGGTCTCGAGGCGCTCGGAATCGATGTACTCGATGTGGACCTGGGTGCGAGTATGGATGCCCGCGTGGGTCAGGGCCTCGTTGAGGGACTTGTAGGCGTCCGCCAGTTCGACGTACTTGCCGACCATGGCGATGCGCACGGCATGGTGCGGGTTGGTCTGCGCCTCGACCACGCGGTCCCACTCGGACAAGTCAGCCGGCGGCACGTCCAGGCGCATCTTGCGCACCACGATCTCATCCAACCCCTGGGCGTGCAGGAGACGCGGGATGCGGTAGATGGTGTCCGCATCCACGGCACTGATGACCGCATCCGGGTCCACATTGGTGAACAGGGCGATCTTGCGGCGCTCATCCACCGGGAGCTCGCGATCGGAACGGCAAATCAGGATGTCCGGCTGGATGCCGATGGAGCGCAGCTCCTTGACCGAGTGCTGGGTCGGCTTGGTCTTCAGCTCACCGGCGGCCTTGATATAGGGCACCAGGGTGAGGTGCATGAACAGGGCGCGCTCGCGCCCGAGCTCTACCCCCATCTGGCGAATGGCCTCGAGGAAGGGCAGCGACTCGATGTCGCCCACCGTGCCGCCGATCTCAACCAGCGCGATGTCGTAGCCATCCGCCCCCAGACGCACGCGGCGCTTGATCTCATCGGTGATGTGCGGGATGACCTGCACCGTGCCGCCGAGGTAGTCACCACGGCGCTCCTTGCGGATCACATCCTCGTAGACGCGGCCGGTGGTAAAACTGTTGTCGCGGGTGCAGGTGGTGCGGACGAAACGCTCGTAGTGACCGAGGTCCAGATCGGTCTCGGCGCCATCCTCGGTGACATACACCTCGCCGTGCTGGAACGGGCTCATGGTGCCCGGATCGACGTTGATGTACGGATCGAGCTTGAGCAAGGTGACCTTGAGGCCGCGCGCCTCGAGGAGCGCGCCGAGGGAGGCCGCCGCAATGCCCTTGCCGAGAGAGGACACCACGCCGCCAGTAACGAAAATGTATCGAGTCATGAGCCTTCAGAAGCCGTGGGCAGGGCACATAGGGAAACGCTGAATCATTCTGAATCATTCAGCGTTTCCCGTTTGGTGCAGGACGCCCAACGCGAACAACGACGCAAGTCGTTGATTCGCGCAGACCATCGCGGACATGCGCCTTGATTAAGACGAGCTGAAAAAATCCATGGATGGATTTTTTCAGCGTTTCC
>JBMFOY010000064.1:0-10767 GCA_049969375.1 Halothiobacillaceae bacterium | reverse complement strand
GACGTGCGTCGTTGTTCGCGTTGGGGCGTCCTGCCCCAAACAGGAAACGCTGAATCTTCCAGCGTTTCCTTAAGCATTTCCTTAGTTAAACACGCCGGCGGCACGCATGGCCTGACGCAGCGGTTCGTGGTGCGTCGCGGACAGCCAGGTCAGCGGCAGACGAATTCCGTCTTCGATCAAGCCCATGGCATGCAGGGCGAACTTGACCGGAATGGGGTTGGACTCCAGGAACAGGGCCTTGTGCAGTCCGCGCAGCGGCGCATCGAGCTCCTCGGCACGGGCGGCATCTCCGGCCAGCGCGGCCTCGCACATCAAGTGCATGACGCGCGGGGCGACATTGGCGGTGACCGAAATCACGCCCTTGCCGCCCTGCAGAATGACTTCGCGCGCCAGGTCGTCGTCGCCGCTGTACACATCCATTCGACCGGCCACCCGCGCGATCAGTTCGCGGGTGCGCTCCAGCGAGCCGGAAGCCTCCTTGATGCCGACGATGTTCGGCACATCGGCCAGCCGCTCCACCGTGGCCGGCAGCATGTCGCAGGCGGTGCGGCCCGGCACGTTGTAGAGGATGAGGGGCGCGGGCACCGCCTCGGCGATCGCCATGTAGTGGCGGTACAGACCTTCCTGAGTCGGCTTGTTGTAATAGGGGGTGACCAACAGGCAGCCATCCGCGCCAACCTCCACCGAGGCCTTCGAAAGCTCAATGGCCTCGCGCGTGCTGTTGGCGCCGGTGCCGGCAATGACCGGCACCCTGCCCGCAGCGTACTCGACTGTGCGGCGCACAACCTCGATGTGCTCGGCGACATCCAGCGTCGCCGACTCTCCGGTGGTGCCGACCGCGACGATGGCGTCGGTGCCTTCTGCCACATGCCAGTCGACCAGCCGGCGGAGGGCCCCGAAGTCCAGCGCCCCGTCCGCCCGCATCGGAGTGACCAGGGCCACCATACTCCCGTGAAACATTGCATCACCCACGTCAGGAAAATAGACCCATACTACCCGCCGCAAGGCGCGCCTTGCAAGGCGCCGAAAAGCCTTCCCCACGCGCTGTTTCACCCATCCAAGCGGGCGTGTACACTCGATCAAAAAGCCATCATCACGGACACCATGCAAACCCATCTGGCCGTCAATCTGCTCGCCAAGGATGCCATCGGGCTGGTCGAGCGGATCACCCGTCCCGTCGCTCAAAACAAGTGCGTGCTCCTCGACTCCCGCATGTTCACCCTCGGTGACCGCTTTGCCGCCACCATGCTGGTCGGCGGCAGCTGGGACCGCCTTTCACGTCTCGAAACCGCCCTGCGCCAGCTCGCCTCGCAGTACGAGATGGAGCTTACGATGATGCGCACCGAGCCGCCCGCCGCGCAGGGCGCGCAGCTGCCCTACGTGGTGGACATCGTCGGCATCAACGACCCGGACATCCCCCATGTCTTGGCGCAGTTCTTCGCCGCCCAGGGGGTCAACATCCGCGACCTCTCGACCATCCCCTACCAGGCCTCAGGCCAGCACACCGCCATGCTCTCCCTGCGCATGCAGGTCGACATCCCCGCCGACCGCCGCCTGGCGCTATTCAAGGATGCCTTTTTCGACCTGTGTGACGAGTACAACCTGGATGCCACCCTCGACCCCGTACGCTGAGGCGCCCCCGCCAAGGAGGACCGTATGACCGAACGCACCCTGCCTCACCTCCATGTCGAAAGCACGGCCGGCCCCCTGCATCTCCCCCAGGATCTGCTCGGCCAGTGGCTGGTGCTGTATTTCTATCCCAAGGACAACACCCCGGGCTGCACCACGGAGGGTCAAGACTTCGCCCGCCTGGCCGCCGACTTCGCCGCCCTCGGTGCCCGCATCGTCGGCGTCTCGCGCGATAGCCTCAAAAGCCACGCCCATTTTCGCGCTAAATATGGCCTACCTTTTGATCTTATCAGCGACACCGACGAGGCTTTATGTCAAGCCTTCGAGGTCATCAAGCCGAAAAAGCTGTATGGCAAGGAGTACCTAGGCATCGACCGCAGCACCTTCCTCATCGACCCGCAGGGCGTCGTGCGGCTGGAGTGGCGCGGAGTGAAGGTGGCTGGACACGCCGCGGCCGTGCTGGCCGCCCTCCGGGCCGCACGTTGAACCCCCACGGAAAGCACGGATCATGATCCATCACGAACGCCCCCGTCCCTGCCTGTTCGTCCTCGACACCAACGTCCTGATCCACGACCCCACCGCCTTGTTCCGCTTCCACGAGCATGACATCTACCTGCCAATGGTCGTGCTGGAAGAGCTGGATAGGATCAAGAAGGGCACCTCCGAGATCGCGCGCAACGTCCGTCAAGCCAGCCGATTTTTCGCCGACCTGATGGCCGATGCCGATGTCACTGAGATCGAGGCCGGACTGCCGATCACCCCGCCCTTCCAGGACGCCCATCTGCGCGGCTGCACCGGTCGGCTGTACTTCCAGACCCGCACGCTCGACGCGCCGCTGCCGCAGATGCTCGCCGGGGCCAAGGCGGACAACGCTATCCTCGCCGTCACCCTCGCCCTCATGCAGCAGATGCCCGAGCGCCAAGTGGTGCTGGTGTCCAAGGACATCAACCTGCGCATCAAGGCGACTGCGCTCGGCATCCGCGCGGAGGACTACGAAAACGACCAGGTGCTGGACGATGCCGATCTACTCTACACCGGCGTCACCGCCCTGCCGGAAGACTTCTGGGGCACGCACAGCAAGGACCTGCACGCCTGGCAGGAGGAGGGCCGCAGCTTCTACCGCATCCACGGTCCGCTGACCGGCGAATGGCTGATCAACCAGTTCCTCTACCTTGAAGGGGATACCCCCTTCGAGGGGATGGTCCGCAGTTTCGAGCCCGATGGGGCCGCCATTGTCGAGACCATCACCAACTACACCCTACCGAAGAACACGGTATGGGGCATCACCGCGCGCAACCGCGAACAGAGCTTTGCGCTGAACCTGCTGATGAATCCGGAGATCGACTTCGTCACCCTGCTCGGGCAGGCGGGCACGGGCAAGACCCTACTCACCCTGGCCGCCGCGCTGGCGCAGACGCTGGAGAAGAACCTGTTCTCCGAGATCATCATGACCCGGGTGACGGTCCCAGTCGGCGAGGACATCGGCTTTTTGCCCGGCACGGAGGAGGAGAAGATGACGCCGTGGATGGGGGCCTTGATGGACAATCTCGAGGTCCTCACCCGCACCGAGGGTGGCGGCAGTTGGGAGCGTCAGGCCACCCAGGATCTGGTGCGCGCGCGGATCAAGATCCGCTCGCTCAACTTCATGCGCGGGCGTACCTTCCAGAACAAGTTCCTCATCATCGACGAGGCGCAGAACCTGACCTCAAAGCAGATGAAGACCCTCATCACCCGCGCCGGCCCCGGCACCAAGGTCGTCTGCCTGGGCAATATCGCCCAGATCGACACCCCCTACCTGACCGAGACCACCTCCGGCCTCACCTACGTGGTCGACCGCTTCAAGGGCTGGCCACACGGCGGCCACATCACCCTCCTGCGCGGCGAACGGTCGCGTCTGGCGGAATTCGCCTCGGAAACCCTCTGAGGCCAACATGCACGACAGGCGACAAAAAGGCGGCCCATCAGGCTGTTTCAAAACACCTTAAGGAAACTCTGGAAAAATCCATCCATGGATTTTTTCAGCTCGTCTTATCAAGGCGCGTGTCCGCGACAAGGTGAGTTTCA
The DNA here is from genome assembly GCA_049969375.1 of Halothiobacillaceae bacterium. GTDB lineage: Bacteria > Pseudomonadota > Gammaproteobacteria > Halothiobacillales > Halothiobacillaceae > Thiofaba. Next base: position 7,074 of record JBMFOY010000064.1, on the reverse strand, counting down.
AAAGGACAGGACAATCCTTTTGAAACAACCTCATGCCACTTTGTTCCCCCTGCGGCAGTGCGTATGGTCCCTGCCTCAACCTTCCTTATGACAGAAGTTGCGTGAGAACTCGAGCAACTCCTCCATCGCCGGCAGGCGGAACTTGTGGCGCTGGCGGACAAAGGCGAAATCGCGCAGCAGGGGAGGATCCAGCGGCACAGCGGTGAGCATACCGAGGTTGAGCTCCTTGGTGATGCCGACCTTGGACATCACCGACAGTCCCATGCCTGCCTCGACCGCGCCCTTGATCGCCTCGGGGCTGCCAAGTTCCATGCACACAGTCCAGCCGTCTGGATAGCCCTGCTCGCTCAGGTAGTTCAGGATGGCCTCGCGCGTGCCCGAGCCCTCCTCGCGGCAGATGAACTGGTAGGGCATCAGCTGGTCGACGGTCAGACTCTTGTGCTTGGCCAGCGGATGGTCCGGCGGCATGATGACCACCAGTTCATCGCTGCGGCAATGCTCGACCAACAGGTTCTTGTTGCTGACCGTCCCCTCCACAATGGCGAGGTCGATCACGTTGTGCTCGACCATGGAGACGATGGACTCGGTGTTGCCCACCTTCAGGCGCACGTTGAGATCAGGGTGCTTCTTCTTGAACTGCCCCAGCAGGGACGGAAGCATGTTCTCGGCAATGGTCATGCTGGCGCCGATGTTGAGCGACCCGCCCATCTCGCCGGTCATCTCCCTCACCCGCCGCTCCATCTCGTCGTAGAGCTCGAAGATACGCTCAGCGACCTCATACACCACCTGCCCCACATCCGTCAGCGTCACGCGGTTGTGCGTGCGATCGAACAGGCGGGTATCGAAGTGTTCCTCGAGCTGGCGCACCTGGAAGGTAACCGCCGGCTGGGTCATGTGGAGGGACTCGGCGGCCTTGGTGAAGCTGAGCAGCCGAGCGACCGTATAGAAGACCTTAAGTCTGCGATCCGCCATGTTTTCATCCACGGATGAGTGAGATAACCATGAGTCTATCGAATTTCACGCCCCAAGATAAGGCATGTTTATCCAGCCACTTTTCGGGCAGGGCGCTGCCACCACCAGTACATCATCGGGATCACCACCAAGGTCAGCAGGGTGGAGGCAAAGGTGCCGAAGATCAGCGACACGGCCAGACCGCCAAACACCGGGTCGGTGATCATGATTAAAGAGCCGAGGATGATCGCCAACGCTGTCAGCAGGATCGGGCGGAAACGCACTGCACCCGCCTCAATCACCGCCGCTTCCAGGCTATACCCCTGCTTGCGGTAGTCGAGGATAAAGTCGATCAAAAGCAGTGAGTTGCGCACCACGATCCCCGCGAGGGCGATAACACCGATCATGGAGGTCGCCGTGAAGGCCTGCCCAGTCAGCCAGTGCCCTGGGAAGATCCCCACCAAGGTCAGGGGGATGGCACCCATGACGATGAACGGCAACATGAACGACTTGTAGTACGCCACCAGCATCAGGTAGATCAGGATAATGGCGACGATAAAGGCCGAGCCGAGGTCGCGGAACACGTCCAGGGTCAGGCGCATCTCGCCACCCCACAGCAGGGTGTACTCCATCACGTCCTTCGGCTGGGCCTGGACGAAGCCGAGGTTACCGGTGGTGAACTTCACTCCATTCGGCAGTTCCACCCCATCGAGCATCTTGTCCAGGCTCAGGACGGCATAGACTGGGCTCGAGCGCAAAAGCTCACCGCCCACCATCACCATCGAATGCTGATCACGCCCGTAGTAGGGCTTGGCCTGGGTGACACGTTCGACGGTAGCAATGGCCGACAGCGGTACCTGCACGCCCTGCGGGTTGCTGATGCGCAGGGCCAACAGGTTGGCCGGATCGGTGCGCAGCTCGCGCGGCAGACGCAAGGTGATATCCACCGGCTCGCGCGCGCCCTCGACATGCAGGGTGCCGATGGAAAGCCCACTGACGTAGTCGCGCAGCAGCTTCGCCACCTGCCCCGGTGCAATGCCGGAAAGCATGGCCTTCTCCGCATCAACGCGGACGTGGAAGCTGTCGGCGTGGGCGGTGACCGAATCGTCCACATTGATCATGCCGAAGATCTGCTCGAAGGCCGCATCGACATAGCCTGCCGCCTCGCGCAGCTTGTCGTAATCCGGACCGTAGAGCTCGGCGAGGATCTGCGCCTGCACCGGAGGCCCCGGCGGGGTTTCGTAGATCTTCAGCTTGGCCTGCGGGAAAGCTGCTCGCACCTCATCGAGGGCCACGTCGAGCTGCTCGGCGATCATGTGCGAGCTGTCGGACCGCTCGTGCTTGCCGACCAGATTGACGCGGATCTGGGCGAGATTGCTGCCGCGCTTGATCATGTCGCCGCGCACCAAGGCGGCAAAGTCGATCGGCGCAGTCATGCCGGTGAAGGTGCTGTAGTCAGTCACGTGCGGGTGACGTGCCAGCACCTGGCCCACCGCGCGGGCCACCTGGTCGGTCGCCGCCAGCGAGGTTCCCGCCGGCATATCGACCTGCAGCAGCAGGGTGCTGGTGTTGTCGTTCGGCAGCATCTTCAGCTCGACACCGAGCGGCGAGAGCGGGCCATTCATGCCTGCGGGGCGGATGAACTGCCAGGCCGGCATCAGCATGGCACCGAACAGCAGGGCGATGACCACCAGCATGGTGATCCAGCGCAGGGCACGCCGGTTCAGCAGCGGGGTGATCACGCCGACGTAGAGGCGATGCAGCACGTCCCTCTTATTATGCCCACTCTCATCCAGGCTGGACGTGGCCGCCAGCGCCTGCATGGTGGCGACCTTCCTGCCAAGCCAGAGGCGGGTGGCCCAGGGCACCACCATGTAGGCAATCACCAGGGACGCGATCATCGCCACCGGGACATTGAACGGGATAGGACGCATGAACGGCCCCATCATGCCGGTCACGAAGGCCATGGGAATGAAGGCGAGGATGACCGCGATGGTGGCGATGTTGGTCGGGTTGCCGATCTCGTTGGTGGCCCGAATAAGGGTGGCCGAGAAGTCGGTGATCTGGCCCGAGTGCATGTGGCGGTGGATGTTCTCGATCACCACGATCGCCGCGTCCACCAACAGGCCCAGCGAGAGAATCAGCGCGAACAGGGTGATGCGGTTGATGGTCTGGCCAAACACCAGGCCGACCGCCAGCACCACGAACAGGATCAGCGGCACGGTCAGAGTGACGATACCCGCCTCGCGCCAGCCGAGGAACAGGATGAGGATCAGGATCACCGAGCCGACGGCAATGCCGAGGTGCTCGATCAGGGTATTCACCGCCTCGTCCGCCTTGGCACCATCGTTGCGAGTGACCACGACATCCACGCCAGTCGGCAGAGCCTGGCGCTTGAGCTCTTCAAGCTTGGCCAGCACGGCCTCGGCCACCACCACGGCATTGGTGCCGGCCTTCTTGGCAATCACCAGGGTTACGGCCGGCATCTCGCTGCCGGCGCGCCGGTCGCCCTCAGCCTGCGGGTGCGCCGGGCCGTAGGCCAGGCGATGCACCTGCTCGACCTCCGCCGGGCCGTCCTCGATGCGTGCCACGTCCTTGAGATAGATCGGCCGCCCCTGCTTGGAGACGCCAACCACGATGTCGCCCGCCTCCTCGGCCGTACGCAGGAAGCCCTCAAGACGCAGGGGGATGGCACGGTTATCCATGTCCAGCTCGCCCAAGGGGGCGGAGACATTGGTCCCCTGCAGCATGTTGCCGACCTGGTCGAGCGTCAGGCCACGCGCCTCCAGCCGCTGCGGATCGAGCCACACATTGACCGCCCGCGGCCGGCCGCCAACCACCTCGGTGAAGGACACGCCCGGCACATTGCGCAGATGCTCGATCAGGCGGGTGCCGATCTCGCGCAGCTGCATGTCGTCGTGCACGGCCGAGCCGAGGGCGATGGTGAGGATGGGCACATCATCGACGTTGATCGGCTTGACCAGCGGCTGCATGGTGCCGGCCGGCATGCGATCCATGTTCTGCATCAGCTGGTTATAGAGCTTGACCAGGCTCTCCTCCTGGTCCTCGCCCACTTTGAACTGCACGGTCACAAGGCCCATGTCTTGGCTGGCGTAGCCGTAGGTGTGATCCACCCCCGACATGGCATTCATGATCGCCCCCAGCGGGCGCACGATCAGCCGGCGCACCTCGTCGGGGCTGGCCCCCGGCTTGGCGACGATGATGTTGGCCGCCGGCACGACGATCTTCGGGTTGTATTCGCGCGGGGTCACGACCAGCGCCAGCAGGCCAGTGAGGAACAGCGCGATGATGATCAGCAGGGTGATCTTGGAGTGCAGGAACATGCGGGCGAGCTTGCCCGCGATGTTCAGCGGCTCGGCCCCGTCGGCGGCTGAAGCGGTAGGCATCGTATTGTGCATGACTTACCCCGTCAGTCCTTGGCCTTGCCCGCGATGACCCGGTCGCCGTTCTGGAGCTGCGTCACCCCATCGGTGACCACCCGCTCGCCAGCCATCAACCCGGCGACGATCTCGACCAGGCCATCCACGCGGCTCCCGGTGCGCACCATGCGGAACTGGGCGAGGCCCTGGGCATCGACCACGAACACCCCACGGATTCCGGCCCGGTCAACCACCGCCTCGGCGGGCACGGCTAAGGCCTGGCGAGTGCCGGTGGCAAACAGTACGCGGGCGAAACTGCCGCTCTTGACCCCCTCAGCAGCGATGTCCAGCTTGACCGGGTAGGTACGCGCCACGGGATCGGCCGCGGGGCTCAAACGGGCCACGCTGGCGCGCAGCGGTTGGGGGTGACCGTCCACCTCGACCAGCACCGCATCGCCCAGCTTAAGCTGACGGAAGATCGACTCCGGCACGGCGGTCTGCACCTGCAGGCGTGAGCCGTCCTCCACCGCGACCACCGGATGGCCGGGCGCCGCCATGTCGCCCTCATTGGCGAACTTGGCGGTGACCACGCCATGGATCGGCGAGGTGACCCGGGTATACTCGAACTGGCCGCGCGCCTGGGCGAGACCGGCACGGGCTTGGGCCACGCGGCTCTTCGCCATCTCGTAGTTGAGCTTCATCTTCTCGAATTGCTGGCGGTTGATTACCTCATCCTTGTACAGCTGCTCGAAGCGTGCGTAGTCGGCCTGGGCATCCTTCAGCGCGGCCTCGGCCTGCAGCACCCCCTGCTGGGCCTGAGCCACGGCGCCCTGCACATCGACCGGATCAATCTCGAACAAAAGCTCACCCTGCCGAACACGCTGCCCCTCGACGACCTTGAGCGCACGGATGTAACCCATCACCCGCGAGGACAACTGCACCGCCTCGAGGGGCACCACGGTACCGGCCGTGGGGGCCAGGATCGGCATCTCAACCAGGCGGGCGGCCTCGATTGAGGCGGGAATGTCGCGCACCACCTGGGTCGGGGCAGCGGCCTTTTCGTCGGACGAGCAGCCCCCCATCAGCAGGGCCAGCGGCAGAACCAAGGATGTGAAAGCAAAAGTCGATGACATGCGCATGGGACAGTCCTTAGAGTTGTTCGACCGAGAGCAGGCCCACCGCGCGCTTGAGTTCGGCGCGCTGGACCACCTGCTCGTAACGGGCGGCGACCAGGTCGGCCTGGGCCTTGTCGAGCTGGGTCTGTGCGGCCAGCAGCTCGACCATGGTCGCGAGCCCGTTTTCGTAACGTTTCTTCACCAGACGCTGGGCTTCATCGGCCAGCTCGACCGCGAGCTCGCGGGCGGCCACCGCCTTGTCGGCCTCGCGCGACTTACGCAGCGCCTCGCGCACCTGGAACTGGATACCCTCCTCCGCCTGGCGCAGTTTGGCCGCGGTCTCGATACGCGCGGCCTGGGCACGGTCAACGGCCGCGCTGGTGCCGCCGGCATCGAAGGCATTCCAGGACAGCACGCCAGCCACGGTGTAGGAGGATGACTCAAAGCCGAGGGCTTGGTCGTTCCAGTCCTGGCGCAGCATGACGTTGAACTGCGGCAGCAGGCCGGCACGGGCGACATCGACGTTGGCGGTCACACCCTCGAGCTGATGGCGCATGGCCTGCAGGGCGGGATGACCATCCTTCGCCTTTTGCTGCAGCTCAGGCAGCTCCCCCTGCAGCGGCAGCGGCGCGAGCTCCGGACCGACATCGAGCGGGGCTTCCAACGGCATGCCGAGCAGCAGGTGCAGCTGATCGAGGGCGGCAGCCTCCGCGTTACGTGCGCGGGCAAGCTGCAGCTTCACATCATCCAGATGGACCCTGGCGGTCAGGACGTCGCTCTTGACCACCATGCCCTGCTGCTGCATGCGCTCGGTGATGCGAACGTACTCCTCGGCGGCGGCCTGCGCCTGCTCGCCCACCTTCACATAGGCGCGTGCCGTATGGACCCCCTGGTAGGCCATCAAGACGTTCTTGATCAACATTTGCCGGGCATGGGCATCGCCCGCCTGGGCCGCGCGGGTGTAGGCACGCGCCTGGCGCACGTAGCTTTCGACCATGCCGCCATTGTAGACCGGCACCAGCACCTCGATACGGGTGTTGACGTTGCCGGTACCGCCGGGGTGATTGAGATCGCGCGGGGCGATCTTGAGGACGTTCGGATCGGCCGGATTGAATTCACCGGCACCAAAGTCGCCAAAGGTGGCTTGGCGCTGACCAAGCTTGAGGCCGAAGGCGTTGAGGGCGTCGTTGGTGTAGGTTCCCGTCAGCGACAGGTTCACCTTCGGCATGTGGTTGGCCTCGGCCTGACGCACGGCGGCCTGGGCCTGATCGATCTGCGCCTGGCTGACCTCGATGTCCGGATTCTGGCTCAGCGCGCGCTCGACACACTGCTGAAAGCTCAGCGTTTCGGCCAAAGCAGCCTGCCCCACCATGGCGAGCATCAGGCCGAGAACCAGGGGCCGGAGGGCTTGTTTCTCAATCATGTCGGGTCCTTCTCGCACCGCCTGCGCGGCTCAGGTAAATTAGTGGCGGCTAATATACTTAAAATCTATGGCGACGGGCAACAATATTATTGCCCCACCGGGGTGTCCTCCATGATAGGAAGGCAGACCGGAACCGGTCCGCAAAGATAGGGAAACGCTGAACAATTCAGCGTTTCCCGTTTGGGGCAGGATGCCCCAACGCGAA
>JBMFOY010000063.1:0-10824 GCA_049969375.1 Halothiobacillaceae bacterium | reverse complement strand
GGGGGGATGGGCGGGGCTGGCTCGAGCGCCGCATGGGCACGAGTCCTTGGGTCTCGACCCGCCGGACGACCTCGTTCGCTCGCTCCGGGTGACGCGGGGCGAGCAGCAGCATGGCATCCGGATGCGTGGCGAGGACCATGCGATGCGCGGCCAGCACCTGCTCGTCCTCGCCAGGGTGGGTGCTGGCGGCGATCCAGACCGGACGCCCGCTGCCTAGGACCGTGCGCCAGGCTTGGCCAAGCGCGGCCGCCTCGGGCGGGACATCCAGGTCGAACTTGAGGTTGCCAAGCGCCTCGACTCTGTCCGGGGCGGCGCCCAGGGCGAGGAAGCGTGCCGCATCCTCCTCGCCGCGGGCGGCAACCAGGCGCAGGTGGCCGAGCGTTGACCGCACCAGCCCGCCCACCTTGGAATAGCCGCGCATGGATCGCTCGGAGAGGCGCGCGTTGGCAAGCACCAGCGGCACGCCCCGGCGGTCCGCCTCGGCGAACAGGTTCGGCCACAGTTCCGTCTCCATAATCACGCCGAGTGTCGGCCGCGCATGCGCCAGGAAACGCCGTACTGCGTTGGGTCGATCGTAGGGTAGATAGACATGCTCCACGCCATGGGCAAACAGGCGTCGAACCTGTGCCGAACCGGTGGGTGTGGTGGTGGTGACCAGGATGGCCCAATCAGGGCGCCGAGCTTGCCATGCCCGCACCAAGGGCGCAGCAGCCATGACCTCCCCTACGGATACGGCATGCACCCATAGGCGCGGACGATCGGGTAAATCAGGGATGTGCCCAAGGCGCTCGCCCCAGCGCGCGCGATAGGCCGGGTTGAGCCGTCCCTTCCACCAGAGGCGGGCGAAGACAAGGGGGAGGAGGGCTGTCAGCAGGCTGTTATAGAGGGGCTGCATCAAGCGCATGGAGGGATGGATAGGAGGGGGGCAAGATGAGGCCAGACCTGGTCGGGCTTAAGGCCATCCTCAGCGGTTAGACAGAGGATTGGTGCCCCTTGGGCTCCTGCCCTTACGCCGGTCAGCGCAGGGGCCGTGGCGGGAAAGAGGGCGACTCCGGGTCTTCCCAATGCGGCGGCGATATGCATCAAGCCTGTATCCACCCCGAGCACGGCCTCAGCTCGGGCCAAAAGCTGGGCCAGGGCATCCAGCCCCAGGCGCGGCAAGACTTGGGCGGTGGGGATGGCATGGGCGATCCGCTCGGCGCGCGCCCGTTCGTGGGGATTGCCCCAAGGGAGGAGCAGGCCCACCCCTTGTGCGGCAAGGCGTTGGCCAATAGCGACCCAATGCGCTTCGGGCCACTCCTTATCGATTCGGCTGGTGCCATGCAGGGCGATCAGGTAGCGCGTCGGGAGGGGGAGGGGATGGGCTGGGATGCGTTGCGGAAGATGTTCAAGGCCATAATCCAGCGCCAGTCCGTCCAGCGTATAGCCGAGGGCATGGGCGAGAAGCAGGCGATTGCGCTCGATGGCGTGCAGGGTCTTGGGCACATGCACGCGCCGATCATAGGCCAGCGCGGCGAGCGGTTCGCGGCAGGTGTCGAAGGTATAGCCCCAACGCAGGCCGCACGCCCAGCGGGTGAGGCATGCGCTCTTGAGCAGACCTTGGCTGTCGATCACGGCGTCATAGCATCGGCTGCCTAGGGTGCGGCGTGCCGCACCTAGGGCTCGCCAGGTGGAGCCTTGGTGTAGCGCCTTGCGCCAGCGGCGCAGGGCAATGGGGATGACGTGCTCCACGCTCGGATGCCAAGCCGGGACAGCGGCGAAGGAGTCCTCGACGACCCAGTCGGCGCGCAAGCCTGGGATGCGTCGGCTCGCGTCGGTCAAGGCAGGTAGCATGTGGACGACATCGCCCAGCGAGGATGTCTTGATGATCAAGATGCGCATGCAGGTGTCTTGCCCACGTTCTGGTAGAGCTGTTCATAGCGTGCGGCGATCTGGGGCCAGCTATAGCGCTGGGCCACCGCCAGCCCTGCGCTGGCCAGATGGGTGCGCAACCCATGATCCACCAGCAGGCGGGTGATCGCCTGGGCCAGCTCGTTGGCACTGCTTGGGTCGGAAAGCAGGAGAGCCTCATCCTCCCTAAGCTCGGCGGCCACCCCGCACCACGGGGCGCGGCTGACGATGACTGGACGCCCATGCGCCATCGCCTCCAGCACAACCATGCCAAAGCTGTCCTCGCGGGTGGGGTGTACCAGGATGTCGCCCGCAGCATAGACGGGGGTCATGTCCTCCTGGCGTCCCAGAAAGTGCACCCGCCCAGTGAGGCCTAGGGTGCGTACGTGTTCGGCGAAGCGATGCGCCTGCGCCGGATCCCCCACCACGGCCAGATGGGCATCGACAACCTGGCCAAGGGCTTCCAATACGGTTTGCAGTCCCTTGCGGCGGTAATCATTGGCGATAAAGAGCAGCAGGGGGACATGCGGTGGAAGCCCCAAGGACTGCCGCGCCTTTGGTGCATCGGGCAGGGTTTTGGGCAGAACCACACCGGGTGGGATGATGTGCAGGAAGGGGCGCACGGCAGGGTAGCTTAGCGCAAGTTCCTCGCCCAGCGTCGCTGAGACCGCCACCACCGCCCGATGGGGGCACGGCCGGATACGGGCCCCCTCCAGCCACAGATAGGTCATCAGGCGCAGGCTGGTGAGAATCTTCACCCAGCGCAAGAGGCGCCGCGCGCCCCTCAGCTCACCAAGGAGGTTGAGGCGCAGCGGGCGCACATGGAACGTTTGTACATCGCCCGCCCAGCCATTTTCATGCGCATGGATAATATCAAAGCCCTTGCGTGTTACCCATGCGCTTAAGCTGGCATAGAGAAGCTGATTGAGCCAGCGTGGCTTGTTAAGACGTGGCAGGCGGTGGTAATGCACTCGCGGGTGGTGATGGGCGATGCGTTGGGCGATGACATGCACCTCATGGCGTTGGGCGAGTTGCTCGACCAAGGCCACGGCATAGCGCTCGGCCCCACCACCGGCGGGGTCGAAATGGCGATGCAGGATGGCAATCCGCAAAGGTCGGCTCATCGGCGCCCTCGGCGGTCTTCGTAGGCAGTCAGAAGCTTGAGGGCAAACTGTCCAAGGTGTGTGGCTTGCGCCACAAGGACGCGTGGCAAGGCATAAAGATCATTACCGGGCTGCGCGCGACCGCGCCGCACCGTGGTGGCGGTAAGAAAACCGGCCTCACGGACCAGCCGGATCTCGCGCTCGGTATAACGGCCGTAGGGGTAGCAGAAATGCTCGATGGGGGCATCAAGGATGGCTTCAAGTTCAGTGCGGCACCGGTGGATTTCCTCGCGCGCCGCATCATCTGGCAGGCGGGGAAGGTCCATATGGTGGCGAGTGTGTGCACCAATCTCCATCCCCGCAGCCCGCCAGGCGCGTAACTGCATAGCGTCCATCAACGGTTTTTGCGGCACACCCTGTGCGGCATCCCAGTCGTTGAAGCAGCCCACGCGCTGACTGACGGCATAGCAGGTGGCCGTGAACCCATGCCGCTTGAGCACCGGCAGAGCCTGCTCCAAGGTATTGAGGTAGCCATCATCAAAGGTGATCCCCACCACCCTGCCACGTCGCTCGCCAACGAGGTAGGGCACAAGCTCACCCATGGACAGGCCGTGAAAGCCCAGCCTGCGCAACAGCCTCATCTGCGCGGCAAAGCGGCGCGGTGACACCACCATGCCGCGCATCGGGGTGCCACGCACGGGCGGGGTGTCGATCTGGTGGTACATCAGGATGGGGATGGTCATATCTTGGGACATTTATCCGGCAGGCCGACATGTTCTGGGCGACCTTGCAGGTACCACCCCAGAATTCTGAAATAAACCATGGCTTTTTGTCGCTGGCGCACCATCAGGGCTGCGCCAAGAGCGAGCCCCAGACCATGGGCAAGGGCGTTGGTGAGCGCCTTGAGCAAGAGGATGGCTAAGGCCGCGGGGTAGAGGTGGGGGATGGTTTTGCGATAGTAAAGTAGCTTGGAGCGTTGGTACTCGATCCGGGCCAGAGCGTGGTAGCGCTTGGCGGTTCCCCCCTGCGCGTGGACCGCACGAGCGGCGGGTACGTGCCATACCTGCCAGTGGTGCTTGCGCGCGCGATAGCACCATTCGGTTTCTTCCAGGAAGAAGAAGAAATCCTCATCCAGAAATCCCAGCGTCCATGCGGCATCCATGCGTATGGCAAAGAGCGCCCCGATCAGGCTTTCCACCTCGATGGGAGCATCCGTTTGGGGGCGGCTGTCATAACGCTTCGGAGCCATGAGGCGTCGCAGCCCCTTGGGGATCATCTCGCCCCATAGCGTGGGGAGCGGGGCGATGGCATTTTGCGGGCGCCCATCGGCATAGAGGAGTCGTCCACCTGCGAAGGCTGCGCGCGGGTGATGATCGAAATGCTCGGCCAGAGCGTTGAGGGCGCCTTGCTCTAAGCGTGCGTCATTGTTCAAAAGCAAGGCGAACTCCGTTTGAGTGATGGCCAGACCTCGATTGACCGCACGGGCAAAACCCGCGTTACAGCCCATGCGGATGATCTGACACTCTGGTATGAGCCTTTGCAGGCAATGGAGGGAATCATCGCGACTGCCATTATCGATAACGATCAGGTGCCGACCGGGGAGCCCATGGTCCAGCAAGGATTGGGCGCATGCAGCCAGCATCTCCCCGCCGTTGTAATTGACAACAATAACCGTGAAGCGGGATGCGCTCATGAGGCATATAAGCTCTTAAGGTGTTTGTAATACGCACTCTCTGCACTTGAAATGGCCATGATCAAGCCCTCGCGGCCATCGAGAAACCCCCGTTTGAGCACATAGACACGCATAAAGGCCCACAGCCCATGCCCCAGCGCCCCCATGAGGCTTCCGTGGCGACCGGCCTGGAGCATGCGTTGCGCCCCCGCCGAGGTGTAGTGATTCATTTTGTTGAGCATCTGGGTTAAGTCGCGAATGCTCTCGTGGTGCAACGGGTTGCGTAGGCGTTGATAAGGGCCATCAAACACCAGGCGCTCATGCACCACATCATCAGAAAAGCGCGCCGCCCCACGCCGGAACAAACGTGGCACCTCATCCGGCCACCAGCCTCCATGGCGCATGGGGCGGCCAAGGAAGGAAGAGAGGCGGGGCATGGCATAGACATCGGCCTTGGGGGTTTGGAGGGTCGCGCCAATCTCTTGGGCAAGCTCGGGTGTCACCATCTCATCAGCATCGATAGCGAGCACCCATTCTCCTGTGGCTAATGCTAAGGCACGATTTTTCTGTGGGCCAAAGCCGGGCCAGTCGGCTGTAATAACGACCTTGTCGGTAAAGCGGCGGGCGATATCCACCGTCCCATCCGTGCTGCCTGCGTCCACGACGATGATCTCATCCGCCCAGGCCACGGCCTTGAGGGTGCGTTCAAGGCACTTGGCTTCATTGAGGGTAATGAGGATGACGGAGAGTGTTGGCATGGTTTTTAGTGACTCAAAAACAGGTCCGCTGGGGTCTCAGACCAGGATCTGAGATCATCGAGCGGATAATCTTTAAAAAGGCCATAGCCTGCCCGGCGCAGGCGCCCTTTGAGGCTGGCGTGGGGGTAGGCTAGGGAGGATCTTTCACGATTTGCCGTAGCTTTGAGGTAATTGCGTCGAAACTCCTCGATGGTCATGCCCCATTTCATAGCAAAGGTGCGTCCGCCTTTGGTGTTCTTGATACGTCCGGTGCTTTGTTTGGAAAAGTGAGAGACCTTGCTCGCACCCGCGCAATGAAATGTTCGGCATCCTGCCAGCCAAAGTTTCATAAGAAAGTCATCATCCGAGACTTGACAGCTAAACATGGGCTGATTGGCCTGGTTTGGATAAGGTGTGGAGGATGTAGCCCCACAAGACGGTAACGGTGAAGGCAAAGCTCATCATGCCGATATGGTGGCCAAAAAACTTTTGTGTCAGGCCAAAGTCGATGGTGGCGGTTATGGTCACAATCCCAGTGACAGCCGCGGCCTTCACCTGAGGGTTTGGCGCGTGGGCATGGCGCAGGAAGGCGTACAGCGGGAGCAGGTAGAGTATGAGCAAGGCGGCGAGCCCAAGGAGTCCATGCCGCACCCAGTGCTCAAGGGCTTCATTGTGGAAGTGTGACCGATCGATCAGGGTGGGCATGATCTTGCCCTCGGTGATCAGTTGGTCGAGGCGGGCAAGGGCCTGATCTTCGCTCATGCCGATCAACCCGGCTTCGGGGGTCATCTTCAGTGCTGCGCGCCACAGCTCCAAGCGGGTGCCAAGGGATCCGTCGGCACGGTGTTCGTGGACGTAGGCGTGGAGGTCCCCAAGTGCCTGATCGAGGCGATGGGCCACGCCCGTGGCGGGGGTGAGATAGATGCTGATGGCCAGTAGGCCAAGGGCGATGGGCAGCATGCGCCAGAGGCGAGGGGCCAAGAAATTGCCGTAATAGTGATGCAGCGTCCATAGGGCGAAGGGCAGCGCAATCCAGCCGCCACGTGAGCCGGAGAGGATGGATACACCCATGCCCGCCACGCCCCCGAGCAGATAAAACCAGGCGCGGCGAGGATGGTGCATGTGCGCGCTGTAAGTTGCGCCTACCAAAGCTAAAAGCCCAAGGAGCATGCCGACATCCCCAAACATGATGGGGTGCTGGAAGCCTTCAGCCCTATCCAGTCCGAGGCCAAACCGTTGCCATAGGGCAAAGATGAGGCCATTGAGCGCGCCTAAGCTTGCCCCCAGCCATACGCTATCCAGATGCGGTGGATAACGAAGTAGCAGCCACAAAATAGGGAGCATCAGGATCAAGCGACTGGGGTTGTCGATGGTGCTAAGCGAGTCATCCGTGATGAGAGTGGACAGGGCAAGGAAAAGAAAATAGCCCGCAAAAGCCACATAGGTTTTAAGAGGGATGGGGGGTGCCGGGGGGGGGTGACCACGCACACGCAGGAAAAGGGCTATCAATAGGAGGATGATGGGGCCGACGTTGAAGGCGGATGAGGGGGTGATGAGAAGAAGCGCAAAGAAAGAGAGGACCGGAAGGCCGATCCACACCCGAGTTTGGGGATGGATGAGCAAGTTGGGAGTCGCCATTAACTTGGCCGTTCTGCGGTTGTTGTGCACAAAGGTTTGCCGATACTGAGGCTGTGGGACTTGAGCATGAGGATGCGCTTAGGTTCAAGCAGGGGGGTGGGCATGGTGCTGTAGGCTTCTGCGTTCGGGAAGAGGGAGGGAGGCGTTAACGCGCTCAGGCAAAATCTCCCTCAGACAACGTGTATGCCCAAGTGGGCAGACGCGCTTGAAACAGGGTGAGCAGGTAAGGTCAAGGTAAAGCACCTTGGCTTGGTCGGAGAGCGGGGGGGTGTGCGCCGGAGAGGAGGAGCCAAAGAGGGCCACGCTCGGGATGTCAAGGGCAGCGGCGATGTGCATCAGGCCGGAGTCATTGGTGACGCAGGCTTGAGCGAGGGCGAGCAGGTCGATGGCATCCGTAAGCTGGGTGCGTCCGCAGAGATTGATCGCCCCGGGGCCAGCTTGTTGGGCGATGTGTTCTCCAATCGGTGCATCCTTGGCCGAACCGAGCACCCAGATGTGCTTGCCTTGGGCGATGAGTTCGCGCGCAAGCTGTGCAAAGTATTCAGGGGGCCACTGCTTGGCCGGGCCGTATTCGGCGCCCGGCATAAAGGCGATGATGGGGGCTTCGATCCTCAGGCCGAGGGTGCGAATCAATCGGCGCTGATTTTCCGGATCCGTGGTCAGATGAGGTTTGAAATAAGGGGGCGGAAGGGGGGTGTTGGGCGCAAGACCTAAGGCCACAAAGCGCTGTACGGCCATGGGCAGGCGGGCCTTGTCCAAGGGGCGCATGTCGTTGATGAGGCCATAACGGTGCTCGCCCCGGTAGCCTGTGCGCTGCGGGATGCGCGCAAAAAAGGGGACGAGGGCGGCCTTGAGCGAGCCGGGTAGGATCATGGCCTGATCGTACTTTCCGCGCAGGCTGCGTCCCAAACGCCAGCGCACGCCCAGGCCGATCTCGCCATGCTTGAGCGGCATTTCGATGCCTGCGCGCACGTGCGGCATGCGCGCCAGCAAAGGTAACGACCAGGCTGGCGCGAGCACGTCGATAACGGCCTGAGGATACCTCTGGCGCAAAAGTTGCACCAAGCTGTGCGCCATGACCATGTCGCCTACCCAAGCCGGGCCGACGATCAGGATGCGTGGTGCATTCATAGAGCCTCTGCAAGAAAACCTGTGACTTTGGTCGTGGGGGCTTACTGCTGGGCACTCAGCCAGCTTAAGTAGCGCGGTACGCCTTCTTCGACGCTAAGGAAGGGGTGTGTATAGCCCGCAGCACGGAGGGCGCGCATATCCGCTTGGGTGAAGTTTTGATAGGCCCCCTTGAGGTGTTCGGGGAAGGGGATGTATTCGATCTCGCCGCAGCCATGGTAGGCCATGATGGCGCGCGCCACCTCGTTGAAGGTTTGCGCACGACCGGTGCCGAGGTTGAAGATGCCGCGCACGTGAGGGTGGTCGAGCAACCAGAGGTTGACGGCGACGACGTCGTCAACGTGGATGAAGTCACGACGCTGTTCGCCGTCAGCGTAGCCTTCCGTGCCGGCAAACAGGCGCAGCTTGCCGGTGGTGAGCAGTTGGTGGTGGAAGTGGTAGACGACGCTGGCCATGCTGCCCTTATGCTGTTCGCGCGGGCCATAGACATTGAAATAACGCAGACCTACCACTTGGCTTTCATGGCGTGGCAGGGCGCGTACGTATTGGTCGAACTGGAATTTGGAGAAGGCATAGACGTTCAGCGGATGCTCGTTCTCGCGCGCTTCAGCAAAGTTTTCTCCTGCGCCATAGACGGAGGCGGAGGATGCGTAGATCAACGGGATGCGCTGCTTGAGGCACCAGTGCAGCAGGTCCTTGGAGTAGGCGTAGTTGGTGGCCATCATCATGCGACCATCCCATTCCGTGGTGGTCGAGCAGGCCCCCTGATGAAACACCGCCTCGACCTCGCCGAAGTCATGCCCGGCCTGGATGCGTGCAAGGAAGTCGTCCTTGTCCATGTAGTCGAAGAAGTCGGCTTGGGCGAGGTTGACGCACTTGCGGCCGTTGCTAAGGTCCTCAACGACGAGGATGTCCTTGATGCCACGGGCATTGAGCCCGTGCACGATATTGCTGCCGATAAATCCGGCGCCGCCTGTGACAATGATCATGAGAGTTCCCTGATGCGGGCGATCAGCCCGGTGGTGGAATGGCCATCGACAAAGCTTAGGGTTTTGACCTCGCCGCCCTGCGCCTGTACGCAGGGGGCGCCGGCAATCGCCTCGATGCGGTAGTCGCCGCCCTTGACCAGGATATCCGGTAAGAGTGTGCAGATCAGCCGCTCGGGGGTATCCTCGCTAAACGGCACGACCCAGTCCACGGCTTTCAAGGCCGCGAGCATCTGCATACGGTGATCCAAGGGGTTGATGGGGCGCTCAAGCCCCTTGAGCCGACGCACGGAGGCATCATCATTGACAGCCACGATCAGTCGGTTGCCGAGGGCGCGCGCTTGGGCAAGGTAGGTAATATGGCCCGGGTGGAGGATGTCGAAGCAGCCGTTGGTCATGACGATGCGCTCACCTGCCTTGCGCGCGCGGGCGACGACCTCCAGCAGGCGCGCTTCATCCATGATGCCGGTGGGGAGCGGGGTGTGCTCGTGCGCAGCGGCACGCAATTCCTCGACGGAGGCGGTGGCTGTGCCCAGCTTGCCAACGACAATACTTGCGGCCAGGTTGGCCCATGCCGTGGCTTCGCGCAGGCTCACTCCTGCGGCCAGAGCGCTGGCAAGGGTGGCGACCACGGTATCGCCCGCGCCGGTGACATCGAATACATCGCGCGCCCGGGCAGGCAGGTGCAGTGGCGGATGCCCCTGCTCCAGCAGGGTCATGCCATGCTCGCTACGGGTGATCAGCAAGGCATGCAGGTCGAGGTGGTCACGAAGCCGCTCGCCGCGTTCGATAAGTTCATGCTCGCTTGCACAGACACCAACCACGGCCTCGAATTCGCCAAGGTTCGGCGTGAGCACGGTTGCCCCACAGTAGCGCGCAAAATCCGTGCCCTTGGGGTCAACGATCACCGGCACCCC
This sequence comes from Halothiobacillaceae bacterium, assembly GCA_049969375.1. GTDB lineage: Bacteria > Pseudomonadota > Gammaproteobacteria > Halothiobacillales > Halothiobacillaceae > Thiofaba. Next base: position 753 of record JBMFOY010000063.1, on the reverse strand, counting down.
CTGCGCGCGTGCCTGTTGGATCATGGTTTGGGCCTGTTGCAAGGCGCCCTTGGCGTAGTCAGAAAGCACCAGGGCCCCGGCCTGGTCGAGTACCTGTTGCACCCGCTCCGGCAGGGCGGCGGCGGCCTCTTTGGGGGCGGGCTCTTCAAAGTCCAGGCGGATGAGCTGTTGATGGCGGCTGAGTACGCGAAGCTTGGTGGTGGTGCGGTAGTGGGATACGGACACAAGGTGATGCGTGACCTTGTGGGCAAGGAGCAGAGTGCGTAGGGTTTGTGCGGCCTCATCCTCCCCCACGGGTGCGGCCAGTGTGGCCTGTGCCCCGAGCGCAGCGACGTTGAGGGCGACATTCCCCGCCCCGCCCACGCGCCACTCGTCGCCTTCCACACGCACCACGGGTACGGGGGCCTCGGGGGAGATGCGCGAGGTGCTGCCATGCCAGTAACGGTCGAGCATGACGTCACCGGCAATCAGTACATGGGCGCGGGTAAAGTTGGGTAATTCAAGGGGCATGATGGGTATGATGACGGTCAAGCTGCATTAAGGAAACGCTGAAATCATTCAGCGTTTCCTGTTTGGGGCAGGACGCCCCAACGCGAACAACGCGTTCCGTCGTTGATTCGCGGAGTCCGTCGCGGACATGCGCCGCGACGAGACGAACTGAAAAAATCCATGGATGGATTTTTTCAGAGTTTTCCTAAGGAAACGCTGAATCATTCAGCGTTTCCTGTTTGGGGCAGGACGCCCCAACGCGAA
>JBMFOY010000062.1:0-11091 GCA_049969375.1 Halothiobacillaceae bacterium | reverse complement strand
GCGTTGGGGCGTCCTGCCCCAAACAGGAAACGCTGAATGATTCAGCGTTTCCTTAAGCCGCGAGGTGGGCAGCGGCCTGGCCGCTGCGCCGAAAACGGCAGCCGTCCAGTCCTGAACGTGCTGTTAGAATGAAAAGGCCACGCCTCCGGGGGTGGCCTTTTTCTTTGCCCAAACCTTTCGCCATGCTTCACATCTACAACACCGAATCCCGCGAAAAACAGGTCTTCACCCCCATTGAGCCCGGCAAGGTCCGCATGTACGTGTGCGGCATGACGGTGTATGACTACTGTCACCTAGGGCACGCGCGGGTGATGGTGGTGTTTGACATGGTCTACCGTTACCTGAAGCTGCAAGGTTTCGATGTCACCTATGTGCGCAATATCACCGACATCGACGACAAGATCATCCAGCGCGCCCACGAACGCGGCGAGACCATCCAGTCGCTGACCCAGCGCTTCATCGACGCCATGCACGAGGATGCCGACGCGCTTGGCTGCCTGCGCCCCGATCATGAACCGCGCGCCACCGGCTCCATCCCCGAGATGCTGGCGATGATCCAGACTTTGATCGACAAGGGCTATGCCTATGTCGCTGCCAACGGTGATGTCTACTACGACGTGAGCCGGTTCGACGGCTACGGCCGCCTCTCCGGCAAGCATCCGGAGGACCTGCGCGCCGGGGCGCGGGTGGAGATCGGCGAGGCCAAGGACGATCCGCTCGACTTCGTGCTGTGGAAGGCCGCCAAGCCTGGGGAGCCGGCGTGGGAGTCCCCCTGGGGCCCGGGCCGTCCGGGCTGGCATATCGAATGCTCGGCCATGTCCACCACCTGTCTTGGGCACAGCTTCGACATCCACGGCGGCGGGATGGACCTGCAGTTCCCGCACCATGAGAACGAGATCGCCCAGAGCGAGGCGGCGACCGGCTGCCACTACGTCAACTATTGGATGCACAACGGCTTCGTGCGGGTGAACGAGGAGAAGATGTCCAAGTCGCTCGGCAACTTCTTCACCGTGCGCGAGGTGCTCAAGGACTTCCGCCCGGAGGAGATCCGCTTCTTCATCCTCAACAGCCACTACCGCAGCCCGCTGAACTACGGCGATGAGCAGCTGCGCGCCGCGCGCAGTGCCCTCACCCGCCTGTACACCGCCCTGCGCGACGCGGGGGATGTGACCGGAGTGGCTCCTCTGCCGGAGTTTGTGGCGCGCTTCACCCAGGCGATGGACGATGACTTCAATACCCCCGAGGCCATCGCCGTGCTGTTTGAACTGGCCGGCGAGGCCAACAAGGCCAGCGGCGAGGTGCGTCGTCAGGCGGCGGCCACCCTCAAGCACCTCGGAGGCATCCTAGGTCTTTTGAACGAGGCGCCGGAAGCCTTCCTGCGTGGCGGCGTGCGTCAGGGCGGCTTGAGCGATGCGGCCATCGAGGATTTGATCCGCCAGAGGCTGGAGGCCCGAGCGGCGCGGGACTTTGCCCGTGCCGACGCCATCCGCCAGCAACTCGCCGCCGACGGCGTGGTGCTTGAGGACGGGCCCTCCGGCACGCGCTGGCGGCGCGAGGGCTAAGCCGCTTGGCCTTCAGCGGGCCACGAACACATCCCCCCTCGATTCGGTGAGCACATGATGGGTGGTGCTGCCGAGCAGCAGTTCCTCGCCAGCTCCCTTGCCGTGCTTGCCGATGACGATCAAGTCGGCGTCCTTCTCTTCCTCCTGCTCGAGAATGCAGGTGGGGGGATGCCCGGTGAGCGCGATGCGCTGGTAGCCGTGGGGTTCCAGTCCGGCCTCCCGGGCCAGCAGTTCCAGGTCGCGCAGCGCCTCCTGGCGGGCCTCCATCTGGTACTGGTGGCCCTCTCCTCGGTGACCCCGGCATAGCGCAGGGTGCCCTCCAGCGTGCTGTCGAAGGCATGCAGGAGGATGAGGTCGGCCTGGGGGGCGATGGCCTAGGCCTGGCGGATGGCGCGCGGCGAGTAGTCGGAGAAGTCCACCGTGATCAGCGCTCGAGGGTAGCTCTCGTGCGGCAGCTGCTTGACGACCAGCAGCGAGCGCAGGGTCTTGCGCAGCATGCGCTCGGCGGTGGAGCCCAGCATCAGGTGGTGCATGAAGCCCATGCCGCGCGCGCCTAGCACCAGCAGGTCGGCGTTGAGGGCGTCGGTCTTGCTTGGGATCTCCTGTAGGACCGTCCCGCTCACGAGGTGGATGCCGGGGCTGATCCCAAGTGGCGCGCAGATGTCGCTGGCGATCTGTGCCAGTGTGTTGCGCGCCTCGTCCTGCACGCGGGGCAGGGCGGCAGAGACTCGCCGAACAGGATCGTGAAGGTCAATGGGCCGAGGCCGGTGGCGAGCGCGACAGGGCCGATGTGGCGCACGTGCTGTAGATCGAGCTTCAGGCCGGCCAAAAAAAGCAGCACGGCGATGCCGACCTGAGCCAACAGGTCGATCTGGTCGTGGGCGCGCACCGGTTCAAGGCCGGCCGGCTCCACTAGGATGCCCACCGCGATGAAGGCGATCAGCATGGGCTGCCGCAGCCGCAGGGTGAGGGCCCCCACGACGGCGGTGATGACCAGCAGTTGGGCGAGTTCGGCGAAGGGCTGGACGATGGTCATAGTCTTCTTTCGACGGCACGCTGCCTGTCGCGCCTGCGACGCATGACGCGCCAGCGCCAGATGAGGCTGATCACAACATAGCTCAGCACGCCCATCAGGGTGGCGATGAGGGCGAGCCCTACCAGCAGCGGCTGCCCTGGGGCCTTGATGCGCTCAATCAGGCTCGCATCCTCGTGGAAGACAGCCTCCTCCATCGCCTTGGGCGCGGTGGGCAAGGTCTTTTCCCCCGTGATCCAGGCGCCGAGTTTGTGGGCGCCGTAGTAGATGGGGCCGAAAGTGACCGGGTTGGTGATCAGGGTGCTGGCGGCGGCCGCCGGCAGGTTGGCGCGCAGCACGACGGCGGCCGCTGCCGACAGCGGGATCTGCGCGATCGGGATCAGCAGGCCGAAGAACAGCCCGAGGGCGACGCCCAGGGCTACGCCGCGCCGTGACCAGCGCCACAGGGCGGGTTGGTGCAGCCAGGGACCGAGCCAGCGCAGCCAGCGGTTGTCATGCAGCTGTTGAGGGGGGCATGAGGCGGCGCAGACGTTCGAACATGGTTCTCCTACATACGACGGACACCCATGCGGCGCAGCAGCCACTTCTCAACCTCCACCGCGAAGAACTTGGCCAGCGCAAGGATCAGGATCACTGCCCAAGAGGCCGCGTCCAGGGGAGCGGTATGGAACAGGTGCTGCATCAGCGGGACATAGGTAAACAGCAGCTGCAGCCCGATGAGGATGGTGCTGGCCCAGAAGGCCACCGGGTTGCCATACAGGATATCCCGCCGCATGGCATGTTCCGTGAAATGGCGCACGTTGAACAGGTAGACGATCTCGCCGAAAACCAGCATGTTGACCGCCGCGGTGCGCGCGATCTCCAGGCTGCTGCCGCGCGCAAGTTCCCACTCGTACACCGCGAAGGTGACGCCGATCATCAACAGGCTGACGTAGGCAATGCGTGCGAGCATCAGCCGGGTGATGAGGGGCTCGGTGGGGGAGCGTGGCGGACGATGCATGATGCCGGGTTCCCCAGGTTCGAAGCCGAGGGCGAGGGCCAGGGTCACCGCGGTGACCATGTTCACCCACAGGATCTGGCCGGCGGTGACCGGCAGGGCGAGCCCGGCGAAAACCGCGAGCAGGATCACGCTCGCCTGGCCGACGTTGGTCGGCAGGATGAACACCAGCGACTTCTTGATGTTGTCGAACACCGTGCGCCCCTCGCGCACGGCGCGGGCGATCGTGGCGAAGTTGTCGTCGGTGAGCACCAGGTCGGAGGCCTCTTTGGCCGCATCGGTGCCGCGCAGGCCCATGGCCACGCCGATGTTGGCGCTCTTCAGCGCCGGGGCGTCGTTGACTCCGTCGCCGGTCATCGCCACCAGTTCGCCCTCGGCCTGCAGGGCTGCGACGAGCCGCAGCTTGTGTTCGGGGCTTGCGCGGGCGATCACATCGGTTGTGCGCATCGCTTGGCGCAGGTCGGCATCGTCGAGGATCTCGATCATCTCGCCGGTCAGCGGCGTGCCAACCTCAAGCCCCAGTGCCCGGCCGATGGCCGCCGCAGTGGTGGCGTGGTCGCCGGTGATCATCACCACGCGGATGCCGGCCCGCTTGCATTGGGCCACCGCCTCGATCGCTTCCGGGCGGGGCGGGTCGATCATCCCCACCAGGCCCAGCAGGGTGAAGCGGGGGGTGATGTCCTCCATCGACAGGGCGGTCGTACCGGGCGCCATGTTGCAGCGGGCGAGGGCAAGCACTCGCTGGCCCGCCTCGGCGGCCTGTAGCATGCGCGCCTCCCAGGCCGGGCGGTCGATCGGCTGGCCGGAGGCGTCCTCGCAACACAGCTCGAGAACCCGCTCTGGCGCGCCCTTGAGCAGCACGAAGGCGTGTCCCTCGTGGTCGTGGTGCAAGGTGGCCATGAAGCGGTGTTCGGATTCGAACGGGATCTCGTCGATGCGCGGGTAGTGGGCTGTTTCCGCTGCCGGGTCGAGACCTGCCTTCATGGCGAGGGTCACCAGCGCTCCCTCGGTGGGGTCGCCGGCCAAGATCCAGCTGCCGTTGTCGTCGTGGCGTAGACGTGCATCGTTGCACAGCAGCGCGCAGCGGGCCAATTGGATCAGGGGCTCGTCCTGCTGCGGGTCGAGTGGCTCCCCATCGTGCAGGAAATCGCCGTCAGGGGCGTAGCCGACTCCCCTTACCTCCAGCGTGCGCCCAGGCATGATCAGTTGGACGGCGGTCATCTCATTGCGCGTTAGGGTGCCTGTTTTATCTGTGCAGATGACGGTCACCGAGCCGAGGCTTTCGACCGCCGGCAGACGGCGCAGTACGGCCTTCTCTTGCGCCATGAGGCGGGTGCCGATGGCAAGCGTGATGGTGACAATGGCTGGCAATCCTTCCGGGATGGCGGCCACTGCAAGTCCTACCACGGCAAGGAAGATCTCGAACGCGGGGATGTCGCCGATGTAATGGCCATAAAGGAAAGTGGCCAGGCTGATGGCGAGGATGATCAGGGTGATCTGACGCGCGAACTGCTCGAGTCGGCGGGTGAGGGGGGTCGCGACGCCTTCCATATCCGCGACCAAGGTCCCGATGCGGCCGATCTCGGTGGCACTTCCGGTGGTGACCACCAGCCCTCGGGCCTGGCCGAAGGTGACCACCGTGCCGGAATAGGCCATGTCGGTGCGATCGCCGATAACGGCGGAGGCATCCACCGGGTCGGTGTTCTTTTCGACCGGGACGGACTCGCCGGTCAGGGCCGCTTCGTTGATGCGCAGATTCTTGACCTTCAGCAGGCGCAGGTCGGCCGGAACCTTGCTGCCGGATTCGAGCAGGACGATGTCGCCCGGGACCAGATCGGTGGCGTCGATCTCCATGCGCTCACCATCGCGCAGCACCGTTGCCCGGCTTGCGAGCATCGCTCGCACGGCTTCCAGCGCGGCCTCTGCCTTGCCTTCCTGGATAAACCCAATGATCGCGTTGATGAGGACCACGCCCAAGATCACGCTGGCATCGATGAGGTGGCCCAGGCCGGAGGTGACCAGCGCGGATGCCAGCAGCACGTAGATCAGCGGGTTATGAAACTGCAGCAAGAAACGCAGTACGGGACCGCGCTTGCGCGGTGGGGGCAGGCGGTTGGGGCCGTACCGTTCGAGCCGCGTGCGCGCCTCATCGCTGCTCAGGCCCGAGGAATCATTACTCTCCAACCACTTCAGCGCAGCTGAAGTAGCCTCGGCGTGCCAGGCGGTGCCCTTCGGGGGGCGATCGCTGGTTTCCTGAGTCATCGGCATCCTCTTCGCTCTTCTGTTTCCGGCCTACCCCAAGGATAGGTCATCGCCCGGCAAGGCATCCCCAGCGGTCGTGGTGCGTGCCCTATCGACGGAGAGCGGCCTTCATCTGCGGTTGAGTTCCGTGGTCGACGGCCGATGTACCAGGCCGTTGAAAAGCGTTTTTCAACGGCCTGTTATTTAGTCCTGTTGTAGCAATTGATCGATCCGCTCTTGCACCCAACCAAAGCCCAGATGTTCTTGCTCCAGACGAAGCGCTTCACGGATACGGTTATCGCGCAGGTCGTTGTAGAGGCTCAACTCCTCCGGTGTCAGTCTGTGCAAATCGCCCCGTTGTTGCCTCTCTTCTCGCCCCCAGAAGGCTGCGTGGGCATCAAGCGAGGCTCGATCCATGAGGAACGAACGGACATGGCTGAAGTCACTCCGCAGTTGATCAAGGATGGCAAAGCCATGGGTATCGATATCGCCCCAGTAATAAATGGCACACCGCTCCAGCCATCGAGCCTGGGCAAGTGCGCTCCAACCGTATCCTGCGCCAAAGATCGCGATCGCTCCTGGCACGTTCGGCAAGGCCAGGAAGTTGGTTTCATTCTCGGTGATGAATACCCGCCGCACATCGATAGCCATGTGGCTGAAATTGCTCGCGTCCAGCGTGATGTCCGGGCAGGACGTGCCGCCCAGGGCACAAATCCCGGGGTCGAGGACTCGAAAGCGAATCCTCGTGGGTTTGTCTAGAAAGCCATACCGAGCGGCAAATTGCGCAACGCCGGTCTTGGTCGTGTCCACGCCATCCGCGGGCAAGGCCAAGTCGAGCAGTTCGGCAAGTACAGCACGATGTGTCTCGATGAACTTGCTGTGTACGCCAGGTAAGTCCACTTGGCGCAGGTAGACCGCCGGTCGTGGATGTTTTCTGACCCAATCCACCACGGCCAGCAAACGCGCCCATTCGCCCGCCAGTTCGAGGGCTTGCAATGGTTTCTTTTCCAGCCAAGGCATCAAGGAGGGATTGTGCTGCCGGGTCATCTCAACCAGGCTTGAAAACCGATCCCACTCGCGGCGCTTGCCGAGCCAGCCCAGTGCATCATCCATCGAGTCGATCCAGACGCTTGATGGGAGCTCCTGCCATCCCTGCACCCGGTGGCGAATCGTTTGCCACTCCAAACGCAAGGGACGGGTGTGAGCCCATTCCGCAGCCCAGGTGCGTACGGCGTCAAACCGCTCGGTGATGTCTGCTGACGTGGGGCCTTTGATGGGCAAGCGCAATGGGAAACGGGTGTTGCCCGTCACGGTATCCCGCAACAGCTCCCCTCGTTCCCATAGCCGTGCCAGCTGTGCTTTCAATGCCTTTGGGGTTGTCCACGTCACTGTGGAGTCTCCTTACGCGGACTGCGGGGCCACGGCTGCTGTGGTCGCAGTATCCCTGGCCTTTTGCGCCCGGTATTCCTCAATGGACAGGTTACGCAATTTGGAGGCCTTGCCGCCCTCGTTGTACACAAATCCCACGTTGGACACAAAGGGTTCGATGATGTGGATCTTTTGCAGCGGTGTAACGATCAGCAATTGCAGGTTGAGTTGCCGAAACAGCTTCAAACCGTATCGCGCCGACTCGTCCGAGCCGCGCCCAAACGCCTCGTCGATGACCACGAAGCGGAAGGAGCGCGAGCGCACCGCACCCCATTCCAAACCGAACTGATAGGCCAAGCTGGCGGCGAGGATGGTGTAGGCTAGTTTCTCCTTCTGGCCGCCCGATTTGCCGCCTGAATCGGAGTAGTGCTCGTATTCCGTGTTGTCCTCGCGCCAGCGCTCGCTGGCTGCGAACAGGAACCAGTTGCGCACGTCCGTGACCTTCGCGGTCCAGCGCCGATCCTGTTCCGATAGGCCATCCCGGCCACGGAACCGGTCGATGATCGCCTTGACCTGGAGGAATTTGGCTTCGGAATACTGGGCGTCGTCTGAGCCGGTTAACGCTCCCTCGGTGCAGGCGCGCAAATCCTGCTGGAACGCGCGGATATCGGCATCAGGGTTGGGCTGCAATTCCAGCACGATGTAGCGTCCTGGGTTGTAGTCGATTTCCGAGAGCGATTTGTTGATGCGGGCGATGCGTTCCTTGATCGTCTCGCGCTGGCGTGCCAGACGGGCATTGAAGTTGGCAATCTCGTTGATGGTGTTGACGTTGAGCAATTCTTTGAAGCGTGCCACGAAACGAGGCAGATCATCGCGATGGAGCTGCGTTAGCAGGTTTTCAAACTCGAAGGCGGCTTCCAGGCTGGCATCCATCTCGGCCGTCTCGAGTTTGAAGGTTTCCTTGAATGATGCCATCGCCTTGATGATCTTTTCGGCTAGGTGTTTGAGCTTCCGGTCCTCGGCATCGATCCGCGCTTGCAGCCAGGTGCGCACATCCTGCTCACGGTTGTCGCAGGATTCCACGGTCAGCTGGTGCTCGCCCAGCGCCTCGGCCCGCATGGCCTCCAAGCTGGTCGATAGTGTCGTATCAAAAGAAGCATCCTGGGCCAGCAAAGCCGTCTGCTGGCGCAGTTCTTGAGCATCCGCGCGACGCTGCTCCAGCTTAGCGCGTCGGTCGCGCATGGATTGCAACGCTTCTTCGGTGTCCTTGAGCGCCTGCTGGAGTTCCCGCAGGCGTTCATTCAGTTGTTTGAGGACATCCGATGCCTGCGTAAGCCTCAGTCGCTCATCTTCAAGTGCCGCGATATCCGTCGCCACGCTGGCCCAATCGATTTCTTCGAAGCTCGTGAACTCCTCCAGGCGGGTCAGTGCATCCAGTCTGGATTGCAGTTCCTTGCGCTCGCTGTCGATCTTGCCAATCTGGCTGCCCACCTCGCTAAGATGGCTTTCGAGCTGGCGGCGTTTGGCTTCCAGCGCGGCAATCTTGGCGCTGTTGTTCCAGCCGAGCACGTAGCGGCTGCGGTCGGAGATAGCGTGCCGGTCGTCCTTCTCGTGTCGGCCACTCGGGTCTTTGATTTGGCCTGCGCGGGTGATGGCTCGCGTTTCGCGGCGGAACTGCTCCTGCGTGGCGCAACAGGCCACGTCGAAACGATGGGCGAGCTCGCGTTCCAGCCAGCCGTAGTAGGGTGAATCAGGCTTGATGGCGAGTTTCCTCACCAATGAGTCAGGGTGCAGTTCCGGCACATCGGATGTTTTGCGGGGGCGAACGTGGAAATAGACCAGTCGCCCGCGCAGATGGTGACTGTCCACCCACTCGGCCACGGTCTTGTAGTGGGTATCCGGCACCAGCAGGGCCAGGCCAAAGCCGCGCAGTAACCTTTCTGCTGCGCCTTCCCAGTCGCGCTCATCCTCGCGTACTTGGATCAACTCGCCTGCGAAAGGCAGGTCATCCACATTCAGGTCCAGCGCGGCGCACAGGGCGGCGCGTATCTGAATTTGCTGGTCATCGATGTTGCTGCGCCGGCGTTTGAGACTATCGATTTCCGCCGTCAATCGTTCGTGCTCGAGCTTTCCCTGGCGCAAGCTCACGCCATGCTCGGTCAGCGTGTTCTGGAGGTCGGCATCGCGGTTTTGGACATCCTCCCGCCATGCCTTGAATTGCGCTCGCTGCGCGGCGAAGGCGACTTCATCGCGTGGCACGGATTCACCCAAGACGGCCACCAGTTCACGGTAACGCCCATCTTTGGCCTTGCGGACATCGCGCAGTTGCTCTTTCTTGCGGATCTCGGCGGCAAGCCGCTCCAGACGGTCGCCGCCATTGTCATTGATGGCCTGTTTCAGCTCATCGACCTGCCGAATCTGTTCCTCGCGCGTACTCTCCAGGCGTCGAACCTGCCCATCGATTTTGTTCCACTCGTCCTCAAGCAGGCCAAGGCGTTTGTCCAGCAATCCCAATTTGAGGCTGGCAAAGTGCGCACGCAGGCCATCGCGGCATTGCCGCAGGTGGTTTACCTCGTTCATCAATTCGCTATGCCGCTTGCAGTCGGCCACCAACGGCGTTAGCAGCTCCACCTGTTGCTGGGCTTTGAGCACGGCCTGATGGGCGCGGTTGAGATCGTCGAAGTGTCCAATCAGTGCTTGGATGCTCGATGCCACATCGAACGGCTCCAGCATATGGTTGCGCACGAAGTCGGTCAGATTGCCCACCGACTTCATCGACACCGTCTGGTGGAACAGCTCCAGCGCCTGATCATTCTCGATGCCGAAGCGGCGCTTGAACCACGCCGCATAGGGCGGAAAGCTGTCAAAGACTTCAGCACCGGCTCCGCGCAGCCGCTTGCGTAGGACGGCGATGTCGGTGCCGAAGTTGGCGAAATCTTCGGCAATCGACAGGCTGCGCTCAGCCCCGAGGAAGAACCGGGCGGGCTGCCCTTGCGCCTCCTTCGTCCAGAATACCTGTGCCAGGCTCACCGTCTGGTCATAACCTGCGTTGTGAAACACGCCCAGGATCACGGAATAGCTGTTGTTATCACGCAGGGAGATGGGTTTGGCCACACCCGTGACCTCATTGCGTTCGGACTTGTAGTACCCCAGCACGTAGGAACGCAAACTCCGTTCCTTGCTGTCCGCCCCGGCGGCCTTGTTGTAGGCAATGCGATGGGATGGCACCAGCAGCGTGGTAATGGCATCCACCAGCGTGGATTTGCCGGAACCGATGTCGCCGGTGAGCAGTCCGTTTTTGCCGTCCAGTTGCAGCGTCCAAACCCGGCCATCGAACGTGCCCCAGTTGAAAACCGAAAGCCGCATGAGACGAAAGCCCGACAACGCATCGTCCGCCACGAAATCCAGCCCCAGAGACTGCGCCTCATTCATCGCGCACCTCCTTGCTTGATGCCACGCCGGACAGGGCGGACTGGTAGGCTGCCAAGCGGGCATCGAACTCGGTCAGCCACTGCGCATCGACAAAGGCCTTCAGGATGCGCCGAACCTCGAAATGGGCTTGCCCCGCCAGGCCACCACTCGCAGGCTTGAGCTTGTGCAGAAAGCCCAGTTCGACAACCTTGTTGATGGTGGTTTCGATCTGGTCGATCAGTTTGGCTTCGTTGGGCCCGTCCGGCAGAAAGACTCGGACCAGTTCGACGATCTCATCACGCGATAACACCAGACGCGTGTCGCCGCCGCTGGCATCGAATTCGGCCAGCTTCTTGCGCAGCAAGGCCAGCAGCAGGCTCACTGGAAAAGACAAGGGGCGGCGCGCGACCAAACGAGGTAAGCGCAAAGACGGATCACCCTCCTCAGGCTCCGGGCGGCTTTTTAGGAAGGCATACCCT
>JBMFOY010000061.1:0-11165 GCA_049969375.1 Halothiobacillaceae bacterium | reverse complement strand
AGCCAGGGCGTGGGCGCGCTCGAAGGTGCGGTTGGCGACGATCATGCGGCCGATGCCGTTGCCATGCAGGTGACGGGCGGCGAGCTCGATGGTCTCCCCCGCACCGATCAAGAGCGCGGTCTTGCTGCCGAAGTCACCAAAGATCTGGCGCGCAAGGCTGACCGCGGCGAAGGCCACCGAAATGGGACTCACACCGATGGCGGTGTCGGTGCGCACCTGCTTGGCCACCGCGAAGGCGTGCTGAAACATGCGGTTGAGCACCGGCCCCACGGCCTGCGCCTCGCCCGCCCGGGCATAAGCAGTCTTGATCTGACCAAGGATCTGGGGCTCGCCGAGCACCAGCGAGTCCAGCCCGCAAGAAACACGCAGCAGGTGGCGGATAGCCTCGGCTTCCTCGTGCAGGTAGAGATAAGGACGCACCTCCTCCACGCTTAGGCCGTGCGCACTCGGGAACCAACGCAGCAGTTCCTCCTGGCCCTCTCTGGCCACCGCGGCGTAGACCTCGGTGCGGTTGCAGGTGGAGACGATCGCCCCCTCGCGCACCTGCGGCAGGCTCAGCATCTCGCGCAGGGCATCCTTGAGCCGCTCCGGCGCGAAGGCCACGCGCTCGCGCACTTCGATGGGCGCGGTGCGATGGTTGAGGCCGAGGGCGATGATGGACATGAAGGGGATAGGGAACCGCGGGGGTTGAAGCCTGATAGGGGATGGGGATTTTCGGCCATCCCCCCGGCAATGACAAGCCAGCCAGCCAGCCAGACGCGCCTGCCGGCCAGCTCCCTGCACCTGCCGCGAACCTTGAGGACTGATACCCGTCAAACCCGGAGCTTCCTTCTGCACGGCCGTCTAGCCTGTCAGCCCCCCGTCCGCCTGATAGAATGAGCATTAACTCACGAGGATCACGCATGACCAGACGCCTTGTATTCCTGCTGCCGCTGCTGACCGCTGCCTGTGCGTCGGTTACGCCCGCACCCGAGCCGCGTGCGAATGGCGAGACGGCGGTCGCACAACGCGCAGCGACAGCGGAAGATGTGCGCGGGGAGTCCCTCTACTTTCTGATGCTGGGCGAACTTGCCGGCCGCCGCGGTCGGGTGGCCGATGCCGGCAGGCTCTACCTGGAATCCGCCAAGCTCAGCCGCGACCCACGCGTGGCCGAACGTGCCACCCGTATCGCCCTGTTCGCCCGCGACAGCGTGACCGCCGAGCAGGCACTCGCGCTCTGGACCACGCTGGAGCCGACGCATCCGGAGCGCTGGGAAGCCGAGGCCCTAGTGCACATCCGCGCCAAGCACGACGACCAGGCTCTGGACGTGATTGACCGGCACCTATCGGCAGGCGCAGACCGAGTCGAGGCCTATCGCCGCATCGCTTCCATCCTGACCGCCGAAGGACTGCCGGGCCTGACCCTGATGCACGGCGTGGCCCAGCGCCATGCCGAAGATGCGGAGGGCTGGATCGCGCTGGCCCAGCTCGCCATGCACTTCAAGCAGTTCGACACTGCCCAGGCCGCGCTGCGCAAGGTCATCCGCCTGCAGCCGGCACGCAAGGACGCCTACCTCCTGCTGGCCGGCACCCATTTTGGCGCAGGCCAGATCGACCAAGGACTGAGCGAGGTCCGTGCCGCAGTCGAGCGCTTCCCGGAAGACCAGTCCCTGCGCCTGAACTATGCCCGTGCCCTGATCGAGGCCCGCCGTTACGACGAGGCCCGCCCGCTGTTCCAGGCGTTGCTGCGCAAGAATCCCAACGATACCAACCTGCGGTTCACCGTCGCCCTGCTGGCGCTGGATGCCAACGACCTGAGCACTGCGGAACGCGAGCTGCGGTCCCTGCACAAGGTGCCCGAGCGGGCCGACGTGGCCGCCTATTACCTTGGCCGCCTGTTCGAACAGCGCGGTGACGAGAAGGCTGCGCGCGACTGGTACGGCCGCGCGCGGCAGGGCGAGGTGCGCATGGACGCGCTCATCCGCATCGCCACGATTGATGCCCGCCAGGGCCGCCTGGATCAGGCGCGCACCCACCTTGCCAAGGCGCGCACCCAGACCGACGCCACGGAGGAGCAGGTGCGCCTGTTCCTCGCGGAAGCCGACCTGGTGAAACAATCTGGCCAGCCGGTGGCCGCCCTGGGCGTGCTCGACGAGGCCCTGCGCATCCACCCCGGCGAACCCGACCTGCTCTACACCCGCGCCCTGCTCGCGGACCAACTCGACCGTTTTGAGGAGGCCGAGGCCAACCTGCGCGCCATCCTCGCCCAGGACCCCGACCATGCGGAGGCCCTTAACGCCCTCGGCTACACCCTCGCGCAACGCAATATCCGCTTGGACGAGGCCTTCACGCTGATCGAGAAAGCCCTCAAGCTCAACCCCGACAGCCCCGCTATCCTCGATAGCATGGGCTGGGTGCTATTCCGTCAGGGCAAGCTCGCCGAGGCCGAGGGTTACCTGCGCCGGGCCTACGCCCGCGACCCCGACGGCGAGATCGCCGCGCACCTGGCCGAGATTCTGGCGGCCCAGGACCGCCGGGACGAGGCCCTCCAGCTGATTCAAGACGCCCTGGCCCGCGACCCGGGTCGGCGCGAACTGCTGAACCTGCAACACCGCCTGCAGCAACCATGACCTTGCGCCTTCTCCTGCTCGGCGGGCTACTCTTGCTCGCGGGCTGCGCCACCGCCCCTCTGCTCGAGCCAACGACCGATCCGCAGCGCATCAGCCTGTGGCAGGCCCACCAGGCCCTGCTCAAGCAGGTCGAACGCTGGCGGGCCGAGGGGCGCGCCGCCATCCTCGCCCAAGGCACGGGCGGGCAGGTCGCCTTCGACTGGCAGCGCGAGCCCGGCCAGCAGCTGCTGAACATCCACACCCCGCTGGGCCAGCATGCCATGCAGCTGACCCAGAACGCCCAGGGCGTGGTGCTGATCGATCACGATGGCACGGTCTACCAGGGCAGCAACAGCGAAGCCATGCTGCGCGAGACCCTCGGCTGGAGCGTGCCGTTTGACGCCATGCACGCCTGGTTGCTCGGCCTGCCGGCCTCCCAAAGCGATGCCTACAGCTTGGACGAACTGGGCCGCCTCAAGCGCATGCACAGCAATGGCTGGCGCATCGACTACCAACGCTACACGCTCGTCAACGGCATCCCGCTGCCCAGCCGGATGGAACTGACCCATGCCGACCTGACCCTGCGCCTGGTCGTGGACCGGTGGCACCTGTGACCGCCCAGTGGTGGCCGGCCCCGGCCAAACTCAACCTGATGCTGCGCATCGTGGATCGCCGAGCGGACGGTTACCACGAGC
The DNA here is from genome assembly GCA_049969375.1 of Halothiobacillaceae bacterium. Lineage (GTDB taxonomy): Bacteria > Pseudomonadota > Gammaproteobacteria > Halothiobacillales > Halothiobacillaceae > Thiofaba. The sequence continues at coordinate 7,882 of JBMFOY010000061.1, read as the reverse complement.
TGCAGACCGTGTTCCAGCTGCTGGACCACGGCGACCGGCTGGCCTTCGACATCCGCCCCGACGGTCTGATCCGCAAGCTTGACCCGCCGCCTGGAGTCCCCGAGGACAACGGCCTGGCCGTGCGCGCCGCGCGCCTCCTGCAACAGACCAGCGGCACCGCGCTCGGGGCCGACATCCGCCTGGACAAGCGCCTGCCGCTCGGTGGCGGCTTGGGCGGCGGCAGCTCGGACGCCGCCACCACGCTCGTGGTTCTCAACCACCTGTGGGGCACCGGCCTGACCGAGGACCGACTGGCCGAACTCGGCCGCCAGCTCGGCGCCGACGTACCCGTCTTCGTGCGCGGCCGCAGCGCCTGGGCCGAAGGCGTGGGCGAGCAGCTCACCCCGCTCGACCTGCCCGAGCGCTGGTACATCGTGGCTTGCCCGCCAGTGCACGTCAGCACCGCCGAACTGTTCGCCGACCCGAAACTTCCGCGCGACATGCCGCGCATCACCCCGCACAACTTCTGGAGCGGCGAACACCGCAACGCCTTCGAACCCCTCGTGGTGCAACGTCATCCCATCATCGCCACGGCCCTGGACATGCTGCGCCCCTTCGGCGAGCCGCATCTAACCGGCACCGGCGCCTGTGTGTTCTGCGCCTGCGAAGACCACGCAACCGCAGAACGGGCCCGGCGCAGCCTGCCCGCAGGATGGCCGAACTTCACGGCCCGGGGCGTGAATCGATCCCCCCTGCACATCGCCCTGACGAGCCGGGCTTGATCCGCGGCGAATTTCTTTTATGATTCAGCGCGTTCTGGATGGTGAACGACAGCTTCCCGACGGAACTGAGATCGTGCCCCGCGCCCTCGGCGCGCGCGCCGAAGCTGAGGAAGGCAGCGCCTCCCCAATTTCAACGAAAGGGCTTGCGCAACGCGCATCGATCCATATAATGAACAGCCTCTCCTGGGCCGTCGCCAAGCGGTAAGGCACCGGATTTTGATTCCGGCATTCCTAGGTTCGATCCCTAGCGGCCCAGCCACATTCCTTCTCAAGAATCCTCTCGAACGTGATGCATCCTATGCTGATGGTCTTCACGGGGAATGCTAACCCCGCGCTTGCCCAGCGTGTGGTTGAGAACCTTGACCTTAAGCTTGGCCAGGCCACCGTCACCCGCTTCAGCGATGGTGAGACTTTTGTCGAGATTCTCGAGAACGTGCGCGGCCGTGACGTGTTCGTCATCCAGCCGACCTCCGCGCCGACCAACGACAACCTGATGGAACTGATGGTGATGGCCGACGCCCTGCGCCGAGCCTCCGCCGGTCGCATCACCGCCGTCGTGCCGTACTACGGCTACTCCCGCCAAGATCGCCGCGTCCGCTCCGCCCGCGTGCCCATCACCGCCAAGGTGGTCGCCAACATGCTGCAGAGCGTGGGCTTCGACCGCCTGTTGACCATCGACCTTCACGCCGAGCAGGTGCAGGGCTTCTTTGACATCCCGGTGGACAACGTCTACGCCTCGCCGATCCTGCTCGGCGACATCTGGCGGCAGAACCACGAGAATCTAACCGTAGTCTCCCCGGATGTGGGCGGGGTGGTGCGTGCCCGCGCCCTGGCCAAGCGCCTGAACGACGTGGACCTCGCCATCATCGACAAGCGCCGCCCGAAGGCGAACGTCGCCCAGGTGATGCACATCATCGGCGAGGTACGGGACCGCACCTGCGTCATCATCGACGACATCGTCGACACCGCCGGCACCCTGTGCAAGGCCGCCGAGGCCCTCAAGCAACACGGTGCGCGCAAGGTCATCGCCTACGCCACCCACCCGGTGTTGTCCGGCAAGGCCATCGAGAATCTGCAGAATTCGGTGCTGGACGAGCTGGTGGTGACCGACACCATCCCCCTGCGCCCCGAGGCCCAGGCCTGCGAGCGCATCCGCGTGCTGTCCGTGGCCGGGATGCTGGCGGAGACCATCCGCCGCATCCATACCGACGAATCGGTCAGCTCGCTCTACCTCGACTGACGCTTTCGCCGCCCCGTTTGAGGGGCGGCAAACCCCGGGCTGGTCGCGGCCCGGCGGACCATCCCGCCGTAAGGCGGGTTTTTGCTTGTAAGACTTGGAGTAACACCATGAGCGTATCCTTCACTGTGAAGGCCACCCGTCGTGACGATCTGGGGAAAGGTGCGAGCCGCCGCCTGCGTCGCGAAGGCAACGTCCCGGCCGTGCTGTACGGCGGCAATGCCGAGCCCGTCGCCCTGACCATCGCCCACAAGGACATCTGGCACAGCCTGGAGAACGAGGGCTTCTACTCGCACATCCTCGACATCGAGATCGACGGCAAGATCGAGAAGGCCATCCTGCGTGACCTGCAGCGCCACCCCTACAAGCCGCTGGTCATGCACGTCGACTTCCAGCGCGTGGGCGCGAACGACCTGCTGCACGTCAAGGTGCCGCTGCACTTTATCAACGAAGCCACCTCGGTGGGCGTGAAGAAGGGCGGTGTGGTCAACCACCTGGCGACCGAGATCGAGATCACCTGCCTGCCGACCAACCTGCCAGAGTTCATCGAGGTCGACCTGGCCGACGTGGACGTCGAGCAGATCGTGCACCTGGCCGACATCGCCCTGCCGGCTGGCGTGACCGCGTTCGAACTGGCCGCCCACGGCAACAACCTGGGCATCGTTGCCATCCACATGCCGAAGGGCAGCGCCGCCGAAGGCGAGGCCTGATCAGCCACCCATGTCCGCAGCAGCCGCGCCCCAACCCGACATCCGGCTGATCGTCGGTCTCGGCAACCCCGGCTCGCGCTATGCGGACACCCGCCACAACGCGGGCTTCTGGTTCGTGGACGAGATCGCCCGCCAGGCAGGCGCCACCCTCCGTCCCGAACCCCGTTTTCTCGGGCAGGCAGCCCGCACCACGCTCGAAGGGCGTGAGCTCTGGCTGCTTGAGCCCACCACCTTCATGAACCGCAGCGGCCAGTCCGTCGCTGCCCTCGCCCGCTTCTACAAGATCGCCCCCGAGCAGATCCTGGTCGCGCACGACGAGATCGACCTGCCCGCCGGCCAGATCAAGCTGAAGTACGCCGGTGGGCATGGCGGTCACAACGGCCTGCGTGACATCCACGCCCACCTCGGCACGCCGAACTACTGGCGGCTGCGCATCGGCGTCGGCCACCCCGGCAGCAAGGATCAGGTGGCGGACTACGTGCTGCACGCCCCGTCCAAGCTCGAGCGCGAGAAGATCGACTTCGTCATCGACGAGGCACACTGCCACATCCCCGCCCTGCTCCGCGGCGATGCGACTGCGGTCATGAACCACCTGCACGCTCTACGTTAAGGCACCACTATGGGTTTCAAATGCGGCATCGTCGGACTGCCCAATGTCGGCAAGTCCACCCTGTTCAATGCACTCACCCGCGCCAACATCCAGGCAGCCAACTATCCGTTCTGCACCATCGAGCCGAACGTGGGCGTTGTGCCCATGCCGGATCCCCGGCTGGACAAGCTGGCCGAGATCGTCAAGCCTGAACGCGTGGTGCCGACTACCATGGAGTTCGTGGACATTGCAGGACTGGTGAAGGGCGCCTCCAAGGGTGAGGGCCTCGGCAACCAGTTCCTTGCCAACATCCGTGAAACCGACGCCATCGCCCAGGTCGTGCGCTGCTTCGAGAACGATGACGTGATCCACGTCGCCGGGCGCGTGGACCCGCTGGACGACATCGACGTCATCAACACCGAACTGATCCTCGCCGACCTCGACACCGTCGCCCGCAACCTCGACCGCGCGGCCAAGGCCGCCAAATCCGGCAACAAGGACGCACTGGCGAGGAAGGCGGTCCTCGAACGCCTGTACGCCCACCTCGACGCCGGCCACAGCGCGCGCAGCCTGAGCCTTACCGAGGACGAGAAGAAGGCCATCCGCGACCTGCATCTTCTGACCATCAAGCCGATCATGTACATCGCCAACGTCAACGAGGACGGGTTCGAGAACAACCCCCTGCTCGATGCCGTGCGCGAACATGCCAAGGCCGAGGGTGCGGTCGTGGTGCCGGTCTGCGCCGTGATCGAGGCCGAGATCGCCGAGCTGGATGATGCCGACAAAGGTGAGTTCCTTGCCAGCATGGGCCTGAGCGAACCCGGCCTCAATCGTGTGATCCGTGCCGGCTACGACCTGCTGGGCCTGCAGACCTACTTCACCGCCGGGGTGAAGGAGGTGCGCGCCTGGACCATCAAGAAGGGCGCCACCGCCCCGCAGGCCGCCGGCGTCATCCATACCGACTTCGAGCGGGGCTTCATCCGTGCCCAGACCATCGCCTATGACGACTTCATCCAGTACAAGGGTGAACAGGGCGCCAAAGAGGCCGGCAAGATGCGCGCCGAAGGCAAGGACTATATCGTCCAAGACGGCGATGTGATGAACTTCCTGTTTAATGTCTAATCCAGACTATTGACGATCGGCGCACATTGGATCGATAATATGCGCCTCGATTTTGAGGCTATGTAGCTCAGGCGGTTAGAGCACGGCACTCATAATGCCGGTGTCGGTGGTTCGAGTCCACCCATAGCCACCATCTTGAAAAACCCGCATCCAGCGGGTTTTTTCTTTTCCGGCGAATAGTCGGGCGCAGATTCGGGTGCCGTTTCCTCGTCGTTTCTTCGGCGTTTTTACCCTCGCCCCGGGTTTGCTATCGTTATCCGACATACGCAACACCAGGGCCCGCATGAGTCTCGCCTTCCGCACCGTCGGCATCCTCGCCAAACCTTCGGATGAGCGCCTGTCCGGCACCCTGGAAATGCTGATCGAGCATCTGCATGCGCGCGGCCTCAGCATCCTGCTCGACCAGGCCACCTTGCCTGACCTTCCGGGCCTGCGCGACTACTCGCGCGCCACCCGCGACGAAATCGGCCAACGAAGCGACCTGGTGATCGCCGTCGGCGGCGACGGCACCCTCATCAACGCGGCCCACTGCCTCGCCCCGCATGGCAAGCCGGTGCTCGGCATCAATCTTGGTCGGCTTGGCTTCCTCGTCGACATTTCCCCGGACGAGCTTAGCAGCCGCCTCGACCGCATCCTGGCGGGGGAGTACGTCGCCGAGGAGCGTTTCCTGCTATGCGGCCGGGTGCTGCGCGGCGAAACGGTGGTGCATGAGGGGGTCGTATTCAACGACCTGGTCTACAAGGTACGCGACGCGGTGCGCATGATCGAGTTCGAGACCCACATCGACGGCCGCTACCTATTCACCCAGCGCTCGGACGGCATGGTCGTCAGCACGCCGAGTGGCTCGACCGCCTATGCCCTCTCCGCCGGCGGTCCGATCCTCACCCCAGGGCTTGAGGCCATCGTGCTGGCCCCCATCTGCCCGCACACCCTGAGTAACCGGCCGATCGTCGTGCCCGCGAGTTCCTGCGTCGAGATTCGGGCCACGCGCCACTCGCGCGCCAACAGCCTGGTGAGCTTCGACGGCCAGACCATGATCGACATGGAGCCGGAGGACCGACTCAACATCCGCCGCGCGGCCCACACCGCACGCCTGATCCACCCGGCGGACTACGACTATTTCCACATCCTGCGTGCCAAACTGCACTGGGGCGGGCATCCGTAAGAGAACAACCATGCTGCGCCACATCCACGTCCGCCAATTCGCCATCATCGACGAAGTGCAACTCGAACTTACGGCCGGCCTGACCGTGATGACCGGTGAGACCGGCGCCGGCAAGTCCATCCTGGTCGACGCCCTGGGCCTTTTGCTGGGCGAGCGCGCGGGCAGCGAGGCCATTCGCCCGGGGGCCGAACGCGCCGAACTCGAGGCCCTGTTTTCACTCGACGACAGCCCGGAGGCCCGGCGCTGGCTGAGCGAGCAGGCGCTTGACGATGAATCAGGCGAGTGCCTCCTGCGCCGCGTGATTGCGCGTGAAGGTGCCAGCCGCGCCTACGTCAACGGCCGCGCGGTCAACCTCTCCACCCTGCGCGAATTGGGCGGGCTTTTGGTCGACATCCATGGCCAGCACGAACACCAGAACCTGCTCAAACCCGGCGCCCAGCGCGAGCTACTGGACGGCTTCGGCGGGCACGAGGCCCTGCTCGTCCGGGTCGACCAGGCTTTTGCCGAGTGGCGAGCCACCGCCGAGAGACTTAAGGCCCTGCGCCAGGCCGACGATAGCCGTAGCCAGCGTATCGAGCTGTTGCGCTACCAGGTCGAAGAGCTTACAGCCCTGCACCTGGAACCCGACGAATGGGAACGGATCGAGGCCGAGCACCGCCGGCTGACCCACGCCGGGCGCCTGATCGAACTGTGCCAGCATGCCCTCGAGGCGCTGTACGAGGGCGAGGGCGAGACCCTCCACGGCGGCCTGACCCACATCAACGCCCTCCTAGAACAGGGACGGCGCACCGATGCAGGGCTGGAACCGGCCCTGGAACTGCTACGCCAGGCCGAGATCCTGCTCCACGAGGGGGTGGACCAGCTGCGTGACTACGCCCGCAGCCTCGAACTCGACCCCGAGCGCCTGGCAGAGGTCGAGGCCCGCCTGACCGCCCTGCATGATGCCGCGCGCAAATACCGCGTGCGCCCGGAGGAACTGCCGCAACTCGCCCGCCAGCTGGCCGAAGAATTGGCCGGGCTCGAAGGCGAGGGAGAATCGCTGGAAGCACTCGAGGACCGCCTCCTGACCCAAGAAGCCGTCTACCGCGAGGCCGCCCTCGCCCTCTCCCACGCACGCACCGAGACAGCCGCCCGGCTCGCCGCCCAGGTGACGGAGTCCATCCGCGGGCTCGGCATGCCGCACGCCCGCTTCGCCATCCAGGTCACCCCGCGCGAGGACAAGGGCTTCACCGCGCACGGCCTGGACACGGTGGAGATGCTGGTCAGCACCAACCCCGGCCAACCGCTCCAGGCGCTCGGCAAGGTCGCCTCCGGCGGCGAGCTGTCGCGCATCAGCCTCGCTTTGCGCGTGGCCACCGCCGTGCACGGCCAGGTCGCCACGCTGGTGTTCGACGAGGTCGACACCGGCATCGGCGGCAGCGTCGCCGAGGTGGTCGGCCGGCTGCTCGCGAGCCTTGGCCGCCAGCGCCAGGTGTTGTGCGTCACCCACCTGCCGCAGGTCGCGGCGCAGGGCAGCCACCACCTGCACGTGCGCAAGGAGCAGAGCGCGGACAGCACCCGCACGCAGCTGATCCCGCTCGACCGCGAGGCACGCATCGAGGAGCTGGCCCGCATGATGGGCGGGGTGGAGATCACCCCCCAGACGCGCGGCCTGGCGCAGGAAATGCTGGAACGCGCCGCAGGCGGGGGCGCGCAGGCCTGCTAGGCTCACCTTACCAGGCCGTTGAAAAAACCTTTCAACAGCCTGGTAACAAAACCAAGGTTTTCTGGACACCCCAGCGTGGAACGAAGGGACGACTTCCCCCTCGGGGCCGCCCTGAGCGAGGTCGTGGAGACCGGGTGAAAAGGCCATGGAGGGCCTTTTCAGTCCCGCCGCGACAGGACGTCGCGTCGGGACGACCCGGTCGGAGCGACCTTGACCAGGGTTTGCCCGAAGGGCCGGCCCCGCGGGGGCGTGTTCTTTTGGTTACTTTTCTTGCACGAGCAAGAAAAGTAACTCGCCCGCTTACACGGGTGTTTGTTCGAAGCTGCAAGCATTGAAGCGGGCGAAAAGCACTTCAACGGTTGTTCAAGGCCGCTTTGAAGCTGGTGGCCTGGTTTCGCCCGCATCGTTGAAAAAACCTTTTAACGGCCTGCTAAACGCCAAGTAAGAGCGGCGCCCCGCCGCGATAAAGGCGGCCTCAAACGGGCCGTCGGCCCGAGGGCGGGGCTCCTACAACCTAACAGAAGGCTTTTTCAACGGCTTGTTAGGGAAACGCTGAATCATTCAGCGTTTCCCGTTTGGGGCAGGATGCCCCA
>JBMFOY010000060.1:0-11241 GCA_049969375.1 Halothiobacillaceae bacterium | reverse complement strand
TGCCCCAAACGGGAAATGCTGAATGATTCAGCGTTTCCCTAAGTGATCGATCTGCGGAGCACGTCGCGCGTTGAAAAAGTGCACGAACCCCCCTTTTCAACATCCTGTTAATCAACACCCCGTGTCCGTCACCGTGATGGTGGGACGGGCATTGGTACCTGTCGATGCAGTGTAGACAACATTGCAGCTACTGAAATTCTTCCACTGGAAGGTTGTTGCCGTATCCGTTGTGGTCACTGTCCAGTCACCAGCACCCGTTGTGGAATTGAACGGCGCATAATCAACCACGGCTTGGATGCCCGTGGTTCCCGCCGCTGGATAACCGTAATCCGCAGTGACCGTGGTAATGCCATCGGAGTTGACATTGACCGTTTGACCAGTTTTCGTAAGATCGACCCCGTTGAACTCGGCCTTGCCCCGCACCAAGCCCGCAGCCGCCTTCATAGACCCTTCCATGGCATGGAGCTGGGAAATGCGTGCATCGCGCTGCATCCCAACGAACTTGGGTAAGGCGATGGCCGCCAGAATACCCAAAATAACGATCACAATGATCAGCTCGATCAGAGTGAAGCCTTGTTGTTGTCGTTCCATCTCGCATCCCTCCTTGTTTCATGTTTTTAGGTTAGGTCAACAACCCGTATCCACAACCGTGATGGTTGGCCGCCCGCCTGCCGCAGCGGGTGCGTCATAGCGGACATAGCAGTTGGCGTAGTTCTTCCACTGGAACTGACGCGTGCCTGCCGCAGCGCTCACCGTCCAATCGTTGGTATTGAAGTCCAAGACCTGGTCGATACCCGCAGCCACATCATCAGGGTAACCGTAATCGATCTGCACCGTGGTAATACCATCGGCATTGACCGTTAGGGTCTGGTCGGCGGCATTCATATCGACCGCCGGATTAGCCACTTTAGCCTTGCCATAGACCATGGCAGCGGCGGCCTTCATGGAACCCTCAAGGGCATGAAGCTGAGCAATGCGTGCATCCCGATCCACGTTCAGGAACCTTGGCAAGGCGATGGCCGCCAAGATCCCCAGGATGACGATCACCACGATCAGTTCGATCAAAGTAAAGCCTCGAGCCGCTTTGTTCATCGCACAACCCTTTTTTGCGAAACAAAAACTGCTTTTTGTCTCTTATAGACCTCCTTGCCAGATAAAGCAAACTCTTTTTTCAACCCCGCCGCGCGATGCTGGTCAACTCCCACATGGGCAGGAACACACCCAGGGCAAGGATGAGGACCATGATGCCGACGACGACCGTCAGGATCGGCTCGATAATGGCGGAGAGGTTGGCGATGTCGTACTCCACCTCACGGTCATAGAAGTCGGCCACTTCAAGCATCATGCTATCGACTTGGCCTGTCTCCTCTCCCACGGCAAGCATCTGCAAGACGACGGGGGTGAACATGCCGGTCTGCGCCGCGGTGCGCAACAGTGTGTCACCGCGCTCGATCCCCATGCGCATGTCCAACACCTTGGCGGCAAGGTACATGTTGTCACTGGCGCGCGCCACCCCCACCAAGGCTTGGGTGATGGGCACACCGGAGCCGAGCGCCATGCTCAGGGCGCGGGTAAAGCGAGCGAGGGTGGCGCGCAGGAGGATATCGCCAATCTTGGGGATGCGAAGCTTGGCCCGGTCCCACCATAAGCGTCCTTTTTCGGTCGCAACCCAGCGCCGAAACGCGCTATAAGCAAGGACCATCCCGCCAAGAACGATGTGCCAATACGCCGCCATAAACCCGGAGAAGGCCAAAATCATCCGCGTAGGCCAGGGCAGTTCCATGTGAAACCCGGCAAAGACCTTGGCAAAGGCGGGGATGACCAGCACCGTGAGTACGCCGATGGCAATAAGGATGGCAATGATGACAAAGGTCGGATAACGCATGGCCGATTTGATGCGATCGAGAGCCACCTTGTCGCGGTCGAGGTATTCGTACATGCGCAGGAAGGCTTCGTCGATGCGGCCCGACATCTCGCCCACCCGCAGCATGCTGATGTAGAGGGTGCCAAAGATGGCTGGATGGCGGGCGAAGCTGCCGGCCACGTCACGACCGCCCTCGAGATCGCGCACGATCTCGCGCAGCACCTTGGCAAAGTGCACATTGGCACTGGATTCGGCCAAGCGACTGAGGGACTGGATCATGGGTACGCCGGCCTTGGTCAGGCTGTACATCTGGCGGGAGAAGAGGATCAAATCCTCCAGACGCGGTTGACCGATGCCCAACCGACGCTTAAATCCATCCAGCGTCGTGCCCTCAGCCTTGCTTTCCCTGACCTCCAGTGGGATCAGGCCCTGGCCACCAAGCAGGCGGGCCGCGGCCTCGCTTGAGGAGGCTTCGATCAGACCTTGCTTAAGCTGGCCGCGCGAGTCACGCGCCTTGTAGAGAAAGTTCGGCATGGAGGTTCAGCCTCCCCAGAGCGCATTCATCATGCCTCGTCCACCTCGCCTATCACCCGCATGACTTCCTCAATGGTGGTCAGCCCTCGCGCAGCGTAGTCAAGACAACTCTCCAGCAGGGTGTGGTAGTGCGCGCTCTGGCGGGCCGCATCGGCAAACCCCTGCACATCGCCCTGGCGCAAGGCGGCAAGCATGCTGGCATTGGGTTCGAGGTATTCATACACACCGATGCGCTCCCGGTAACCGGTATTGTTGCATTGAGGACAACCGCGCCCCTTGCGTAAATGCATGGCCGCCAGGTCCATCCCAAGCCCCTGGAGCCAGATGATCTCGTGTGGGGCGGGGGCATAGTCCTGAGCGCAGTTGTCACACACACGCCGCACCAGACGCTGAGCGATGATGGCGCGCAGCGCAGCAGCGACAAGGAACCCCTCCGCCCCCATGTCGAGCAGGCGGTCGGCCGTGCTGATAGCATCGTTGGTATGCAAAGTGGAGAGTACGAGGTGCCCAGTGATGGAGGCCCGCAGACCCATCTCGACCGTCTCCGTATCGCGCATCTCGCCCACCAGGATCACGTCCGGGTCCTGGCGCAGGGCGGTGCGCAGGATGTTGGCAAAAGTCAGGCCGATCTTCGGATGGACCTGGACCTGGTTGATGCGCTCCAGCCGGTATTCGACCGGGTCCTCGGCGGTGATGATCTTGCGCTCCGGGCTATTCAGCTCGCGCAGCGCGGCATAGAGGGTGGTGGTCTTGCCTGAGCCGGTCGGCCCGGTGACCAGGATCATGCCGTGCGGGTGGCGCAGCTGGCGGCGGAAGCGCTCAAGGATGGTCGGCGGCATGCCAAGCCTGGCAAGGTCGAAACGCGCGGCGTTGTGGTCAAGTAGGCGCATGACCACGGACTCGCCATGCTGGGTTGGCATGGTGGAGATGCGTACATCGAAGTTTTTGTTGCGCACACTGATGTTGAAGCGCCCGTCCTGCGGCAGGCGGCGCTCGGAGATGTCCAGGTCGGCGACCAGCTTAAGGCGCGAGACGACGGCAGAGGCAATGCGCTTCTCTGGCATGACCTGCTCCTGCAAGACACCGTCCACGCGCATACGGATGCGCAATACGGCCTCATCCGGTTCAATATGGATATCGGAAGCTCGAGTGGCTACGGCGTCCTCGAACAGCGACTGCAACAGCTTGACCACCGGCGCATCGGCCACGTCCTCGGCGCGCAGCAGGCGGTCAATGTCGGTATCGCCCGCCGACAACTCCTGGCCAAGGTCACGCGCCAGCTGGACGATCTCCTCGGTGCGCCGGTAGGCATTGTCGAACACCGCCAACAGATCGGCCTCGCGCACCAACACGACCTTGGCCTGCCGGCCCAGCACACGGCAGACCTCGTCATAGGCGAACAGATCGGTCGGGTCGACCATGCCGACGAGCGGTTGGACGGGGTCATCTTCGAGCAAGATCACGCGATTGCGGCGGGCAATATGCTCGGGCAGCTTGTTCACCACCTCCGGCGCGTAGCGGTAGTGGCGCAGGTCGATAAGTTGCAGACCCAGTTGGTTTGCCAAGGTATCAAGGATGCGTTGTTCGGTGGTGAAGCCGAGCTCGACCAGCGTGACGCCAAGCTTGTGCCCGCTGCGTTTCTGCTCACTAAGCGCAATAGAAAGCTGCTCGGCGGTGATTTCCCCGGCCTGGACCAGCAGGTCGCCCAGCCGCACCTTCTTCAAAACGGCCTGCGCCATGACTTACTCCCCCTGACTGAGCTGCTGGAGGCGTTCCTGGGCAAAGGCGCGCGAGGCCGCATCCAGTCCTTCAAGGCCAAGCGCCTGGGCATAGGCCGCGCGCGCAGCGGCCGGCTGGCCGCTGTTCTCCAGGGCAATGGCGCGACCGAGCGGCCAGCGCGGATCGCGCGGGTCGAGTTCGGCCGCATGGCGGTAGGCCTCCGCCGCCATGGCATGCTGGCCCGCGCGAGCCGCGAGCGCTGCAAACAGGGCCTGATGGGTAAGGCGGTCTGCCTGCATCCTTTCTTTCAGCACTGTGAGGGCCTCCTGTATACGGCCTTGATCAGCAAGCAGGCGCGCCCAAAGCTCCACCAGCTCAGGCTGGCGAGGATGAAGAGCCAAGCCGCGCATCAACTCCTGCTCTGCGCGCTGAGGCTGACCTGCGCGAAGCTGCAAATGAGCCAACAATTCACGCACACGCCAATGCTCAGGTTGAATTTGCAGAGCTTGACGCAACTTGTCGATGGCCAGATCAAGACGACCTCTCTGCTGCAACTGCCAGCCTTCGGCATAAAGGGCCTCGGCCTGCTGTGCGGGTAAGAGGGGCATGGTTGAAGACGCGCCGTGTGGGGCTTGTTTGGAGGGTGTAGCAGGTATCGGCTCTTTTTTTCTCTCGGCGTTTGCGGGCACAACAACCCTCTGCGGGTCAAGGTTCGCTTGTGCGGATGCCAGGATCGCGGGTTTTAGAACCACCTGCCAGTGCAGCAAACCATCGTCGCTCTTGCGCTGTTGCAGCTCAACCCAAGCTTGGGCAGGCCAGTTCCAGGCTAACATCCAGCCATCATTCACCTTCTGGCTTTGCCATCCTTGCAACATGGCATGCGGGCTTTCACGCATGACCGAGCGAATACCTGGAAGATAGAGTTCAACCCGCTCACCCTCGCGGCTTAGACGCAAGGCCTCTGGCAGCGGGGCATCAAAGGCCAGATCAAGGCGCAATTCGCGCTCTTGCCCTTGGGCAGCGAGCATGACCAGCCGGGGCCCTTCGTGGATATCTTGAGGTTTGGAAGAAACGGTTTGATCAGCGGCGCTTGCCGAAGCAGGGGGAGAGGTTATGCCCTGTTGATCGGTAAGTTTATCAACAGGGCCATCTTCTAGGGCAAAAAACTGTTTGCCGACAGGCAGCATGTATAAGGCGGCCACGGCCACGGCCAACAAAAGTAGCAATAGGGGCCAGAAGAACCAGGTGATATGGCGCTGCAAGGGAAACTCGATGGACGGGGTAATGTCCGCATGCTTAAGATCATCGATATGACCATGCGGGAGCGCCCCACCCTCCAAGGGGCTGGCTGCTCCCTTGCGCGCCTCCAGGTCTTTGAGCATGTCGTTGATGAGACTCATCGACCAAATAATCTTTGCAAAAAGGATTTGGGTTTGATGCGATCCAGCCCATAGCCGTCCCGCGTATCAAGGATGGCGCGCTCCACATGTCCCTTGGTAATCAGCCGCTCGCCTCGACCATAGGCACTCATCAGGGACTTATGCGCCAAGATATTGATCATGCGTGGCACGCCACGGCTCGCCTTGGCCAGCAGCTGATTGGCGCGCGAATCAAACAGCGCGGGGCCGTTATAACCGGCGCCGCGCAGGCGGTACATCACGTAGTCCTGCACACTGACCCTGTCCATAGGGGTGATGTGACAGGCAAAGGTAATCCGCTGACGCAATTGCCGGATGCCTGGCCTGGCCAGAATGACATCCAGTTCAGGCTGGCCAAACAGCACCACCTGCAACAATTTATTCTTTTCCGTCTCAAGGTTGGTGAGCAGGCGCAAGGCTTCCAAGCTCTCCTCGCTCATGCTCTGCGCCTCATCCACCACCAGGACCACCCGCTTGCCTTGCGCGTGCAGGGCCATCAGGCGCTCATTCATGCACCGGTGCAACTGATGATCATCCAGGCCGAGGGTTGTTACACCAAGCTCCTCGGCCACGGCACGACGCAGCCCCGCTGCGTCGTATTGCGGGTTGGGCAACCAGGCAGTGTGGAAGTTATCATCCAACAGGCTTAAGAGCTTGCGACAAAGCAGGGTCTTGCCTGTACCCACCTCGCCGGTAACCTTAAGAAACCCTTCACCCGACAGGAGGGCAACGATCAAGGTATTCAACGCCTCTTGATGCTTAGGGTAGGCATAGAACAGAGCCGTATCGGGCGTGAGCTTGAAGGGATAATCGTTCAGGCCAAAGAATTGCAGGTACATGAGGATCAGGCCTTAAGGCGCAACCGGCGAGGGCTGGATCGTAGAGGCACGATCAATCTCGCGCAGGGTCTGGATGCGCGTGCGGGTGGCATCCATATCCTGTTGCCAATCGTTATCCCCATGGACGATCACTGGCCGCAGCAAGATAACCAATTCGGTCTTGCGGGTCGAATCCTTGCGGTGCCTGAACAGCTCGCCCAGCCCTGGAATGTCACCCAAGCCCGGCAGACTGGCGTTATTGAGCTTACCCGCATCTTCCATCAAGCCGCCGATAACGATCACTTGGCCATTCTTGGCACGTACGATGGAATCCGCCTCGCGCACCTTGGAGTAAGCCAGCGGTAGGCGCTGGGTCTGATTGAAGATGGTGAATTCCTTGGTCTGGTTGGAAACCTCCGTCACCATCGGGTGGATGTGCAGCACCACCTCGTTCTCGTTGATCTGCGGCGTCACGTCTAAGGCAATGCCAGAGAAAAACGGAGCAAGCTGGATATCGGGCACCACACTGGTACCCGCCGCAGTGCTGGTCGAGGTCGAGGACACGCCGGTGACGAAATACTCGTCACTGCCAACCTTGATCACCGCCTTCTGGTTGTTGAGGGTGGAGACACGCGGGCTGGAGAGGACCTGCACGTTGCCCTGACTCTTCAGCAATTCGATAAAGGCGGTGAAGTCGCGCGTCGCCAGGGTAGCGGCAAACATGCCGCCAAAGGCCGACACCGCCGTACCTTCGATGAATTGCCTTGCATTGGGGTTGAGCACACCCGTATTACCCGAAATCTCCGAGCGACCGCTATTGAGCAAGGTGCCGCCACCGGTCTGTCCCACCAGCAGGCCATTGTTCCCGCCATTCCAGTAGCGCAGGGCCGACCAGTTGATGCCGCTCTGGAAACCATCATTGAGCTCCACCTCGATCAGCTTGGCTTCAAGGATGACCTGGCGTTGTACGCTGGATTCAGACTGTTTTAGATAACGTTCGATCTCGCGCAGCTCGTAGGGTAGGGCACGCGCCACCACCAAACCCGACTGCGGCGAGATGACGATGCTGCGACTCTCGCCAGAGCGCGTCGGGATCGCGCCTTCTGGCCGAGGGGCGGCTTGGGTATCTGTCAG
Source organism: Halothiobacillaceae bacterium (assembly GCA_049969375.1). Taxonomy (GTDB): domain Bacteria; phylum Pseudomonadota; class Gammaproteobacteria; order Halothiobacillales; family Halothiobacillaceae; genus Thiofaba. The sequence goes on along the minus strand of JBMFOY010000060.1, from coordinate 3,754 downwards.
GGGACTGCCATTGCAGCCAAGGGGGGTATTGATGGTGCGCGTGCTGCCTGCCATCGGCATGGCTTCCTGGGTGAGCGGCAGGCCCAGAAGAGTGCAGAGCGAGGCCGCTAGCTCGCGCCAATAATCGGATTGAGATTGAGTATGAATCTGACTGCCGTAAGGCGAGACCCCTCCCGCATTCGCTGCGCCAGGGATACTCCCTCCCATGCCTGATGTACCCGTGCCAGAGGTCGAGGATGGGCGAGGCGTCTGGCTAAACTGACCGGAATTCACCTGGGTACCCGACTGCCCCCCCCGATTGACGTTCAGATAGCTGACCTGAAACAGTCGAGTCTGCAGGCGCGGTGGCAAGATCACATAATTCAGCCCATCCTTTTCGTATTCATAGCCATAGGTAGCGCGCACCAGGCTCAAGACCTCCTCCACGGTCACCCCTTTGAGCTCAAGATCGATGCTGCCCTGCACATCGGGATGGACGACCATGTTATAAGGTGTGCCCTGCACCAGCCCCATAAAGAACTCGCGCGCAGGGGCATTGTGTACGATCACATCAAAGCGCCCGGTTTGCCCATTGGGCGCAAGATGACTCAAATCATCCCTCAGCGGCATGAGGAGATTGGCCTCGACAGCAGGGGGAGGGACCACCGTGGGTATCGTCGCCGAAGATACAGCAGATTTGGGGGCAAGGGCCGACTCGATCCGATCCAGCCTGGGTTCGGGATCGGTGCGCGGCGTAGTGCAGCCCGAGTTCAGCACCAGCAAGGCCAACAGGCTGAAGGGTAAGGCAACCCTGTGCAAACAACTCATCTTCATGGGTGCGGCTTTGCTTGGATGGGACTTATAAGGGGTTTTTTGACCACGGCAGCCGAGAACAACCCAACCTCGAAGGGAGGATCTTTGTCTCGCTGCAGCAGGACCGAGGAAGGGTGGATGGCCAACACGCGAAAGCCCGCGCACATATCACCGACCAGACAAGGGCGGCCATCGAGCATGGCGTAGTGTTGAGAGAGATTGCGCACGATCATGCTCAAACGTGGCAATCCGGCCGCAGAAAAGCCGCTGGCGCCTTGCGCCAATGGCGGCACATGAGTCTCAGGACGGAGAGGATCGGCCACAAGCTCTTGTGCCTGAATCGACGAAGCTAGCATAAGGAGGCCGATGAGAATGAACACACGCTCAAACACCAATCCACGCCTCCTCTAAGCTTAGGGTGTAGACCGTCAGGCGCATACGGGCACGTGGATAATCAAGGGTTTCGATATCCAAACCCTGCCACATCAACCGCCAAGGACTGGCCTCCAAGCGCTCAAGATAGCTCAGCATATCGGTGTAGCGACCGATCAGTTCAATCTGCACAGGGTGGCGGTAAAGCGCCAGGACCTGCGTGGATTGTTCATGCGTGGCTTGTTGCGAAGCGGTTGTCGCGGCGTCCTCCTTGTTCGATGTTTTTCGCTCCTCCGTCGGGCTAAAGGCAAGCTCCGGAGGCAACCGATGCAAGGCGATGAGTTCGAGATTGGAGTCCTTTAATAAATCATGCAGCACCATGCGCATGCGTTCGGTGTCCATCAGCACAAGCCCCTGCTGGTGTAACTTGGCATCCAGTCGGGCCTGCTTTTGCAAGAGCTCCTCACGCTTGGCCTTCAAGCTAGCCAGCGGTCCTTGCTTGATTTCGATCTGTAAAATCTTCTCCCTTGCTTCGAGGGTTGGAATCTGCGACTTGACCTCTTTGATGGCCGAGCTTAACTGCTTTTCACGCTCATTCGCGGAATCAAAATAAAGCACTTGGGCAAGGGCCCAAATCAGGGCCACACCGACTAGGATGATGAGCAGGCGCTCGCGTGGCTGAAGTTGCTCAAAACGCTGACGCAACGGCTCAATGGCCTTGAAAACGGATGAATGCAAACGAATCATCGCCTTTTCTCGTTCTCGGGTTGATCGTTTGCTCGCGTGCTGAGCAGGAAGGCGAGGGTCGTATCATCATCCTCGATGCGCATCGCCTGCATGCTGTTGAAACGCAGGCCGCGGAAGGCTTCCGTCGCAGCTAAGGCGTCCATATAGCGTGGCAGTTGTTCCCCTTGATGCATGCGGCCTGATAGGCGCACCTCCATGGAAGGTGAAGGAGCGTCATGAGGCTTGAAGTCCGCCGGGCCCGGGATGGAGGTGAGCTCAATGCGAGTGAGCCAGACGCCTTGACCATGCGCCATGGACAACCCCCGCAGTTGTTGCGAAAAGCCTTTGCTTGGCTGCTTGATCTGCCCCTCCAGCTCGGCCAGCAAGGCCTCGCGCTGGGCCGTGGCCCGGTGTAGTTGGGCAAGTTCCAGCTCAAGGGATTGTTGTTCCGGTTTTGTCACCTGCGCCTCAAGCGCCTTGATCGAGGCATCCAAGGATTGCTGGCGCTCCTGCAACTGGCGATGCTCTCCCTCCAGGGCAAGTAGGCGTTGCTGCGTCCACTCACCATAGGCCAGCATCAGGGCCGCTGTGCCCAAAAGGGCCATCACGAGCCAAGAAAACCCATAAGGGATAGGGCGCTCGCGTAGCTCGTCGGTGTAGAGATTGAGCAGCAGCTTCATGAAAAAGAGGCCCCCTCACTCATGCCGAACCTTTCTTGGTCGCACGCTCTTCTGGCGGTCGCAAGGCCGCGCCCAAGGCAAGGTAAGTCAAACCTGCCCCCTCCTCCGCCATCTGTGGATCACCCTCAAAGATATCGGCAAGCACAAGCTGACGCACCGGCAGGCGGAGTTGTTCTCCAAGTTTATCCGCCAACAAAGGGATGAACGACCACTGCGGCGCGAGCCAGATATGCCGGGGAGGAGGTTCGGTGAAATGACTGTCGTAAAAATCCAAGGTGCGCTGAATCTCCAGCAGCAGGCCTTGGATACGCCCCGGGGAGGGACCGTCCACTTGATCGAGCGGACTTTGTTGCAGCTGTTGGGCACCGATAGGGCTTGTGCGAAACAGGTAAAGCCTGTCCGCACGCGCAACAAGGACGCGCGATCCTTGCTCCCCCACAAACAGCAGGGCAGCATTTTCTTCCTGTGGCAACACACGGGCCAGCACATAGCGTAGAGCCATGTCCCCGATATCGATGGCCTCAAGGGTTAGGCCAGATGTCTTGATCGCATCACGCAGGGCGCGCATCTGCGAAAGACGCGCGACTGCGCAATAGCTAAACCGCTCCCCCCCCCGCACCCGCATACCTGGGATATCCACATAATCAAGCACCATGTCGTCCACTGGGATGGAACTCATTTCGCGGGCGCGAAACTTAAGCGCGCTGGCAAGCTCCGCTTCAGGTACGTCAGGCAAGGCCAGCTGGAGCAAGCTAGCCAGTTGTGGGTGCACAGATACGACGACGGGCAACCCATCAGCGGACAAATCACGCACAAACTCAGCGAAGGCCTGCGGCCAGGAGGCTTCATCCGCATGGGGATGATAGGCATACGCGCCGATACGTGGGTGGGGGCCGAAAGGGCTGTCCACCCGCACCGCGAGTATCCCTTGCTCACCGATGGCCACACCGATGCGACTTTGGGCGGATGCCCTTTTTCTTTTCAGAAACGCCATCCCAAACATTGTTGAGGATTACCCTGCGCCTTATCGAGAAAGACCATCCTAACAGGATGTTGAAAAAGGGCTTCCTGCCCTTTTCAACTCGCGCCGTCGCGGACATGTGCCGCGACGCGCTGTGCAGATGAATCACTTAGGGAAACGCTGAATAATTCAGCGTTTCCCGTTTGGGGCAGGATGCCCCAAC
>JBMFOY010000059.1:0-11619 GCA_049969375.1 Halothiobacillaceae bacterium | reverse complement strand
GCGACGGACTCCGCGAATCAACGACGGAACGCGTTGTTCGCGTTGGGGCATCCTGTCCCAAACGGGAAACGCTGAATGATTCAGCGTTTCCTTAACGAGCGCATGGCTCGTCGCGGGATGCGCTCACAGCCGCGGGCCTGCCCTCATGCGGCCCCTTCCTTGTCCTCGTTCAGCTTGTCCCTGATGGCCTGATCCCGTCCCGAGAGGCGGAGCGCAAAGGCCAGCACCTCCGCGACCGCCTGGTAGAGCGCGCGCGGGATTTCCTCGCCGAGTTCGAGGCGGGCCAAGGCACGGGCCAAGGCCGGGTCCTCATGCAGCGGCACGCCATGTTCGCGCGCGACCTCAAGGATGCGCTCGGCGACCTCACCACCACCCTTGGCCACCAGGCGTGGTGCTCCGCCGCCATCGTAGTGCAGGGCGACCGCCAGGGGCGGGGCTTGGGGCTTGTCGCTCATGCGCTGATATCCAGCAGGCCCCCGGCGGGACGTGCCTCATCGCCGGCTCCGGAGGTGACCGGTTGTCCCGGATAACAGGCCAGGTGCACAACCTCCAAGCCGGTGCGCCGCAGCCCAGCATCCAGCAGGTCGAGATGGGTCTGGATGCGGGAGAGGGTGTCCGGCCGTTCCGCCCAGAGGCGCACGTTGAGTTGTTCCCCGCGCATGAGCACGCTCGCCCGCAACGGACCGAGCGGCTCGAGGCTGAAATCCAGGTCCAGCCGCCAGCCGCTGGCCCCAGCACCGGCCCCCGCCCGCTTTCCATCCCGCTCGAGGCGTAGCTTCAGCGGCGTCTCACCATGCCCTTTGGGTAAGGGAAATTCCATCACCCACTGGGCCTGCTCGGTTCCCTGGGTTTGCAGGCTGCTGATCTGGTTCAGGTGGACTCGCGCCAAAGCACCCTCGATGGCGCCGCGTAGGGTGTCGGCCAGCGGGCTGGTAGCACTGCCCTGGGGGGCGGGAGCGGTAGGTGGATCAGGGCTGGTCCTTGCTGATGCGTCACGCGCGGCGAGCGGTGCCTCCCCCCCTGCCGGAGCGGCAGCCGGTTCCGTATGCCCCTGCTCGGCAGCGGCGGCGCGTCCGGCGACCGGTCCCGGCGGTGCTGGGGTGGGGGCAGGCTCTGGGGCCCCCTCCATGACCACGGTCTGTGGCGTCCCTTGGGTGACAGCAGGCTGGGCCGAGGGCGGGGTGGCGGGGGACGCTGGAAGGGATGCAGGCTGAGGCAGGCTGGCAAGGACGCGTAGCAGCGCAGCCTTCAGATCGCCCGGCTGAGGTGCGCCCTGCGCGAGGTCGTGCTCCAGAAACAGCCCGGAAGCGCGAACCTGCTGCTCCAGGCGAATCGGGTCGGTCAGGCGGGTGAGGGTGGGCAGGGCTTCCCGCAGCTGTTGGATGGCCTGGCGCTGGCTTGGGGACCATTCAGTGGATTCTCCGGCCTCTTGGAGAAGGTTCATCAGGCGGGGCAAGACCTCGCTGCCGGCGCCACGGGGCAGGGCCTGGCGGAGGGCCTGCTCCAAGGCGTTCGTCTGGGCCGGCTGGTGCTGGAGGATGCGCAATTGCGGCGGTGGCCCCGGCTGGGTGACCTGCAGCTCCAGCCGGTCGCCTTCGGCCAGTGGCAGGGGGGCCTTGGTGCTGACCTCCAGGCCGTTGATGTCCAGCCGGGTCATGCCTGTCCCCGTGGCCCCGAGGACATGCGCCTGCAGGATCTCCCCCACCTTCCAGGCATTGGCCAGGGGCTGGGCCTGCGAGGGGGTTGAGGCGCCCGTCAGGTTGAGGCGTGGCTGTGCGGTGCCGACGCCGAGCAGGTCAGGCATGATGGGTGACAAGGTTTTGACATCCTCAAGGGTGGGTGGTTAACTCGGCCCCTGCCAAGAATAGCCCATGGGAACATAGCACAGTGGGGGGATGGGGCATGCAGGCGAGCGAAGTGTTGGTACTGGATGGCGATGGGGCGCGCGCGGCCGAAGTGGTCAAGTTGTTGCGCTTCGCTGGCGTGCCGGCGCGTACGGAGGCCGTTGATGCGCCGGAACATTGGCGGGCCATCTTCTTCGCGGGGCCTCTGCCAGAAGAGCATGAGGTTTTCTTGGCCGGTCAAGCCGAGCGGAAGACGCCGCTCATTCTGCTCGAGACCGATAAGCCCGCGCGTACGAGGTTGTCTGCCTCCAGCCTGGTGGCGCGTTTGTCTTGGCCTTTCAGCCTGCCCGCATTGCAGGCGGTGCTGCGGCAGGCGGACGCGGTGCATCCGGTCGCCCTGCCGCCGGATTTTCGTCCCCTGGTGGGAGAAAGCCCGGCCATGCAGCGCATCCGCGGCATGGTGCGCAAGGTGGCGCCGAGCGAGGCAACGGTGCTGATTCTCGGCGAGTCCGGCACCGGCAAGGAGGTGATCGCGCGCAATGTGCACCAGTTCTCTGCGCGGCGGGACAAGCCGTTCATCCCCCTGAACTGCGGCGCCATTCCTGCCGAGTTGCTGGAGTCCGAACTGTTCGGCCATGAGAAGGGGGCCTTTACCGGGGCGCTCAGTTCGCGCCCCGGTCGTTTCGAGCTGGCGGAGGGCGGTACGCTGTTCCTCGATGAGATCGGCGACATGCCGATGCCCATGCAGGTGAAGCTGTTGCGCGTGCTGCAGGAGCGGACTTACGAACGCGTCGGCGGGCGCGAGACGCGGAAGGCCAATGTGCGCATCATCGCCGCGACTCACCGCGATCTGGAGGAACGTATCCGCCAAGGCGAGTTCCGCGAGGACCTCTATTACCGCCTGAACGTCTTCCCGATCGAGACGGCTTCCCTGCGCGAGATGATTGAGGATCTTCCCCTGCTGGTCGAGGAAATGATCGGTCGGCTCGAGCGCGAGGGTCGGGGCAGCCTGAGCCTGACACCGGGCGCCATGGCAGTCCTCTCCCGTTACCCTTGGCCGGGCAATGTGCGCGAGCTGGCCAATCTGATCGAGCGCCTGAGCATCCTGTATCCGGACCAGCCGGTGGAGATTCACGACTTGCCACCGCGTTACCTGGAGGGGGTCGACCTTACGGAGCTTGCCTCGGCGATGTCTGATGGCGTGGTGTCGGGGGGCGACGCGCCTCCCGTGAGGCTCGATGCAGGCACGGACCCAGCCACACAGGCCGCGCAACATGACACTCATGTTTCCTCTGCTCCTGCCGATACGGCACCCACGGAGATCAGGCCTGATGCGTTCGATCTGCCGGATGACGGCATCGATCTCAAGGCCTTGCTCGAGGGGATAGAAGTGCGTCTGATCAACCAGGCGCTGGCGCGCAACGACGGGGTCGTGGCCCAGGCCGCGCGCATGCTCGGGGTACGGCGCACGACGCTGGTCGAGAAGATGCGCAAGTACGGTCTGGCACGCGAATAAGAAGAAACGGCATGCTTCCTGCTTGATCTCCTCATGATGAAACAACGGGGACATCACACCATGCTCAACAATCTGACGATTCGGGGCCGCCTCAACCTGCTCGCGATGATCGTGATTGTCGGCAATTTGGCGATTGCCGCGACCATCTGGATCTACGTGGGGAAGTTCGCCTCGCATTTCGAGGCCTACAGCAAGCTCGGTGAACCGATCGAGCGCTATGCCCTGTTGGTCGATCGTGACCGCAATGACTACGGCGGCTTGGTCAAGCACATTTTCCTCGGTGACGACTATGCCCAGACCTTCGCCCTCATGGAGGCGCGGGAACGCACAGTCATAGCCGCCTTCGACGAGCTCCAGAACCTGCTGGGCAAGATCAAGGGCCAGGGGGGTGGGGAGTTCGCCAAGCTCGAGTCCTCGCTTGCGCAGGCCCGCATGGACACCCTGGCATTCATGGCGGAAGGGAATCGCATCGTGACCCAACTGGGCGGGTCGGATCGGAGCGAGGAGCTCCTGCGCAGGAGCTGGCTTGAGTATGGCCATGTGACCAAGTCGCTCTATGCCAAGTCGGCCGAGAGCATGGGGCGTCTTGAGCACAATATCTCCAGCTACCTGGACAAGGTCTCCGCCGAGGCGGAGGCGAGCAAGTCCTTCCTGCGCACGGTGCAGATCGTCGCCACCGGCCTTGTGACCGTGATCGGCCAGCTCTTGTTCTTCCTCATCTCCCAGGGCATCAGGCACCCTGTGAACCTGCTGCGCGGAACCATTCGCGAAATCGAGCAGGATGGCGATCTGCGCCGCCGGGTGAAGTATGACCATGCGGACGAGCTGGGCACGGTCGCGGCCTCGCTGAATGCGATGCTAGGCAAGTTCCAGGAAAGCATGGTGCGTGTCTCCAGCTCGGCCAATGCCCTGCGCCAGTCCTCGCAGGAGGTCGAACGTACAGCCGAGCAGGTGCTGCGTTCCACCAACCAGCAGGAGGCGGAGATCAGCCAGGTGGCCGCCGCCATGCACGAGATGGCCGCCTCCATCCAGGAGGTGGCGCAGAATGCGCAGCATGCCGCGCAGAACACCGGCACGGCCGAGACCCAGGCCATGAATGGCCGCCAGGTAGTGAGCCAAAGCGCGGAGTCGATTCGGACCCTCGCCGGCGAAATCGAGCAGGCCGCGCAGGTGATCCGCCAGCTCGAGCAGGATGGCAACCGCATCGGTATGGTGGTGGACGTGATCCGCGGCATCGCCGAGCAGACCAACCTGCTGGCCCTGAACGCTGCGATCGAGGCCGCTCGTGCCGGCGAGCAGGGTCGAGGGTTCGCAGTGGTGGCGGACGAGGTGCGCAACCTCGCCAGCAAGACCCAGGCCTCGACCCAGGAGATCCAGCAGATGATCGAAGCTTTGCAGGCACGTACTGGCGAGGCTACGGCGGTCATGCAGGCGGGGCAGGCACGGGCGCGGGAGAGTGTGGAGCAGGCCCAGCAGGCCGGCGAGGCGCTGGTTGCCATCACCGAGGCCATCGAGCGCATCAATGATATGACCGCCCAGATTGCCCATGCCACGGAGCAGCAGAGCGAGGTGGCGGAGGAAATCTCGCGCAGCGTGACCAATATCTCCGGCCTGGCCCAGGGTGCGATCCAGGAGGTGCAGAGTACCGTGCGTGGAAGCGAAGAGCTTACACGCCTGGCCGAGTCGCTGCACGGCCTGGTCCGGCAGTTCCGCGTCTGACGCGGGGCGATCTCTCCCAAGGCGGCTTCGGCCGCCTTCTTTGTTTTTGGGCATGGTCCGCAGTGCTCATCGGGACCGATGAAGTTGGCCCGTTTCATGCTGAAGAGAATGTCTGAAGAGTAAGCATGCGGGAGTATGCCCATGAGCGATATGAACATCGACCAGGTCCTGAGTCAGATGCGCGCCATGCGCGCGCAGGCCGCGAACAACCTGCAGATGGGAAGCGCCGAGGCGGCACGTGTCGCCGGCGGGGATGACTTTGCCTCCCTCCTGCGACGGGCGGTTGACGGTGTGAACGGCGTGCAGGCGGCCTCCAGCCAGCTGAAGGCCCGTTTCGAGGCCGGCGACCGCGACGTGGATTTGACGCAGGTCATGATCGCCGACCAGAAGGCCAGCCTGGCCTTCACCGCCTTGACCCAGGTGCGCAACAAGCTGGTCACGGCCTATCAGGACATCATGAACATGCCGGTCTAAGGCAGGTTGAAGCGGAGCACTGACCATGGCCGAACAGGCACAAACAGCGAATCAGTCCATGCTGGCGGATCCAGCGGCCGGGAGCGTCAAGGGCGCCGGTCGTCCGGCTTGGCTTGAGCAAGTCGAGGCGGTCACCCAGTCGAAGAGCTTTCGCCAGCTGGCGGCGCTGATCGGCCTTGCGGCCCTCATCAGTTTCGCGCTTGGCTTTTTCCTGTGGTCGGGCAAGGGGGGCGGTATGCAGCCGCTGTATGGAAGCATGGCCCCGCAGGATGCCGCCCAGGTGGCCGATGTGCTGCGTAACACGGGGATCCCGTTTGAGGTCGACCGGGTGACCGGCCAGATCATGGTTCCCTCGGAGCGTCTGCATGAGATCCGGCTGCAACTGGCCGGCCAGGGGTTGCCCGCTGGGGCACCGATAGGTTTTGATGCTCTGCACAAGGAACAGAGTCTTGGGGTCAGCCAGTTCATGGAGACCGCGCGTTACCAGAATGCGCTGGAAAATGAGCTGGCGGCGACCATCGCCTCCCTCAATCCGGTGCAGACGGCCCGCGTGCACCTGGCCATGCCGAAGCAGTCGGTGTTCGTGCGCGACCGCATGCCTGCGACCGCCTCGGTGGTGGTCAAGCTCTATCCCGGGCGCACGCTGGAGCCGGCGCAGGTCCAGTCCATCGTCAATTTGGTGGCGGCCAGCGTGCCGAATATGAAGGCTGCGGACGTGACCGTGGTGGACCAGACCGGCCGCCTGCTGAGCGAGGACATCGCCACCAGCGGCGTGGCGCTCAACGGCCGGCAGTTCGAGTACCGCCGCCGCATGGAGCAGAGCTATGTTGCCCGGATCGAGCAGCTGCTGCAGCCACTGCTCGGTGCCGGGCGCGTGCGGGCGCAGGTCAATGCCGAGCTGGACTTTTCCGAGCGCGAGGGTACCAGCGAGCGCTATGGCCCGGCTGAGGGCAAGGTGCGCAGCGAGCAGCTGAGCGATCAGATGAACACGGTGGGTAGTGGCAATGCCCTCGGTGGCGTGCCCGGGGCGCTGACCAACCAGCCGCCAGGCGGTGGCACGACCACCCCGCCGGGGGGTAACGGCATTGGCCCGCAGCCCCTGCTCAATCCGCAGCAGTACATGCAGATGCTGCAGATCCCTGCGCAGACTAATAAAACCCAGACGCGCAATTTCGAGCTCGATCGCGACATCCAGCACACGAAGATGGCTCCGGGGGAGGTCAAGCGCTTGACCGTGGCCGTGGTCCTGGACGATCGTGTGGTCGTGGGTGAGAACGGCGCGACGGAGCGCAAGCCCCTGTCCGACGAGGAACTGGCGAAGTTCACCCAACTGGTGAAAGAGGCTGTCGGCTTCGACGAGCAGCGCGGTGACCGCGTAACCGTCAGCAATGTGTCGTTCACTGGTGAGGATCTGGTGGCGGAGGCCCCGTTCTACACCCAGCCTTGGGTCTGGGATGCCGCCAAGCAGCTGCTCCTTGGTCTGGCCGCGCTGATCGTCTTCCTCGTGGTGGCGCGTCCCCTGCTGCGCGCCCTACTGGGCGAGAAGAAGCGCGAGGAGCCGGAGCTTGGCGAGATGGCTGCCTTGCCGCCTGCCGGAGAGCAGCTGGCCCTGCCGGGCATGGTCACCGGCGAGGTGCCCGCCGAGGAGGCCGCCGCCAAGGCGCTGGCCGAGGTGGCTGAGGAAGAGAAGGGCTTGCTGGCCATGCTGCCGGGTGCCGAGAGCTACATGCAGAAGATCGAGCACCTGCGCAAGCTGGTCGAGCGCGACCCGCGCTTGGTGGCAACCGTAATCAAACAGTGGACGCGCGAAGATGAGCGATAACATCGCGACTGGCCCAGGGGGCGAGGGCGCCCCGGCCCCCGATCCCCTCGTCGGGCTCAAGGGGGCCGAGAAAGTAGCGATCTTGCTGATGGTGTTGGGTGAGGAGGCTGCGACCAGTATCTTCCGTGAGCTTGACCCGGTCGAAGTGCAGAAGATCGGCAAGGCCATGGCCGTCATCCCCAACATCACCCGGCCGCAGATCGAGGCCGTGGTGGATCGGTTCATCGCCGACATGGAGGGGCAGACGGGCCTTGCGCTCGGTGCCTCGGATTACATCCGCAAGGTGTTGATCGGGGCGCTGGGCGAGGATCGCGCAGAGAGCCTGATGGACCGCATCCTGATGGGCGGCACCGGTGGCAAGAGGCTGGAATCGCTGAAGTGGATGGATGCGCGCTCGATCGCCGAGATCATCCGCTACGAGCATCCGCAGATCATCGCCACTGTGCTCTCCCACCTAGAAGGCGAGCAGGCGGCCGAGGTGCTGTCCATGCTGCCGGAGAACACCCGCGGTGACATCATCATGCGCGTGGCCACGCTCGACTCCATCCCACCGCAGGCCCTGATCGAACTGGACGACATCATGGAGATGCAGGCCACCGGCGAGCTGGGCGGCAAGTCGTCCAAGGTGGGCGGTGTGCGCGTGGCGGCCAGCATCCTCAACAACATCGAGAGCAGTATCGAGGCCCGGATCATGGAGGAGGTCAAGAGCGTCGACTTGGAGATCGGCACCCAGATCGAGGATCTCATGTTCGTGTTCGCCAACCTCATCGACGTGGACGACCGCAGCATCCAGACCCTGCTGCGCGAGCTGCCGACCGACAAGCTGCTGTTGGCCCTCAAGGCGTCCGATCAGGATCTGCGCGACAAGTTCTTCAAGAACATGTCCAAGCGCGCGGCAGAGATGATGCGCGACGACCTGGATGCGATGGGGCCGGTGAAGCTCTCCGAGGTCGAGGCGGCGCAGAAGGAGATCCTGCAGATCGCCCGCCGCATGGCCGACGAAGGCAAGATCAACCTCGGCGGTGGCGAGGAGATGGTGTGATGGTGTGGTCTGAGTCCAGGGCGGTGGCGGCATGAGTCTGACCCAGGCCACGGGCAAGGCTCCGCGCCTGCTGGATGTGGCCGGCCGGCCGGTGATTACGTGGCGGCCGCCCTCCATGGACGCGCCGGCCGAGGCCGGCGAGCCGTCTGTCGAGGCGGCGGCCGCAGGGGTCACGGTCGAGGCGGTGGTGACGCCTCCGCCGGCCCTGCCCACGGCCGAGGAGATCGAGGCCATCCAGCGGGAGGCTTGGGAGGAAGGCTATCGCGCCGGCCACGCAGAGGGGTTGGCGGCTGGGCAGGCGGAGATCGAGGCGCGGGCGGCCCGCTGGAAGGAGCTGGTGGACAGCCTGACCCAGCCGCTGGAGGCGACGGAGGGCGAACTCGAGACCGCCCTGATCGAACTGGCGCTGGCGCTGGCCAAGCAGCTGGTGCGGCGGGAGCTGAAGACCCAGCCGGATGAGATCATCCCCGTTGTGCGTGAGGCGCTCGCTGCCCTGCCCGCGACGGCGCGCGAGGTCGTCGTCCATCTCCACCCCGAGGATGCCGCCCTGGTCCGCGCTACCATCCACTCCCCCGGTTCATTCTGGCGCATTGAGGAGGACGGCGCCATCGCCCGCGGCGGATGCGTGGTCGTCACGCCCACCTCGCGGGTGGATGCCACGCTGGAGCGGCGCATCGCCCAGCTCGTGGCCGGCGTGCTTGGTGACGATGCACGGGGCACCTCCCCGCGGGGAGTGGATGACGGCAGCGGTGGAGAGGTGGGAGCATGAGGCATGACCTGGCCATGCGCCTGGCGGAACGCTTGCGTGAACGGACCGCCCATCTCCCGGGGCCGCCCCGTCCCGTGGTTGAGGGGGTGCTGACGCGCATGGTCGGCCTGACCCTGGAGGCCGAGGGTTGCCATGCCGCGGTGGGTGAGCAGTGCAGGATCGTGAGCCCCGGGGGGCAGGAGCTGATGGCCGAGGTGGTCGGCTTTGCCGGCGATAGGCTCTACCTGATGCCGACCGAGGGCACGCAGGGTCTGGCGCCGCAGTCGCGCGTCATCCCCACCGGACGCAGCATGGGCGTGCGGGTGAGCATGGGCCTGCTTGGCCGCGTGCTGGATGGTTCTGGCCAGCCCTTGGATGGCAAGGGGCCCTTGCCGCCCAGCGATCCGGTGCCCCTGACCGGCCGCCCCATCAACCCGCTGCGACGGGCACCGGTGCGTGAACCGCTGGACGTGGGTGTGCGTGCCATCAACGCGCTGCTCACCGTCGGGCGCGGCCAGCGCATGGGCCTGTTCGCGGGTTCTGGCGTGGGCAAGAGTGTCCTGCTCGGCATGATGACGCGCTATACCCGGGCCGACGTGATCGTGGTCGGTCTGATCGGCGAGCGGGGCCGTGAGGTGAAGGAGTTCGTACAGGAGATCCTCGGCCCCGAGGGCCTGGCCCGTGCGGTGGTGGTCGCCGCCCCAGCGGATGCCTCGCCCTTGATGCGCCTGCATGGCTCCTGGCTTGCGCATAGCATTGCCGAATATTTCCGCGACCAAGGCCTGAACGTGCTGTTGCTGATCGATTCGCTCACCCGCTTTGCCCAAGCCCAGCGCGAGATCGGGCTCGCCATCGGTGAGCCGCCGACCACCAAGGGCTATCCCCCGTCGGTGTTCTACCGTCTGCCGCAACTGGTGGAGCGCGCGGGGAACGGTGAGGAGGGCGGGGGATCGATCACCGCCTTCTACACCGTGCTGACCGAGGGTGACGACCCGCAGGACCCGATCGCCGACGCCGCGCGCGCCATCCTCGACGGCCACATCCTGCTCTCGCGCGAGATCGCCGAGAGTGGGCGCTATCCTGCGATCGACGTCGAGGCCTCGGTCAGCCGCGTGATGCCAGCTATTGTACCGCACGAGCAGCGCGATGCCGCCCTCCGCTTCCGCCAGCTTGCTGCCACCTATACCCAGAACCGCGACCTGATCAGCGTGGGCGCCTACCGGCGCGGCACCGACAGTCGCATTGACGTGGCGGTCGACATGCATCCCAAGCTGGAGGACTTCCTGCGCCAGGACCTGCGCCACGGCAGCACCATGGCGGAGAGTCTCGAGGCACTTTTCAGCCTGTTGCAGCAATGACCTGGGTGGCATGACAGCGAAGGGAGAGGGGACTATGCTTGATAGAAAAAAGAGGGCGACATGACGCAGCAGCAACGCCAGCAACGCCTTGAGCGCCTGACCGACTTCGCCCGCCAGGAGGAGGACAAGGCTGCGCTCCGCATGACCGAGGTGCGCGCGCGCCTCGACGAGCAGCAGCAGCGCCTCAACCTGCTGGAGGAGTACCAGCGCGAATACGCCGCCCGCCTGTCGTTCAATCCCGGCGGCAGCGCGGGGGTCTTCGCCCTGCAGAACTACCGCGCCTTCATGGCGCGCATCGAGGAAGCCGTGCGGCAGCAGCGTCAGGTGGTCGAGCGCCTGGTCAGGGAGCACGCCCAGCTCGCCCAGGCCTGGAACGAGCAGCGGACCCGCACGCGCGGGTTGCAGAAGGTGGAAGAAAAGCTTTCCGCCAGCATGGCGCAGGGCGTGGCGCGCAAAGATCAGCGGCTGCAGGATGAATTCGCCCTGCGCCTTAAGTTCCAATCCACCACCTCCCGCTGAGGGCCCTCCCATGCAATCTGGCCTGATCCAAGTCCTGATGAACGTCCTGCCGAGCGGGACGGAGGGCGTTTCCACCAAGGTGCTGCAGGCCGATGGCATGGTCGATTTTGCGGGCTTCCTGCAATCCATGCTTCCTGCCTTGGAGCAGCAGATGGACGGCATGCCACCTGAGGCCCGCGCCAGCCTGATGGCCGAGTTCCAGCGCGAGATCCACCATGCCCAGGCTGTCGTCGATGTGAATGGTCCCGAGGCTCGAGTACTGGATGCCATGCTCGACCCGGGCGCGGGCAAGGGCGACTGCGGGAGCGATCAGACCCCTGTCATCGAGCAGTTGCTCGCCATGCTGGGAGATGCCCCGGTGCCCATCCCGCCGGAGGCGGTCGTTTCCGCGCTTGCCAAGGTGGGCTCCGCCCCCGAACCGGTGACGGATGTCACCCGGCAGCCTGCGCAGGAGTTGCTCGCATCGACGGGCGAGGTATCCGCCGCAGGCATGCTGATGGCGGTGGGGGGGATCACCCTCCCGCCTCCTTCCGATGAGCCTCGTTTTCTTGCAGCGAGCGCTCCGGGCCCCATGCCG
>JBMFOY010000058.1:0-11775 GCA_049969375.1 Halothiobacillaceae bacterium | reverse complement strand
GCGTGTACCGCGACAAGGCGAGTTGAAAAAGGGCAGGAAGCCCTTTTTCAACATCATCCTGTTAATTCAGCCCAAGCACGCTACCCATGAATCGAAAATCTCCTGTCCGCTCTCTTGTTACCAGCGTTGTTCTGTCGGCCCTCGCCCCGCTTGCGGTCTTCGCCATGCTCCCGGTCGAGTCCGTCGGCGCGGTCGACTATCTCCTGGTCTTCCTGGTGTTCCTGATCGCTACCCTGCTTACTGCCCTGGCCAGCGGGGTGTGGAGCGAACTGTTCGCCACGCGCCGCGCACCTCGCTCCTCACTCGGCGTGCAGTCTTCGGCAGATATTGGCAAACAGGAAATGGGTACGGTGAAGTGGTTCGATGCCAGCAAAGGCTATGGCTTCATCCTGCGTGACGCGGGCCCGGAAATCTTCGTCCACTACCGCTCCATCCTGGGCGAGGGCCATCGCGTGCTGTACGAGGGCCAGCGGGTGAAGTTTGTCATTGCCCAGGGCCGCAAGGGTCTGCAGGCGGAAGAGGTGGACGTGATCGCCGCCTGAGCGAGGGAAACGCTGAATCATTCAGCGTTTCCCGTTTGGGGCAGGATGCCCCAACGCGAACAACGACATAAGTCGTTGATTCGCGGAGTCCGTCGCGGACATGCGCCTTGATAAGACGATCTGAAAAAATCCATAGATGGATTTTTTCAGAGTTTCCCTAGTGCCTTACTCCCTGCCTGGCATGATCGGCTGGTCCGGCAGCATGCGCAGGCAGGGGATGCAGGCCTCGAGAATGGTCTGACGCAGCGCTTCGACCGCCTCCGGACGGGGAAAACTCTTGCGCCAGGCCAGCACCACCCGCCGCATTGGGACGGGCTCGCGGAACGCACGATACACCAGCCGTCCCCCCTCCATGTCGTTCTGCGCCGACGAACACGGCAGCACCGTCACCCCTAGCCCCGACGCCACCATGTGGCGGATCGTCTCCAGCGAACTGCCCTCCAGGGTGCGCTGCAGGCCGCCGATTGCCGCGCTGCGGTTGCAGTCCGGGCACATCTGCAGCACCTGGTCGCGGAAGCAGTGGCCCTGGCCGAGTATCAAAAGCTCCCCTTCCGCCAGCCGCTCCGGCGGCAGGACAGCCGTCTCCCTCCATGGGTGTTCCGGCGGCATGGCGACCACGAACGGCTCGTCGTACACCGCCTGAGTCACCACGCCCGGTTCGGAAAAGGGCAGGGAGACGACGATCACGTCCAGCTCGCCAAAGCGCAGGCGCTCCGCCAGCTCGGCGGTGAGGCCCTCCTCAATCAGGAGCGGCATCTGCGGGGCGCGGGCATGCAGCGTGGGGATGAGGTGGGGCAAGAGGTAGGGGCCGATGGTGTAGATCAGGCCGAGGCGCAGCGGCCCGTTGAGCGGATCTTGGCTATGTTTGGCCACCTGCTTGAGCCGTTCCACCTCCTCCAGCACCCGCTGCGCCTGGGCGACGATGCGCGCGCCCGAGGTGGTCAGCCTCACCTCGCTCTTCGGCCCGCGCTCGAAGATCTGCACGCCGAGCGCTTCTTCTAACTTGCGCACCCCCACGCTGAGGGTGGGCTGGCTGACGAAACAGCTCTCGGCCGCCCGACTGAAGTGGCGCTCGCGGGCCACGGCGACGATGTAACGGAGTTCGGTGAGGGTCATGTGGCTTTGATTCGGACGGGCAGGGCGGCTAGAATCAGCCATACCATGCGGGTGTAGTTCAATGGTAGAACGGCGGCTTCCCAAGCCTCAAGCGTGGGTTCGATTCCCATCACCCGCTCCAGTTTCCTGATCCCTGGCCCATGACCGCCTACGCATGAGCGACTTCATCATTGTCGGGGCGGGCGTCATCGGCATGCTGACGGCCCGCGCCCTGCGTCAGCGCGGCTACGCCGTGACCCTCATCGACCGACAGCAGGCTGGCCGCGAGTCCTCGTGGGCTGGCGGCGGCATCCTCTGTCCGCTCTACCCATGGCGCTATGCCGATCCCGTCAATGTGCTTGCGCAACGCTCGCAGGAGCTCTATCCGGCCCTGGTCGCCTCCCTGATCGAGACGACGGGCATCGACCCCGAGTACCTGTCCAGCGGCCTGCTCATGCTCGATGGCGCCGAGGGTGATGAGGCGCTGGTCTGGTCACGCCGCACCGGCACGCCGGTCGAGGCGGTGGCGATGGATGAGGTCGCGGCCATCCAGCCGGGGCTGGCCGGCGTCACCGGGCCCGGCTGGTGGATGCCGCAGGTGGCGCAGGTCCGCAACCCGCGCCTAGTGCGTGCCCTGCGCGCAGCGGTGGAACTGAGCGGCATCCGCCTGGTTGAGGACGCACCGGTGGAGCGGCTGGAGCTGGCCGGCGGGCGTGTGCACGGGGTGCGGGCCGCGGGGCGGATCATGTCGGCCGATGTCGTCGTCCTCGCCGCCGGGGCCTGGAGCGGCGGGTTGGCCGGGTTGCTGCCCCAGCCGCCGCAGGTCCAGCCGGTGCGCGGTCAGATGCTGGTGCTGAACGCGCCGGGCAGCGGCCTTGTGCGCATCGTGATGCGCGGCGGCTGCTACCTCATCCCCCGCCGTGACGGCCGGATCGTGGTCGGCAGTACGGTCGAGTACGTCGGCTTCGAGAAGCGGGCCACCCCCGAAGCCCGGCAGGAGCTGCATCGCTTCGCGCTTGAGCTGGTCCCGCAGCTGCGCGAGGCACCGATCGAGCACCACTGGGCCGGTCTCCGGCCGGGCGTGCCGGCCGGCATCCCCTACATCGGCCCGCATCCCGGGGTCGACGGACTGTTCCTCCACACCGGCCACTTCCGCAACGGCTTGGTGATGGGGGCAGCCTCGACCGAGCTGCTGATCCAGCTCATCGAAGGGGAAACGCCACGGCTTGACCCCGCCCCCTACGCCCTCGATGCCCCCCGTCCCGGCGGGCTGCATTGAGGTCATCGCGCCGCGTGCGCTACAATCTCAGATCATTGCCGCAATAGCTCAGTTGGTAGAGCAACTGATTCGTAATCAGTAGGTCGACGGTTCGATTCCGCCTTGCGGCACCATCCATGCGAACGGCCTGCGCAAATGCAGGCCTTTTTACTTTCGCGCATGCGCCTCGGCCCCATGCCCACTCCCCCGATGATCCCGACCGAGGATAGATCACGCGCGGACGCTCATGTGTCAGCCCCCGTCTCATGGCGGACTGTACGTGCTGCATTTCAGCAGCCAGGGGGGAATCGACCGGCTGGTCGCGGGGCGCATGGACCTCAAACCCAGCCCCGCTTCTTCAGTCCATCCTTGATGTAGGCATACAGGATCGGGCTCACCACCAGGCCCGGGATGCCGGCGATGCGTTCCATGGCCAGCATGGCGATCAGGATCTCCCAGGCCCGGGCGCGGATGTGGCCGCCGACGATGCGGGCGTTGAGGAAGTATTCGACCTTGTGCACGATCACCAGAAAGGCCAGCGAGCTCGCAGTCACCATCACCGAGTGGGAGAGGCTGATGATGGTGATGACGGTATTGCTGACCAGGTTGCCGACGATGGGGATGAAGCCCATGACGAAGGTGACCAGCACCATGGTCTTGACCAACGGCAGATGAATTCCGGCCAGGGGCAGGGCGACCAGCAGGTAGAGCCCGGTGAGAATGGTATTGACCGTGGTGATCCAGGCCTGGGCGGTGATGATGCGGCGAAAGGCGTGGCTGAAGGCGCTGATTTCCTGCAACAGCGCTCGCGCCAGTGGACGCATGGCTTCGGGGTCCGCCGCTTCGGTGTGGAGGGAGATCATCGCGCCGATGATGAGCCCGATGAGGATGTGCACCAGGCCGTAACCCAGCGCGCCGCCGGCGGTCCCCACCTCGGCGGCATGGCTGCGCAGCCAGTCCACGGCGTGCTGTTTGAGCGTTTCCGTATCCGGCGGCAGCCACTGCTCGGCCCATGTAGGGAGGGCCGCCTTGGTGTCATCGAGGATGCGGGCCATTTGCTTCATCAGCCCTTCGACTCCTTCCTGACCGGTGCCGTGCAGGAGCTTGAGCAGGGCGAGCGCGCCCAGGGTCAGCAGGGTCAGGACGATGGCGGAGACGAGCAGGATGGCCACCAACCGGGCAAGATGGGATGAGAAGGTGGGGCTGATCAGCCGTTTGGCAATGGCGTGCACCAGCTGGTGCATGAGCAGGCCCGCGAGCAGGGCGGGCAGCAGGTGTTGTCCGACCGTGAAGAAGACGGCGGCGATCACCACGCCGAAGGCCAGCCAATGCATCCAGGGCCGTCTTTCCTGTGCGGGTGCGGCGGTTGAAGACTTCTCGCTCATGCCGTGTTTCCCTGGCGTTGGGTAAGGAACATCAGTGGCCGATCAGTGCGGCCGCGGTGAGCATCCAGCCCGCTGAGCCGGTGTACCAGGTCCAGCCGCCGCGGCCGTTGTGCGGCTCCACACCGTATACGTCGGCAGCGATCACATACGGTTCGGCCATGTAGCGCTCCGCCCCGGCAGGGGTGGCGGTATGACGGATGGGGCTGAGCATTGCCAGCAGCTCCAGCGCCTTGTCCTTGTGGCCGGCTTGGGCGAAGGCCATCACCGCCCACAGGGCGGCATGGGTGTACTGGCCGCCGTTCTCACGCACGCCTGCGACGTAGCCCTTGATGTAGCCGGGGTCGTGTGGGGTCTGGTCGAACGCGGGGGTGAGCAGGCGGATGATGCCGACGTTCTTGTCGATCAGGCGTTCTTCCATGGCCTTCAGGACCTGCTCGATCCGCTCCCCGCGGGCGGTGCCGCTGAGTACGGCCCAGGCCTGGGCAAGGGTGTCGATCTGGCATTCGTCGGAGTCCTTCGAGCCGAGCACGGCGCCGTTGTCATACCAGGCGCGGCGGTACCATTCGCCGTCCCAGCCCTCGGTGTTCATAGCTTGCAGTAGTTTGGCGCGGTGGGCGCGGTACTTTTCGGCGCGGGCGAGGTCGCGGCGCGCCTCGCACAGGGGGATGAAGTCGCCGAGGATGGCGTACAGGAACATGCCCACCCACACGCTCTCGCCGACGCCCAACCGGCCGACGCGGTTCATGCCGTCGTTCCAGTCGCCGGTGCCCATCAGCGGCAGTCCGTGGACACCGACCTTGAGCGAGCGGTCGAGCGCGCGGCAGCAGTGCTCGTACAGATCGCCCTGCGCGCCCGAATCTTCCGGCACCATAAAGCGTTCATCCTCCCCTTCCTCCAGCAGAGGGCCGGTGAGGTAGCGCACGCTTTCATCAAGGATGGCCTGGTCCCCGGTGTGCTGAATGTACTTGGCGGTGGCATAGGGCAGCCACAGCAGGTCGTCGGAGAAACGGGTGCGGATGCCGCGGCTGGTGCCGTCGGGGAAGGGATGCCACCAGTGCAGCACATCGCCCTCAACAAACTGGTTGGCGGCATGAAGCAGGATCTGGCGGCGGGTGATCTGGCTATCGTGGCGGATCAGGTTGAGCGCATCCTGCAGCTGGTCACGGAAGCCGAACGCGCCGCCGGACTGGTAGTAGGCGGTGCGCGCCCAGATCCTGCACACTAGGGTTTGATACGGCAGCCAGTGGTTGACCAGGATGTCCACGTCCGGCTTGCCGGTGTGGATACGGGCCTTGCCGGTGAAGTCCTTCCAGAAGGTCTGGAGCTGTGCGAGCAGGGCGTCCACGGTTCCAGGCTGGCGCAGCTTGCGCAGCAGGTCGGCCAGGCCGGCGGCATCCCGGGTCTCGCCGAGGACGAAGGTCAGGGTGCGCTCATCGCCCGGCTCCAGGGTGATGCATGCTTGCAGGGCGGCGCAGTCCAGTCCCTTGCCGGTGCGGCCGTCAAGGGTCTCGGTCTGCTCAAGGGCGAGCGGGCGGGCAGGGCTGCGACCCTGGCCGATGAAGGCCGCGCGGTCGGCGCTGTGGTGCACGGCGGCGGCGGGGGAGAGCAGCGCGGCATAGGCCGTGCCGTCGGCGAAGGCCACGGCGCTCGGGTTGCGGGCGATCAGGGCATGCGCGTCCATGTCCCAGGCGGTTTCAAGGTGTGGGGCGGTACCCTTCGGGTCGACGCCGAGCACCAGCCGGTTGTAGTTGAAGACCGACAGGTGGCGCGTGCGGTCGGAGAGGTTGCGCAGCTTGATGCTGACGATCCGGCAGGTCTCATGCAGGGGCACGAACACGGTGGTGTGCTGCTCAAGATCCTGGCTGATGTGCGTAAAGCGGGTGTAGCCCAGGCCGTGGCGCACCTCATAGTCCCCCGCACCTGCCACCGGGCCAGGGGTGGGGGACCAGTACAGCCCGGCGTCCTCGTCGCGCAGGTAGAAGGCCTCGCCGTGCGGGTCGATGACCGGGTCGTTGAACCAGGGGGTCAGGCGGTGCTCGCGGCTGTTCTGGGCGAAGCTGTGGATGGCTCCGCTCTCGCTGACGATGCAGCCCGCGTTGTGGGCATTGGCGAGCACGTTGGACCAAGGGAGCGGGGGGCGCTTAAGCGTGCCATCGGCCTCGCGCGGCAGGCGGATAACATATTCGGAACCATCCGCATTGAAGCCGCCATAGCTGTTCTCGAACTGCAACAGTTCGGCGCTGTGGTGCGGAGGCAGGGTACAGGCGCCCTCCTGGGTGGCCGGGCGGGCCAGAGCGGCAGGGGGATGGATGCGGGCCAGCGCCACATCAGGGCGCAGGCTGGCGCCCACGGGCTCGGCCAAAAGGGCGAGTGCGGCCTCACGGTCCTCGGCCACGCCGAGGACGAACAGGGCATCGGCCTCCTGCCCCGGGGCGAGCTCGATCTGGGTGCGCAGGGCCATGCAGGGGTCGAGCACGTTGCCTGCCGTACCCGAGAGCCCCGCATCCAGCATGGCCCGCGGGGCGGCCAGCGAACGGCCGCGGCCGATAAAGCGCATGCGATCGGTCTCGAATCCGCTGATCTGCGCACCGAGCAGGCCGTGCACGAGCCAGGGAAAGCGCTCGTCCGCGCCGCGCGGGCGGCGGCGGGCCAGCAGTGCCGCGTGCTCCATGACCGCCTCGGTCTGCACGAACAGCTTAGCGAAGGCCGGGTGGCCGGCATCGGCGGCGGGATGGTGGAGCACCGGTTCGAGGTAGGAGGTCAATTCGATCCGGCGTGATTTTTCCCCGAGGTTCTTCAGGCGGATCCGGCGCAGTTCACGGTCGCCGTCCACCCACACGGTCATGCACGCCTCGATGCCGTGGCCGCGCTTGACGAAGCAGGCGAAGCCCTCGCCGAAGGCATGGCCGCATTCCGTGCCGTCCGCATCCGGTACCGGCTGGCGGCCGATCGACCAGAAGGCCCCGCTCTTTGCATCGCGCAGGTAGATGAAAAGGCCGAGGTCGTCCTCGAGCGTATCGCCATGCCAGCGGTTGAGCTGCAGCTCGCCGCGCCTGGCCTCGCCCGCGCCCGAGGGCGTCAGCATCAGGCGGTAGGTGTCGCTGGCTAGGGTGTGAGGGGCAGACATCATGGGGACCTCGGGGCGGACTGGGATGATGGGAGCGCGTGCCGGATGAGCACGACGGTCGGAACGGAGATTAGCTTAATCGTTTGGCCCGCAGCCCGGAATGGCAGGCCGTCCACGCTGACGGTGCATCCGGCCAGCGCGGGCAGTTCCAGCAGCACGCCGTCGGGGGGCGTGCGCAGCGTGCCGCCGAGGCGGATGCGCAAGGTGTCGGCGGACGGATGGTCGAGATCGAGGTCGAGTCGGCCGAAGGGTGTCGACAGGCCATGCAAACGCAGGCCCTCGGGGGCCACGAGCCATGCGGCGGGCAGGTCGGCACCGATGACGAGGGACTGGTCGGCCTCGCAGGCATGCGCGATCAGACTCAATGCGGCGCGGATGAATTCGCCCGCCACCCAGCTGTGGGGCATGTCACCGATGTAGTCGGGCCGGCGCGGCTCGGCCCAGACCACCTCCGGCCAGGCGTTCCAGCTGCGGGGGCGGCGGTCGGCAATCAGCGCCGCCGCAGCAGCACCCAGGCCTCCTCGCGCCGGCCCATGCGGACCAGGGCCTCGACGTTGCGCCACTCATAGGGTGTGTAGCCAGGCCAACGGGGGGAGCCCGCGGCGCGCTCGCGCACCATGGCGAGATACTCGTCGAACGTCAGGCGCAGGGCCTCCTGCGGCAGCAGGCCGTCCTTGCTCAGCAGGGCGGCGTGGGGGGAATCTGGTTCGCCGATGGCCGTCCAGTAGGCCTGTTCACCGTGAAAGGCACGGGGGAAGGTGCCACGCGGCGTGCTCGCGGCCTGCTCCAGCAGGATCTGGGTCAGGGCGGGCTGGTCGGGCGATTGTGCGAGGACAGGGTGCATGGAAACCCCCTGGAGGCCAAGGGCGAGAAGGGCGGCAGCCAGCATCCGCGATGCCGTGTGCGGGGATCGGTCCATGTCCCGAGTATGGCCCTCCATGGACGGCCTGTCAGGGCGTCAGCCCTTCAGGCTGCCCTGGGTGAGGCCGGCGATGTAGTGCCGCTGCAGGAGCAGGAACACGGCCAACACCGGCAGCACGGTGAGGGTGGAAGCGGCCATCATCAGCTCGGTGTCCTGCACATGCTCGCCGGCGAGGTTGGCCAGCGCCACCGGGAGGGTGTGCAGGCTTGCATCGGAGAGCACGATCAGCGGCCACATGAAGTCGTTCCAGCTGCCCATGAAGGTGAACAGGGCGAGGGTGGCGAGGATGGGCCTAAGCTGCGGCAGCACCACTGACCAGAACAGGCGAAATTCGGTGGCGCCGTCCAGCCGGGCGGCGTCCAGCATCGCGTCGGGGATGTTCTGCGCGTACTGGCGCACGAGGAAGATGCCGAAGATGCTGGCGAGCATCGGCACCAGCACCCCGGCGTAGGTGTTGATCAGGCCCATCTGCTTGAGCATCAGGAACAGCGGCAGCATGGCCACCTGGGCCGGGATGACCATGGCCGCGAGCAGGCCGCGGAACAGCCTCTCGCGCCCGGCGAAGCGCAGCTTGGCGAAGGCATACCCGGCCATGGCGTTGAGCAGGGTGGCGATACTGGTGGCCAGCAGGGCGATCAGGGCGCTGTTGAGTGCGTAGCGGCCCAGTTCCTGGCGGGTGAACAGGTCACGGTAGTGGGCTAATGTCGGCGCGCTCGGCCACAGGCGCGGTGGGATGGCGCCCGCCTCGCCGGTCGGCATGAATGAGGCCGCCAGCATCCACAGGAAGGGGGCGAGGGTGAGCAGGGCGAGGGCCATAAGCAGCAGATGGAGCAGCAGGCGCTTCACATTGCCCTCCTCTGCAGCCAAAGCTGCATCAGCGTGCCCAAGAGGATGATGGCGAACAGCACGAAGGCGATGGCGGCGGCAAAGCCCATGTTCCACCAGCGGAACCCCTCTTGGTACATCAGCAGGACCACCGAGAGCGTCGCGTTGGCCGGGCCGCCTTGGGTCATCACGTACGGTTCGGCGAACAGCTGCAGGTAGCCGATCATGGTCATTAGGGCGACGAACAGGAAGGTGGGGGCCAGCATCGGCAGGGTGATGTGGCGGAACTGGGCCCAGCCGCCCGCTCCATCGAGCCGCGCGGCCTCGTATAACCTCTCCGGGATGGCCTGCAGCCCGGCGATGAAGATGATCATGTTGAAGCCGAAGTTCTTCCACGCCGCCATCAGGATGATGGCGGGCATGGCCCAGTCCGGATCGCCCAGCCAGTCGACCGGGTGGATGCCAAAGAGCCCGAGGAGCTGGTTCAACAGCCCGGCCTCCGGGTGGTAGAGCGCCCGCCAGACCACCGCCACCGCGACCAGGGTGCTCACCACCGGCAGAAAATACACGGTGCGGAAGAAGGTCTTGCAGCAGGTCAGCTTGGCATTGACCAACAGTGCGGCGGCCAGGCTTAGGGCCACCGACAGCGGTCCGCCGAGTAGGACGAAGTAGAGCGTGTTGGACAGCGCGGTCCAGAACAGCGGGTGGTCGAGCAGCTGGCGGTAGTTCGCCAGGCCCACCCAGCGCAGTGCGCTGGGATCGCCGATGGCATAGATGTCGAAATCGGTGAAGGAGAGCAGCAGCGCGGCCAGGATGGGCAGGGCGAAGAACACCGCGATCAGCCCCAGCGCGGGGGCGAGGAACCAGAAGGCGGGCGACCAGCGCATTCCCCTCTCCCCTTGGGGGAGAGGGGTAGGGGGGAGGGATGCGGGCGTGGCAGGCGCCTGTGACATGGAAGCGTTGGGTTGGTGCATGCTCACCCCCTCCCCAGCCCTCTCCCCTCGAGGGGGAGGTGCCCATTCGTGCCCATCATGTCCTGTCTCATGGTTGGCGATGCTCCAGCAACCAGCGGCGTTTTTCCAGCAGGGCATCGGTTTCAGCATCGAGGGTGCGCAACGCCTCCTCCTCGCTCACCAGTCCCCGCGCGGCGCGCTCCGCATGGCGCATGACCAGGGTGGCAATGCGCTCCCACTCAGGAATGGCGGGCACGCCGCGCACCTCCTGCAGCTGCTGCCAGAAAGCGGCGACGCGCGGGGTCTCGTGCAGTCCTGCCATCGTCCAGACGCTCATGCGCACCGGCAGGTCGCCGGTCTCGCGGTAGAAGGCGAGTTGCTGCCCCTGCTCGAGCAGGAAGGCGATGAGGGCGCGCGCCGCCTCTGGGTGCTTGCTGTCCGCACGGAGGGCCAGGCTTGCTCCGCCGGCGATGGAGACGCCGGGGTAGGGCGTGCCATCCGGCACCGGCAGCGGCGCGGTGGCCCAGGCGCCCTGCAGCTCGTTGGGCAGGCGGCGCTCGAACTCGCCGAGGTTCCACGGCCCGCTGACTAGGAAGGCGATGCGGCCGCGGGCGAAGGCCTGGTAGACATTGCCGGCTGCGGCCTCCCCCGCCACTTCGGCCAGCCCCTCGCGGAACAGGCGCAGGTAGAAGGCGAAGGCCGCGCGGAAAGCGGGGGCACGGAAGTCGCCGAAGCGCCCCGCCTCGCGCAGCAGGGCGGCCTGCTGCTGCAGGCCCAGGGCGATGAGCGTCTGCCACTCGGTGAACGGCAGCAGCAAGGGTGGGCGGCCGGTCAGGTCCTTCACCCTGTGCAGGGCGGTCAGCCACTCGCCCCAAGTGTGTGGCGGCCGGTCGAAACCGGCCTGGGCCAGCAGGTCGGCGCGGTAGAACAGCAGGCGGGTGTCCACATACCAAGGCAGGCTCCAGAGTCGGCCGTCGATCCGGTTGGCCGCGAGCACCCCTGGAAAAAGATCGGCCTGCTCGGCGGCGGGCAGCACCTCGTCGAGCGGGGCGAGGGCCTTGAGGGCATGAAACTCAGGCAGCCACGTGTTGCCGAGCTGGAATACGTCCGGCAGGGTGCCACCGACGTAGGCGGTCAAGAGCTTCTCGTGCGCCGCGCTCCAGGGGATCTGCTGCACCCGCACGCGGATGCCGGGGTGGCGGCGCTCGAACTCGGGCAGCAGGGCCTGAACCCGCTCGCCCTCGCTGCCCATGGCCCAGAAGTCGAGCGTCGTCGTGGCTGTCTCGCGTGCCCCGCAGGCTGCCAGCAGCATGGGCAAAAGGCAGGCGAGCAGGAGGGCAGGGAGGCGTCGGTGAGACACGGTGTGAGGCGGCTGGAAAGAGATGCCGACAGCATTCACCCGCGCCATGAATGCCGTCAAGCCGGGGCCCTCGATTCCTTGGCAAGTCGGGGCGCGAGGTGCCATGCTTTCAAAACTTAGGAAACGCTGAATAATTCAGCGTTTCCCCGTTTGGGGCAGGATGCCCCAACGCGAACAACGCGTTCCGTCGTTGATTCGCGGAGTCCGTCGTGGACATGCGCCGCGACGAGACGATCTGAAAAAATCCATGGACGGATTTTTTCAGAGTTTCCTTAGGGCCGTGGCAGCACTGGTGGGGGCCAAGCCAT
>JBMFOY010000057.1:0-12057 GCA_049969375.1 Halothiobacillaceae bacterium | reverse complement strand
CATGGGCATGGCGTCGGCATCCCAGCCGTTAAAGTCGCCGATCAGGCTGACCTTCGGGCGACCCTACTCAAACCCAAGTCTGTGACAGGGGCATGAACGGTCGCAAATACCCCTATAGACCATGGGCCCGGCCTTGTCAGCCTCGATCCGTCTCCCGCAGTAAGCCGAGCAGCCGCCCTTCCTGGATCATACAGCCGAGACCGAACAAGAGGAGAATGAGCAGCAGGAGGGCGATGAGGCCAAACATCAGCGGCGTGAGCATGGCCAGCACCGACAGGGTGGAGGAATCGACCGCGTTCTGCTCGAGCTGGCGCAGCAGATGCAGCGGGTTGGTCATCAGCGGATGGCGCAGCACCAGCCACACCAGCGCGCCCAGCCACACCACGAGCCCGCCCAGAATCAGCCTGCGGCCGAGGGCAACCTGGCGCAAGCGGCGCTCGATCCAGTTCGGCGTCGCATCCTGTGTCATCTCAGCCCCCCGTGACCGGCGGGAAGAAGGCGACCTCGTCACCGTCCTGCACGGCCTGATCGCGGGCCACGTACTCGTGGTTGACCGCTACCAGGGTATTGGCCGGCATGTCGAAGTCGGCGGCGGCCGCCCACACGTCGGCGACCGTGGCGAGACCTGCGGCCGGGAGTGTCATGTCGGCCTTGCCTGCACGCTCGCGCAGGCTGGCAAAGAATTTCACTTCAATCATGGTCTGGATGCCCTGAATGTCAGCCCTGCGCCAGCAGATTGCGCAGGTCGATAACCGCAGCATTGGCGCGCGAGACATAGGATGCCATCACCAGCGAGTGGTTGGCGACAAAACCGAAGCCGCTGCCGTTGAGGATGACGGGGCTCCAGACCGTGGCCTGGCTGGCCTCCAACTCGCGGATGATCTGGCGCAGGCTGACTAGCGCGTTCTTCTTCTCCAGCACGGGGGCGAAGTCGGCCTCCGCCGCGCGCAGGAAGTGCAGCAGAGCCCAGGTGGCGCCGCGCGCCTCGAAGAACACGTCGTCGACCTTGTACCAAGGGGTGCGCACCATCAGCTGGCCGGGGGTGGCGGTGGACTGGCGCGCGGCCTCATCACCCGAGAGGTCGGTGTTCACCCGTACCTGGCCGACGCTGGCGGAAAGCCGCTGCGACAGGGAGCCGAGGCGCTTCTCCACCATCCCCAGCCAGTCGCGCAGGTTGTCCGCGCGGGCGTAGAACTGGGCGTCCGTGGCATCCTCATCCCCCAGGCGCAGGTCGTAACGATCCAGGGCGCGGATGGCCTTGCGGTACTCGCCCTCGGTCGAGGGCAGCATCCACGAGGCGTTGTCGAAGTTGAACAGCGGCTCGGCGATGATCAGGTCGCGATCCTCCACCGACTGCGACTGTGAGCGGGAGAAGTCGTTGCGCATGGCGCGCGCCAGGTCGCGCACCTGCACCAGCACGCCGAATTCCCAGTTGGGCATGTTGTCGATCAGCACGCCAGGCGGGGTGATGTCGTTGGAGAGGTAGCCGCCCGGCTTGTCGAGCAGGGTGCGGGCGACCTCGATCAGGGTGCCGGTCATGACCTGGCCGGTGACCGGCGCCTGCTGGGTGGAGGTCATGTGCGCGCGGGCCGCCTCGTTTACATCGAATTCCGCCGGGGCCATGCTCCAGCGAATGGCGAGCACGGTCACCACTACCACGTAGGTCGCCCCAAGCAGGCCCACGGTCCACAGCAGGCCGCGCTCGCGCATGGTGCGCGGGTGGTAGAGGCGGGCGGTGGTTTTTGCACCGTGCAGCAGGCGGTCGAGAAGTTCGCGTGGATTCATGGCCATTTCCGAATATGCCCAAGGATGCAGCTATCATGATACTGGGGAAACGCTGAATCATTCAGCGTTTCCCGTTTGGGGCAGGACGCCCCAACGCGAACAACGCGTTCCGTCGTTGATTCGCGGAGTCCGTCGCGGACATGTGCCTTGATAAGACGAGCTGAAAAATCCATGGATGGATTTTTTCAGAGTTTCCCTGGAGACGAGATGCGCGCAAGGGCGGGGAGTGTGCCGATGTTCAAGCGTGTGCTGATCGCCGTGCTGGGCGTGGTGGTGCTCGCCATCGCGGGACTCGCGGTGTTCGTCGCCACCTTCGATGCCAACCGTTACAAATCGCAGATCGAGGCACTCGCACAGCAGCATCTCGGTCGCACGCTGAGTCTCGGCGGCGACGTAAGCCTCACCCTGTGGCCGGTGCTCGGTCTGCGAGCCGAGCAGGTGAGCCTTGGCAACGCGGACGGCTTCACCGATCCCCTGTTTGCCCAGGCTGAGAGCCTGGTGCTCGGCGTCCAACCGATGCCCTTGCTCGAGCGGCGGCTGGAGGTGAATGAGGTGGCGCTGGACGGCCTGAAACTGTTCCTCGAGCGCCGCAAGGACGGCGGCAACAACTGGCAGCTGGCCCCGCGGGCCCCTGCGCCGAAGCCTGGCGCCGAAGCCCCGGCTACGGCGACTGGCGCGGCCGGCGGCTTCGGCCTGCTGGTCGGCGGGCTCACCCTGAGTCGGGCCGAGGTCAGTTTCCGCGACGGTGCCAGCGGCGAGGTCTGGCGCATCGCCCCGGTCGACCTTTCGACCGGCACCATCGAGCCAGGCAAGCCCTTTGACGTGAGCCTCGCGGCGGGCATTAGCCAAGCGGACAAAAAACTCCAGGGACAGATCCGCCTTGGTGGGAGGATGAGCGTCGATCCCGCACTTCCCTCGGTGGAGGTGAACAACCTTCGCTTCGAGGGTGACGCCTCCAACTTGCCAGGCGGGGTCGGCAGGTTGGTGTTCAAGGCCCGGGCTGAGCGGCTGGGCGTATCGGGTGAAAACCTTGCGCTGACCGGCGAGCCCCTTGCGCTCGAGGCGCGCCTGCAAAACGGCCCGGTCCCGTTCGAGCTTTTGGATGTGAAACTGAACCTAAGGCTTTCGGGCGAACTCGCGCCCGTACGCCTCAAGCTGGCGTCGCTTGCGGGCGAGCTGCACGCTGAAGGCACGGGCCTTGGCGGCAAGGGTGTGAATGCCCGGCTGACAGGCGAGGGGGCGCTGGATGGAGCCGCGGGCACCGCTCAGCTCACGCGCCTTGCCGTCGACGCCGAGGGCCTGCGCGCGAGCCTTGCCGGCAAGCTCGAGGGCATCAAGACCGCGCCGCGCTTTGCCGGCCGGGTGGATGTGGCCGACTTCAATCCGCGTGCCTGGTTGGCGGCGCATGGACGCCCCCTTGCCGGGCTGCCCGAGGGTACCCTGGCCCAGGCCGGGGCGAAGGCGGATGTGGTCTTCGCCGACGGCAGCCTGCGCCTGAACGCGCTGGAGGCGAAGGTGGACGAGACCGGCGTCCAGGGCAGCGTCGGGGTCAGCAAGGCCGGGCTTGCCGCCGATCTCGCCCTTGACCGCCTGAATGTCGACCGCTATCTGCCGCCCAAACCGCAGGCCGCCCCGACCCCGCCCAAGGAGGGCGGCGGCAGCCCCGCGCCGGGGCCTGGGGCCGATACGCCGATTGATCTGCCGGTTGCCATGCTACGCGACCTGAGCGGCCAGGCGAACCTGCGCGTGGCGCACCTGACCGTGCAGCGCGTCGACGTGCGCGACCTGCGCCACGCCGGCAAGGCCCGTGGCGGCGACCTTGTCATCGACACCCTGGCAGGCCGGGTCTTCGACGGACAATTCGATGCCCGCGGCGGGCTTGACGTGCGTGGCCAGGCCCCGGCTTGGCGCGCGGCCGGCCAGGCCTCCGGGGTGGACGTGGGCGCGATCCTTCGCCAGTTTGCCGAAAGCAATCGCCTGAGTGGCCACGGCGAACTGAATTTCGACCTGCGCACGCGCGGCGCTTCGGTGAATGCCCTCAAGGCCGGGCTCGACGGCACGGCGCGAGCGCGCTTCTACGACGGCGCCCTCAAGGGGGTGA
This sequence comes from Halothiobacillaceae bacterium, assembly GCA_049969375.1. Lineage (GTDB taxonomy): Bacteria > Pseudomonadota > Gammaproteobacteria > Halothiobacillales > Halothiobacillaceae > Thiofaba. The sequence continues at coordinate 8,171 of JBMFOY010000057.1, read as the reverse complement.
ACATCGGCCAGCTGCTGCGCCGCGCGGATGCCGCCCTCAAGGGCCAGCCCGCCCCGCCGCCCGAACCTGTGCAGACCGACTTCACCGAGCTTTCCGGCAGCGCGACCATCGCTAACGGCGTGATCAACAATCCGGATCTTGACGGCAAGTCGCCGCTGCTGCGCGTGCAGGGGGCCGGCACCATTGACCTGCCCAGGAGCGGCATCGACTACGGCCTGACCGTGACCGTGGTGCAGACCGCGACCGGCCAGGCCGGCAAGGAACTGGCCAACCTGCGCGGGGTGCCCATCCCGCTCAAGATCAGCGGCTCGCTCAGCGACCCCTCCTACAGCGTGGACCTTGGCAAGGTGGTGGAGGAGCGGGCGAAGAAGGAAGTCGAGAAGCGCGTGGGAGAGGAGTTACAGAAGCGACTCGGCATACCGGCCCCGTCCGGTTCGACACAACAGGATCCTGCCCAACCGGCCCCCGCGGTCCCGCCCGTGCAGGACCTGCTGAAGGGGCTGATCGGTCGCTGATGGATGCCTTCGCGTATCGCCTGCTCGCCTGGTGGGATGTGCACGGCCGTCATGACCTGCCTTGGCAACACCCGCGCGAGCCTTGGCGGGTGTGGGTGGCTGAAGTGATGCTGCAGCAGACCCAGGTGGCCACCGTCATGGCCTACTTCTCGCGGTTCATGGCGCGCTTTCCCGACATCGCTACGCTGGCCGCGGCGGATGAGGACGAGGTGCTGGCTCATTGGGCCGGCCTCGGCTACTACCGCCGCGCGCGCTTCCTGCACGCCGCCGCACGCCATGTGGTCGAGCACCATGGAGGTCAGTTCCCGCAGGACATCGAGGCCGCCGTGGCCCTGCCGGGGCTCGGCCGCTCCACCGCCGGCGCCATCCTGGCCCAGTCCTTCGGCCTGCCGCATGCCATCCTCGATGGCAACGTGAAGCGTGTGCTGGCACGCTATCACGGCATCGAAGGTTGGCCGGGCGAGGGTGCGGTGGAGCGCGAGCTCTGGCACCAGGCCGAGGCGCACACCCCGCGTGAGCGGGTGGCGGACTACACCCAGGCGATCATGGACCTCGGCGCCACCCTGTGCACCCCGCGCAACCCCGGCTGCGGCCGCTGTCCGCAGCGGGAGGAGTGCGTCGCCCTGCGGGATAAGCGGGTGGATGAACTGCCCACCCCGCGCCCGCGTAAGACCCTGCCGGTGCGGCGCACGGTGATGCTGCTGATCGAGGGGGAAGAGGGCGTGCTGCTCGAGCGCCGCCCGCCGGTTGGCGTCTGGCCCGGCCTGTACAGCCTGCCCGAGTGTCCGCCGGATAATGCGGCGTCCTGTCTGGAACGGCTGGGGATCACGGTCGGCGAGCCCCTTCCGGTGCTGCGCCACACCTTCAGTCACTACCACCTGGACATCGAGCCGCGCCGGGCGCGCCTGAAAGACCCCGCCGCCCGCATCATGGATGACGGGCGCCTGCTCTGGTATAACCCGGACCGGCCACCGCCCGGCCTGCCCGCGCCGGTGCGCAGGCTGATCGAACAGTACATAAAGAGGACTTCCACATGACCCGTATGGTGCATTGCGCCCGCCTGAAGCAGGAGGCCGAGGGCCTCGACCGCCCGCCGTACTTCGGCGAGCTCGGCCAGCGCATCTTCGACAACGTCAGCAAGCAGGCCTGGCAGGAATGGCTGCGCCACCAGACCATGCTGATCAACGAGTACCGCCTCACCCCCGTTGATCCCAAGGCGCGCAAATTCCTCGAGCAGGAGATGGAGAAGTTCTTCTTCGGCGAGGGCTCGGCGAAGCCGGAGGGGTATGTTGCACCCGAGTAACCCCTCTCTGGGTGTCATCGAGGCGTAACGCAAACTTCATCATTGACACCTGGGTCTCCGGTGCGGCGCAGGCCGTTCTCAAGTCTGGCCGGCCTTATGCGGGTGCGTCCCGGCCGCCTCGGCACTTGGGCGATGACTCGGTGACGCCGCCTCGCGCCGCCCACTCCTCGGGCGTGAGGGTGTGGAGCGTGATGGCATGCACCGGGCCGGCCAGTTCCTCGGCCAGCGCCTTGTTGACCGCACGGTGACGGGCCACGAGCCCCAGGCCCTCGAAGGCGTGGCTGACGATGGTGATGTGAAAGTGAGAGTTTTCCGCCTTCATCGCATGGCGGTGGCTTTCGTTGACGATGGACAGGTGTGCTGGCAAAAAGGCGGCTTCCAGCTTGGCCTGGATGGTTTGTTGTACGCTCATGGTTGCGATCGCTCACTCAGGGGGCATGGGGATAAGGATGGATGGTTCGTTCGGCTGGTTGCTGCTGCTGGTGCTCCTCGTGGCCATTCCGCTTGGCTGGCAGCTGCTGGAGATGCGCCGTGCGACCCGGGCAAAGGGGCAGCCCGCACCGGAGCATGCGGAGGTTCCGCGCGAGGGGCTGGCCTTATTCTATTTCCACAGCCCGTTGTGCGGGCCATGCCGTGGCATGACGCCAAAGATGCGTGCCTGGGCGGAGGAGGATGCCCGGGTGCGGGTGGTCGATATCGGCATCAAGCCGGATCTTGCGCGCGCCTTCGGCGTGCGGGTGACGCCGACTGTGGTGATCGTGCGCGATGGCCGCGTCGACGCCGTGCTGCTCGGTGCGCGCACGCGCGCCCGGCTGGAGGAGTCCTGCCGCTGAACTGCGGCTGGAAAGCAACAGTTGGCCCGGGACTTCCCTTGAAGGGGGCGTTCTGCATGCCAGGTCTTTCAGCGTTTCCTCGGATTCGCTCCTTTTTTATGTATGGCGTTGGATGACCGCGAGAAACGCCTCGCCATAGGCATCGAGCTTGCGCTGCCCCACACCCGGCAGTTCGGCCAGTGTGGATAGGCTGTGCGGCCGCGCCTCCATCATCGCCATCAGGGTGGCGTCGTGGAAGATGACGTAGGGCGGCACGCCCTGTTCCTGCGCAAGCTCGCGCCGCCTGGCGCGCAGGGCGTCCCACAGCGCGTGGTCGGCCCCGGGGGGCAGGGTACGGCCGGGGGCAGTGTGTTTTTTCGCGCTGCGCGCGGGCCGGACATCCTTGCGTAGCCACAGCGGTTCCTCCCCACGCAGCACCGGGCGGCAGGCCTCGGTCAGGCGCAGGCCTCCGTGCCCCTCCAGATCCACCGCCAGTAGCCCGCGCGCGATCAGCTGGCGGAACAGGCCGCGCCAGCCGACGGCGTTCAGCTCGGTGCCGATGCCGAAGGTGCTGATCCGATCATGGCCGTTGCGCTGAATGCGCTCGTCCGTCTTGCCCAGCAGCACATCGACCAAATAGGTCACGCCGAAGCGCTGGCCGGTGCGGTGTACGCAGGAGAGGGCCTTCTGCGCCGGGATGGTGGCATCCCAGGTGGCAGGCGGGTCAAGGCAGGTGTCGCAGTTGCCGCAGGGCTCGCTCAAGGGTTCGCCGAAGTAGGCGAGTAGGGCCTGGCGGCGGCAGGTGGTGAGCTCGCACAGGCCGAGCATGGCATCCAGCTTGTGGCGTTCGACCCGCTTGTGCTCATCGCCCGCTTCTGAGGACTCCAGCATCTGCCGCAGGGTGATCACATCCTGCAGGCCGTAGCTCATCCAGGCATCGGCGGGCAGGCCGTCGCGCCCGGCCCGGCCGGTCTCCTGGTAATAGGCCTCCACGCTCTTGGGCAGGTTGAGGTGGGCGACAAAGCGCACGTTCGGCTTGTCGATGCCCATGCCGAAGGCGATGGTGGCCACCATCACCAGCCCCTCCTCGTTGAGGAAGCGCGCCTGGTGCTTCTCGCGTGTCTCGGCCGGCAGGCCGGCGTGGTAGGGCAGGGCGGGGACGCCCTTGCTCGCCAGCCAGTCGGCCACCTCCTCGACCCTCTTGCGCGACAGGCAGTAGACGATGCCCGCTTCGCCCGCGTGTTCCTCGCGGATGAAGCGCAGCAGGGCCTCGCGCGCATTGCCGTCGCTCTGAGCGATGCGGTAGCGGATGTTGGGACGGTCGAAGCTTGAGATGAATACCCGCGCGTTCTCAAGCCCAAGGCGGGCGATGATCTCGCGCCGGGTGGGCTCGTCCGCAGTGGCGGTGAGGGCGATGCGCGGCACCTGCGGGAAGCGCTCGTGCAGGATGGAGAGCTGGATGTACTCCGGGCGGAAGTCGTGCCCCCATTGCGAGACGCAGTGCGCCTCGTCGATGGCGAACAGGGCCAGCGGAGTCTGCGCCAGTAGCTCCAGCGTCCGCCCGTTCAACAGCCGCTCGGGAGCGACGTAGAGTAGGTCGAGTTCGCCCATCAGGAGCTGTTGCTCAATCGTGCGTGCTTCACTGGGCGCGAGGGTGGAGTTCAGGTAGGCCGCACGCACGCCAGCCTGACGCAGGGCGGCGACCTGGTCCTGCATCAGCGCAATCAGGGGGGAGACCACGATGCCGGTGCCGGGGCGGGCGATGGCGGGGATCTGGTAGCACAGCGACTTGCCGCCGCCGGTCGGCATCAGCACCAGCGCATCCTCCCCCGCCATTAGGGTGGCGATGACCTCGTCTTGTGGTACGCGAAAGCGCTCGTAGCCGAAGGTGTCACGCAGGATGTCGAGGGGGTGGAGGGTGTTCATGGACGGGCGTATGGCTGCAGGAAGCGGTCGAGTTGGTTGGCGAAGGCCTGCCGGTCAGCTTGGCTGAGCGGGGCGTGGCCGCCGGTGTGGATGCCCACGTCGCGGAGTTGCTCCAGCATGTCGCGGACGCGTAGGCGCTCGCGGATAGTGCCGCTATCGTAGCGTTCGCCACGCGGGTTGATGGCGTGACCGCCCTTTGCCAGCACCTCCCAGGCCAGCGGAATGTCGCCGGTGACGACGAGGTCGCCCGCCTGCACTCGGCGCACGATCTCTGCGTCCGCCTCGTCGAATCCCCCGGGTACCACGAAGGTACGGATGTAGGGCGAGCGCGGCGTACGCAGTGGCTGGTTGGCCACGAGCACCAGCGGCAGCTTCACCCGTTCGGCAGCGCGGTAGAGGATGTCCTTGATGGCGTTGGGACAGGCGTCGGCATCGACCCAGATGTGCATGCGGTGACTCGAGGGAAAAAACAACAGGGTCGTCCCGGAGGGAACGCACGCTCCGCGGTCCGGCCTTAAGTGGGTGGTAAATTAAGAAAATTCAAAAAATCCATCCATGGATTTTTCAGCGCGTCTTATCAAGGAGCATGTCCGCGACGGCCTCCGCGAATCAACGACTTGCGTCGTTGTTCGCGTTGGGGCGTCTTGCCCCAAACGGGAAACGCTGAATGATTCAGCGTTTCCTTAGCAGAGATCACAGCCATGAAAATCCTGACCGTATCCGCTCTGGCCCTGGGCGTGGGGTTTTCTTCCGCCGTGCTGGCGGGCTCCGGCGAGACCATGCTGGGGGCGGGGGTGGGCGGTGCGCTCGGTACCGTGGTCGGCGAGCAGGTCGGCGGCCAGACTGGGGCGATCGTCGGCGCCGGCGTGGGCGCGGCGGCGGGCGCGGCGCTGACCACGGACGGCAACGATGGCCGCCGGGTCGTGGTGCGCGAGCCGGCCTATTACGGCCCGCACGACAACGGCCTGCACTGCGGCCATCACAAGCACAAGCACCATCGCGATTGATCCGCCGCGTTCTTGGGCAAGTTCAAGGGCCGCCCCACGGGGCGGCCCTTGGCTTTTCCGACGGGCTACGAGCATCAAACACTTGCCGCGATGACGCCCAGGATAGGAGGTCGGCCGGAGGGCGGGCCTCCTACCCCTTTGCCCGTATCGCCAGGTGGTCTGTTCTGCGGCGTTGGTCAGACCTTGCGGTAGACCTCCGCGCCGGTTTTGACGAACTGCACGGCTTTCTCCTCCATCCCCTTCTTGAGGGCCTCCTGCTCGTCCACGCCGAGGCTCGCGGCATAGTCGCGCACGTCCTGGGTGATCTTCATGGAGCAGAAGTGCGGGCCGCACATGGAACAGAAGTGGGCGACCTTGGCGTTCTCCTGCGGCAGAGTCTCGTCGTGGTACTCGCGGGCGCGGTCCGGGTCCAGGCCGAGGTTGAACTGGTCCTCCCAGCGGAACTCGAAGCGTGCTTTGGATAGGGCGTTGTCGCGGATTTGTGCGCCGGGGAAGCCCTTGGCGAGGTCGGCGGCGTGGGCGGCAATCTTGTAGGTGATGATACCCGCGCGTACGTCCTCCTTGTTCGGCAGGCCGAGGTGCTCCTTCGGGGTAACGTAACAGAGCATGGCGGTGCCGAACCAGCCGATCTGTGCGGCGCCGATGCCGGAGGTGATGTGGTCGTAGCCGGGGGCAATGTCGGTGACCAGGGGGCCGAGGGTGTAGAACGGGGCCTCGAAGCAGTCGGCCAGTTCTTTGTCCATGTTTTCCTTGATCATCTGCATCGGCACGTGGCCGGGGCCCTCGATCATCACCTGCACATCGTGCTCCCAAGCCTTCTTGGTCAGCTCGCCCAGGGTCTTGAGCTCGCTGAACTGGGCCGCGTCGTTGGCGTCCATGATGGAGCCAGGGCGCAGGCCGTCGCCTAAGGAGAAGCTCACGTCATACGCCTTCATGATCTCGCAGATCTCATCAAAGTGCGTGTAGAGGAAGTTCTCCTTGTGGTGCGCCAGGCACCACTTGGCCATGATTGAGCCGCCGCGGCTGACGATGCCGGTGACGCGGTTGGCGGTCAGCGGCACGTAGCGCAACAGCACCCCAGCGTGGATGGTGAAGTAGTCCACGCCCTGCTCGGCCTGTTCGATCAGGGTGTCGCGGAACAGCTCCCAGGTCAGCTCCTCAGCCTTGCCCTTGACCTTCTCCAGTGCCTGGTAGATGGGTACGGTGCCGACCGGGACCGGGCAGTTGCGGACGATCCATTCGCGGGTCTCGTGGATGTGCTTGCCGGTGGAGAGGTCCATCAGCGTGTCGCCGCCCCAGCGGGTGGACCAGACCATCTTTTCCACCTCCTCGGCGATGGAGGAGGTGGTGGCGGAGTTGCCGATGTTAGTGTTGATCTTCACCCGGAAGTTGCGGCCGATGATCATCGGCTCAAGCTCGGTGTGGTTGATGTTGGCCGGGATGATGGCGCGGCCGGCGGCCACCTCTTGGCGCACGAATTCGGGGGTGATCTCATCCGGGATCTTAGCGCCAAAGCTCATGCCCGGGTGCTGGCGCAACAGGTCACGGTAACGCGGGTCCTCGCGCAGCTCCTGCAGGCGCAGGTTCTCGCGGATGGCGACGAACTCCATCTCCGGGGTGATGATGCCGCGGCGGGCGTAGTGCATCTGGGTGACGTTATGACCGGCCTTGGCACGGCGCGGGGGGCGGATGTGCTCGAAGCGCAGGTGGGCGGTCTTGGGGTCCTGGGCGCGGGCGCGGCCGAACTCGGAGGTCGGGCCATCCAGCAGTTCGGTGTCACCGCGCGCCTCGATCCAGCCACGCCGCACTTCAGGCAGGCCCTTGAGCAGGTCGATGGAAACGCTCGGGTCGGTGTATGGGCCCGAGGTGTCGTAGACATAGATCGGCGGGTTCGGCTCCAGGCCGCCGTTGATGCGGGTCGGGGTCTGGCTGATCTCGCGCATCGGCACGCGGATGTCCGGGCGTGAGCCGGTAACAAAGATTTTGCGCGAGCCACTCAAGGGCTTGGTGACTTCTGCGGAAAGTTGGACGGATTTCTTGAAGATGTCTTCGGCGACGGCGGCCATGCGCGTGTCCTCATGAATGGGGCGCAGGGCAGCGGACGGGATGAGGCGTGCGCGGCTTCCCTACGCCGGTGTGATCCGGATCAGGTTCGAAGGGTCTCTCTCAGCGCCACAGGCTTAGCCGTGGCGCACCCCTAGCCAATGGCAATCACGTTAGCGGAGAGGGGGGCGGGATGCAAGCAAAAAGGGGCCAAGGAAATGCTGAAAAAATCCATGGATGGATTTTTTCAGCATTTCCTATGGCCTCGCTGCCCGTGCGCTAACCTGAGCAGCCCTCGGCTGCGCCATGGTGCCGCGTTCCAATGGAAAATCCGGGTTGAGTCCTTACAAGGCCGTTGAAAAACGCTTTTCAACGGCCTGGTAAGGCAAGCCATGGATGGCTTGCACGAACATCAATCACGCTAAGTGATTGATGTTTGGAGCTTGTCGCGGGCGTGTACCGCGACAAGGCAAGTTGAAGAAGGGCAGGAAGCCCTTTTTCAACACCCTGTTAGGGAAACTCTGAAAAAATCCATCCATGGATTTTTTCAGATCGTCTTATCAAG
>JBMFOY010000056.1:0-12169 GCA_049969375.1 Halothiobacillaceae bacterium | reverse complement strand
GCGCATGGAACCGGACCTGCTCCCGCTGCTGGAGCACTACACCGGCGAGCGGCCAATCTTCGAGCTATACAATGTCGAGGAGGAGATCCAGCGCGCGCTGGAGCGCAAAGTGCCGCTCAAGTCCGGTGGCTACCTGATCATCGACCAGACCGAGGCGATGACCACCATCGACATCAACACGGGCGCTTACGTCGGCCACCGCACGCTCGAGGAGACGATCTTCAAGACCAACCTTGAGGCGGCGCAGGCCATCGCCCGCCAGCTGCGGCTGCGCAACCTCGGCGGCATCATCATCATCGACTTCATCGACATGCAGGAACCGGAGCACCGCCAGCAGGTGCTGCGCGCCCTGCAGAAGGGGCTGGAGCGCGACCACGCCAAGACCAAGGTGTGCGAGGTGTCGAGCCTGGGCCTCGTCGAGATGACCCGCAAGCGCACGCGCGAGAGCCTTGAGCACGTGCTCTGCCAGGCATGTCCGACCTGTGGCGGGCGCGGCAGCATCAAAACCGCCGAGACGGTCTGCTACGAAATCTTCCGCGAGATCCTGCGCCTCTCGCGCCAGTACGACACCAAGCAGATGCTGGTGCTGGCCGCCCAGCCGGTGATCGACCGCCTGCTGGACGAAGACTCGACCGCGCTGGCCGAACTGCAGGCCTTCACCGGCGTGCCGGTGCGCCTGCAGGTCGAGGCGCTGTACACCCCCGAGCAGTACGATATCGTCCTCATCTGAGCTGTCCATGCCCCGCGCCCCGGCCCCCGTCCGCTTTCTGCAACGCATCCTGCTGCCCGGGCTGGGGCTTGCGGTCATCCTGCTCGCGGTCCTGCTCAGCGGCGCCCGCCTGCTGCTGCCCATCTTCGAGGCGGATGTGCGTCACTGGATCGAGCGCATCGCCCAGGACCACGGCGTCCAGCTCGACGCAGGCCAGCTCGAACTCGACTGGCAGGGTGTGGGGCCGCGCCTCTCCCTGACCAACGCCACCCTCCACGGCCAGGGCGGAACCACCCCGCTCCGCCTGCGCCGGCTGTCGCTGACCCTGGACCTTGCGCGCAGCCTGCTCAGCGCCCGGCTGCACTTTGGCGCGCTGGACGTGGAGGGCGCAAGCCTTTCGCTTGTGCGCGATGGCGAGGGCCGCTGGCAGTTGCAGGGACTTGCCAACGGCGCCGCCATGAACAGCGCAGCGGAATCCACGTGGCCAGCCTGGATGGGCATGGCCCGCCGCGTGCATCTTTTGGGCAGCCATCTGGACCTGCGCGACGCGCGTAGCGGCTTAGACCTGTCGATCGAAGACATCGAGGCCCTGTTCGAGGAGGGGCTGACCGGGCAGCGCATGGCCCTGCGGATGGACCTGCCGCGACAGCTTGGGGGACGGATTGAACTGCGTGCCCGTCTTGCGGGCAGCCTCGCGGAACTGCCCCGACCCACCGGCGAGGTCTGGCTGTCCACCTCCGGCCTCGACATGGCCGGCTGGAGCGCACTGCTGGCATCGCTTTCCTTGGACGCGGCAGTCCTCCCCGTTGCCTTCGACAAGCTGCCCCGTTTCGAGAAGGGCGAGGTGCGCGGACAGGCCTGGCTGACGCTGCAAGAGGGCGCCCCGATCGACGCGCAGGCCCGCCTGGAGCTGGACGACTGGCGCATCAGCCCACTCCAGGCCCTGCGCGCCGGAGAGCGGGAGGTAGCCCTGCACAGCCGCCTGGATCTGAGGTTGCGGCATGCCGGGGAGGACTGGAACCTCGACCTTGCGGCCACGCCGAGCGATCCCCGCCTGCCCCAGCAGCGCTTCTCCCTCCGCCGCCACGACGATCACCTGGCCATGGCGGGCGAGAACTTCGACCTCGACCTCCTTCGCCCATGGCTGGTGGTCACCCCCATCCTGCCGGAGTCCTTGCGGCATGCGCTCATCCTGCACCACCCCGTCGGCCGGCTGAACACGCTCAACCTGCACATACGGCTGGCCGGGGAGGAAGGCAACGGCCTGCCCGAGCTGCAAGGCCACGCGCGCTTCGAGACCATCGGCTGGCGCGGCGAGGGCTACCTGCCCGATGTTAGCGCCCTGCGCGGCGAGGCCTGGCTCGCGGGCAAGGCGGCCCTGCTGCAACTCGACAGCCCCGGGCTGCGCGCCGATTTCCACGACAAGTTCCGCGAGCCGATGGCCTTCGACCAGGCACGCGGCGACCTCGCCCTGTTCTGGGCCGACACCCCGCGCCTGGTGGGCCGCGGCCTGAGCCTCGCCAACCGCGATCTCGCCCTGCAGGCCGAACTGCAACTCGACCTGCCGGAGGGCACGCCGCCTCTGATTGCGCTCGATGGCCGTTTCCAGCGCGCCCGCGCCGAACGCGTGCCGGCCTATCTGCCGGTGGACGAACTGGGGGGAGAGACACTTGCCTGGCTGGACCGGGCCCTGCCCCACAGTGGCGGGATGGTGCCCGAGGGCCGCCTCAGCCTGCACGGGGACCTAGGCCGCTTTCCCTACGACGAGGATGGCAGCGGCCGGTTCGAGGTCCGCTTTGCCTTCCACGACCTGAAGCTTGACTATGCCGACGGCTGGCACCCGGCCGAGGGACTGCATGGCGAACTGGCCTTCATCAACAACGGGCTCGAAGGGCGCATCGACGGCGGCAGCATCCGCGGCGTCCCCCTGCGCGAGGGCAGGCTCGCCATCCCGGACTTCGACCGGCCGCGCCTCGACCTGCGCCTCGCCCTGGCCGGCAGGATCGAGTCGATGCTCGACGTGCTGAAGGGCAGCCCCCTGATCAAAGATCGCGCGGCCTTCGATGCCGCCGCCCTGACCGGCCCTGCCATGCTGCATGTAGGCATCGAGGTGCGCCTGGACAGCGCAGACCCTCACCCCGATCGGGCCGAGGGCTGGATCGACCTGCACGACAACCGTCTCGCCGCGTTCGGCCAAAAGTTCGAGCACATCCAGGGCACGCTCCACTTCGTCAACGACCAGCTGGATGCCAGCGACATCCGCGCCCGCTACCGCAGGCAGGAGGCGCGGCTCGGTGTGACCAGCGAGGCGCGTGGGCAGGCCTATGCCTACCGCATCCTCCTTGATACCCAAACCGAGGCGGGCGACTGGCTGGAGCCGAACTCGCCGTGGGCACCGCGTCTGACCGGCACCTTTCCGCTCCATGCCGAGCTGCTACTCGACACGAACGGCCCGCGCGGAAGGCCCATCAGACTGGAACTGCACAGCGAACTCGAAGGCTTGGGACTCGATCTTCCCGCCCCCTTCGGCAAGGCCGCGGACACCCGACGCCCCACCGAGGGCCGGCTGGAATGGCGCGACGGCGTCCTCGAACGCCTCGACCTGCGCCAACGTGGCCTCTTTACGGCGTCTCTGCGGATGCGCGATACCCGCATGCTCTCCGGCCACATCCACCTCGGCGAGGGCGAACCCCGCGCCCCCAGCAGCGAGGAAGGCCTGCGGGTTGAAGGCCACCTGCCGCACCTTAACTTGGGCCCTTGGCTGACCATGCTCGCCTCATTCATGACGGGCGATGGTCCGCTCTTGCCCCCGCGGCTCGAGGTGCACACACGGTTTGACAGACTGGAAGCCTTCGGCGGCACCTGGGAGGCCATGCAGGTGGATGGCCAGCGCGACCCGACCGGCTGGCGCCTGCGGCTGGAGTCGCCGCGCCTGGCCGGCCTGGCCCGCGTTCCCGCGCGCCCCACCCCAGCCGAGCCGCTAAGCCTCGACCTCGTCCGACTTGTCCTGAACGCCAACGAGGCGCTCCATACTGAGGTGACCGCCACGCGGCCTCCCCCACCCGATCCGGCCACCCTCCCCCCTTTGCGGATCACTATCGCCGAGCTGAGTCAGGGTGAGCTGCGCCTGCAGGATCTCCAGCTGCGCACCCTGCCGCAGCCGCGCGGACTGCTGCTGCAGGAGCTGCGTGCCGATACCGGCCATCTCGCCATCCGCGGCGAAGGCAGCTGGATGCTCGACGACAAAAACCGTCACCAGACCAGCCTGACCCTTAACCTCGCCAGCGAGGATGTGGGCTCGGCGCTGGATGAACTTGGCTTCCGGAATACTCTGCGCAAAGGGCGGCTGGAGGACACCCAGCTGAGGCTGCACTGGGCAGATGCGCCGGACCGCTTTGCTTGGGCCATCCTTGAGGGCGGGGCGCGCCTCAACGTCCGGGATGGCGCCTTGGAGAGCGTCGAGCCTGGCGCCGGCCGGGTGCTTGGCCTGCTCAGCGTCACCGAGCTGCCGCGTCGGCTTCTGCTCGATTTCGGTGATGTCTTTGGCGAGGGGCTGCGCTTCGACCGCATCGCATCCACCCTCAGCTTCCGCGAGGGGCGGGCGATCACCGAGCTGATGCAGCTCAACGGCCCCTCGGCGCAGATCTTCATGAAGGGCTACAGCGATATGCTCAACCGCACGTTGCACTACGATATGGTGGTTGTGCCGGCGCTAGGCAACGTCCTGCCGATCATCGGCACGGTGGCCGGCGGTCCGCTGGTCGGGGGCGCGGTATTCCTGCTGCAGAAGGTCTTCGACCAGCTCGGCGGCGAACGCAGCGGCTTCAACTACCGCGTCAGAGGAAGCTGGGACGAGCCACAGGTGGAGCGGGTGGAGGCCGGGTCATGACAGCGCGGGTCGCAGTGATCCAGATGGTCAGCGGCGCGGATGTCGAGGCCAACCTCGAACAGGCCGCACGGCTGCTCGCCGAGGCGGCGGGAGCCAAGGCAAAGCTGGCGGTGCTGCCGGAGAACGTCGCCTGCATGACCCCGAACATGGCGCAATTGCACGCCATAGCCGAGCGGGAGGGCGAAGGCCCGATCCAAGCGGCCTTGGCCAAGATGGCGCGCGACAACGGCCTGTGGCTGGTGGCCGGGACACTGCCCTTGCGCACGGATGATGAACGGCTGACCAACACCACCCTGGTCTTCGATGAGCAGGGTTGCAAGGTTGCTCGCTACGACAAGATCCACCTGTTCGACGTCGACGTACCGGGGGGCGAGAGCCACCGGGAGTCCGCCCACTTCGCCTCCGGCCACGAGGTGGTCGTGCTCGACACCCCCATCGGCCGGCTGGGGCTCGCCGTCTGCTTTGATCTGCGCTTCCCCGAGCTGTTCCGCACCATGGCCGCGCAGGGGGCGGAGCTGATCGCCCTGCCCGCCGCCTTCACCCATGCCACGGGCCTGGCGCACTGGGAGGTGCTGCTGCGCGCCCGCGCCATCGAAAACCAGTGCTTCCTGCTCGCCTCCGCCCAAGGGGGGCTGCATTTCGAAGGGCGCCGGACCTTCGGCCACAGCCAAGTCATCGGGCCATGGGGCGAGGTGCTGGCCCTGCATGCGGAAGGTCCAGGCCTGGCAAGCGCCCCCATCGACCGGAACGCACAACGCGAACTGCGCGAGCGCTTTCCGGTGCTGGCGCACCGCGTCTTGTAGAATACCCGTCAGCTTCTTGGGCTCTGGCACCATGCTCAGCATCAAATCCCTGCTCATCCTGATCGCCCTGTTCCTTGCGGGCCTTGCGCTTTGGCACAACTGGCATGCGCGCGAGCGCGCCGAGCGCCTGGCGCGCGAGACCTGCAGGCGCATGGGCGTGCAGTTCCTGGACGAGTCCGTCGGCCAAAAACACTGGCGCATCGTGCGCGACCAGGGGCGTTGGATGCTGCGCCGCACCTACGCCTTCGAGTTCTCCCGCACCGGTGCCGACCGCTGGCCGGGCGAGCTGATCCTGCTGGGCGGGCAGCTGGTCGGGGTCGAGTTCAACCTGGTGGATCCAGCCGTCGCACCGCCGCCAGTCACCCGCCCTGTTTCCCCCCACACGAACCATGACAAGGTGGTTCCTCTTCGGAGAGCTCAATCATGACGCGCCTGTTCGCCCTCCTCCTGCTCACCGGCCTTCTGACCGCCTGCGCCAGCAAACCCAGCGAACAGGAGCTGGAAAAACTGCTTGCTCGGAGCCTGTGTGCGGAAGGCCCGCAAGCCTTCTGCACCGTGGAAAACCTGCACAAGGACAATGGCTACTGGAAGGACGACCATCATTACGTCGCCGAAGTACGCTACGAACTGGTGTTCAGCAAAAGTTTGCGCGATGTCGCCATCGAGGCCGAACGCCAGCCCGGCGGGCCCCTCGACAAGCTGACCCAGGGCCTCGGCTTGATGAGCCTCGGCCTGATGTACGGCGACTTCAAGGCGGGAGATCGCCTGCCGCGTGCCCAGGCCGTGACCCTGCTCAAGACCGAACAGGGCTGGCGTATCGAGAAGGAGTAATCCCATGTCCGTCACCTTGGGCACCGCCCTCCGTCCGTCCGCCACCCGCCTGATGCTGCTCGGCGCAGGCGAGCTGGGCAAGGAGGTCGCCATCGAAGCGCAGCGCCTCGGCGTCGAGGTCATCGCGGTGGACCGCTATGCCGCTGCCCCGGCCATGCAGGTCGCGCACCGCAGCCACGTCCTCGACATGCTCGACGGCCAGGCCCTGCGTGCCCTGATCGAACAGGAGAGGCCCGACCTGATCGTGCCCGAGATCGAGGCCATCGCCACCCCGACCCTGGTCGAGATGGAGCGCGAAGGCTGGCGGGTGATCCCGACCGCGCGCGCCGCCTTCCTGACCATGAACCGCGAGGGCATCCGCAGGCTCGCCGCCGAGGAACTGGGCCTGCCCACCTCCCCCTATCGCTTTGCCGACACCGAAGAGGAATACCGCGTAGCCGTCCAAGCCCTCGGGCTCCCCTGCGTGGTCAAGCCGATCATGTCCTCCTCCGGCAAGGGGCAGAGCGTGATCAGGTCCGCGCAAGATATCGGCCCGGCCTGGCAGTATGCCCAAGAGGGCGGCCGTGCCGGCAAGGGGCGAGTGATCGTCGAGGGCTTCGTCGACTTCGATGACGAGATCACCCTGCTGACTGTGCGCCATCGAGGCGGCACCAGCTTCTGCCCGCCGATCGGCCACCTGCAGATCAAGGGCGACTACCGCGAATCATGGCAGCCGCAGCCGATGAGCGCGGCCGCCCTGCGCGAGTCCGAGCGCATCGCCGAGGCGATCACCTCGGCCCTCGGCGGGCATGGCCTGTTCGGTGTGGAGCTGTTCGTCAAGGGCGAGATGGTGTGGTTCTCCGAGGTTTCGCCGCGTCCGCACGACACCGGACTGGTCACCCTCATCTCGCAGGACCTGTCCGAGTTCGCCCTGCACGTGCGCGCTATCCTCGGCCTGCCGGTGCCCACCATCCGCACGCGCGGCCCGGCGGCCTCCTGCGCCCTGCTGGTGGAAGGCGAAAGCCAAAACGTGCGCTTTAGCAACCTGGATGCCGCTCTGGCCGCGCCCGACACCCAGCTGCGGTTGTTCGGCAAGCCCGAAGTACAGGGCAGCCGCCGCCTGGGCGTGGCTCTAGCGCTTGGCGAGGATGTGGCCGAGGCCCGCGCCAAGGCGCGGCGGGTGGTGGAGCAGATCGAGATCGGCTTCTGAGCGACTAAGCCCTGGGCACCTCGAAAAACCGCCACAAGCGAGCAGAAGGCAAGTGATGCATCGCCCCGAGGGCGGGCCTTCCTGTCGCCCTGCCTGTAGGCGCGCCGCCCCCGGCGCGATAAGGCATGAGAAATGAGCGGCCCAGAGCAGGCCGTCGAGAGCTCCCGCAGCGAGAGAGGGGCGTCAGACCTGCTGGAAACACCGGCTCAAATCAGCACCAGATTGTCCCGATGAATGAGCTCCGGCTCGTCCTCGTAGCCCAGCAGCGCGGGCAGGGCGTGACTGGGCTGGCCCTGGATTTTGCGAGCCTCGTCGGCACCGTAGTTGACCAGCCCACGCGCCACCTCCTGTCCCTCGGGGCCGATCACGGCGACCAGGTCACCGCGCTGGAAGGCCCCTTCGACCGCGGTCACCCCGACCGGCAGCAGGCTCTTGCCCTGCTCCCGCAGCACCTTGACCGCCCCGGCATCGACATGCACCCGACCAGCGACGTGCAGCTGGCTGGCCAGCCATTGCTTGCGCGCCAGCAATGGGGCCTGATCGGGCAGGAACACGGTGCCAAGCTCCTCGCCACCCGCTAGGCGGGTGAGCACCTCAGGCTCGCTGCCCGCGGCGATGAGGGTAGCGGCACCGGAGCGGGCGGCCCGCTGGGCGGCGCGCACCTTGGTGGCCATGCCACCGCGTCCCAAAGCCCCGCCTTCGGCGGAGGCCATGCCGGCCAGCGCGGGATCGCTGACCTGGACCTCGTGCAACAGGCGGGCCTTTGGATGCTTGCGCGGGTCAGCGGTATACAGCCCCTGCTGGTCGGTGAGGATCACCAGCACGTCGGCCTCGACCAGGTTGGCGACCAGCGCGGCAAGGGTGTCATTGTCGCCGAAGCGGATCTCCTCGGTGGCGACGGTGTCGTTCTCGTTCACCACCGGAATCACATTGTGCGCCAGCAGGGTACGCAGGGTGCTGCGCGCATTCAGATAGCGCGAGCGGTTGGAGAGATCATCATGGGTGAGCAGGATCTGCGCGGTGCGCACGCCATGGCGCTGGAACACGCTCTCGTAGGCCTGGGCGAGTCCCATCTGGCCAACAGCGGCCGCCGCCTGAAGCTCGTGCAGCGCGGTCGGGCGGGTCTTCCAACCGAGGCGCAGCATGCCCTCGGCCACCGCACCGGAGGTGACGATCACGACCTCCTTGCCCGAGGCTCGCAAAGTCTGTACCTGGGCAGCCCAGCGGTCGATCGCATCGAGATCGACCCCCTGCCCGCCGCGCGTGACCATGGCACTGCCAATCTTCACCACCCAGCGGCAGGTCTGGCTGAGTCGTGCACGGGTGGCGTTCGTCGCCGGAGGGGTCATGCACCGCCTCCTTCGCTGTCCTTGGCCGCACGAACCGCCTCACGCGACTGCTCGAGGAATTCCATGATGGCGTACACCATCTCGCGCGTCCCCTCGCCGGAGATGGCGCTGATGCGGAACACCGGGCCATCCCAGTCGAGACCGTCGAGGATGGCCTGGCAGCGCGCCTCGCGCTCATCCTCGGGCAGCAGGTCGAGCTTGTTGAGCACCAGCCAGCGCGGGCGCTGCAGCAGCTCGTCGCTGAACTTTTCCACCTCCGCCAGGATGACCTTGGCGTCACGCACCGGATCGGCCTCCGGGTCGAGCGGGGCCACATCCAGCACATGCAGCAAAAGACCCGTGCGCGAGAGGTGCTTGAGGAACTGGATGCCAAGTCCAGCCCCCTCCGCGGCGCCCTCGATCAGGCCGGGGATGTCGGCGACGACGAAGCTGCGGTGTGCCTCCACCCGCACCACGCCGAGGTTCGGGTACAAGGTGGTGAAGGGATAGTCCGCAACCTTGGGCCGTGCGGCGGAGATAGCGCGGATCAGGGTGGACTTGCCGGCGTTCGGCAGACCCAAAAGGCCCACGTCGGCCAACACCTTGAGTTCCAGCCGAAGCTCGCGCTCCTCGCCCTCCGAGCCGTGCGTGCACTGGCGCGGGGCGCGGTTGGTGGAGCTCTTGAAACGGGTGTTGCCGAGCCCGTGGAAGCCACCGCGCGCGACCAGCACGCGCTGGCCGGCCTCAACTACGTCGCCAATCAGCTCCTCGGTGTCCGCGTCATAAACCATGGTGCCCACGGGGACCGGGATCTCCAGGTCGTCACCCTTGGCGCCGGTCATGTTGCGGCCCATGCCGTTCTGCCCGCGCTTGGCCTCGAAACGGCGCTGGAAGCGGAAGTCCGCCAGGGTGTTGAGGTCGGGATGACCGACCACGTACACGCTGCCGCCATCGCCGCCATCACCCCCGTCGGGGCCGCCCATAGGGATGAATTTCTCCCGGCGGAAACTGACCACACCGTTGCCGCCGTTACCGGCCTTGACGTGGATGACTGCTTCGTCAACGAACTTCATAGAAACTTACCAGCAAAAAAGCCCCGTCGAGGCGGGGCTTGGTCGCGCGTCGTCAGCGTGCCGCGGATCAGGCGGGAATCACACTCACGTAGCGGCGGTTGTTCGGGCCCTTGACCTCGAACTTGACGGTGCCATCGACCTTGGCGAACAGGGTGTAGTCCTTGCCGCAGCCGACGTTGGTGCCCGGATGGAACTGGGTGCCGCGCTGACGGACAATGATGTTGCCCGCCACGGCCATTTGGCCGCCGTAGAGCTTCACACCCAGACGCTTGGATTCAGAATCGCGACCATTGCGGGAACTGCCCGCGGCCTTCTTGTGTGCCATGGCTCGTTGCCTCGATTAAGCGGAGATACCGGTGATTTTCAGTTCGGTGAAATACTGACGGTGCCCCATGCGCTTCATGTGGTGCTTGCGACGACGGAACTTCAGGATTTCGACCTTCTTGTGGCGGCCATGGCCCAGCACCTCGGCAGATACCTTGGCGCCTTCGACCAGCGGGGAACCGACCTTGAACTGGGTGCCGTCAGCCACCAGCAGCACCTGATCGAGCTCGACGGTCGAGCCCACATCGGCGTTGAGCAGTTCGACGCGCAGGCGCTCGCCCTGCTCGACACGGTACTGCTTACCGCCAGTCACGATCACTGCGTACATGATGGTGTGCTCCAAAAAATGAATGAAACCCTATAAAGGGCGCGCATTGTAAACGCTTGACGTGGCCGCGTCAAACAAAAGCCCCCACCTTGACACCCAGCCACAGGCCTGCCTAGCATCGCGGGCAATCTTAAGCCCACTCCCAGCCCAAAGCGACTTCTGATGAATCTCGAGCAGGTGCGCCACGCGACGGCGGACGAGATGGCCCGCGTCAATCAGCTGATTGAGCGCAGCCTGCACTCCGAGGTCGCCCTTGTCCGGCAGATCGCGACCTACATCATACACGGTGGCGGCAAGCGCCTGCGCCCCCTCCTGCACCTGCTGGCCGCACGCGCGGCGGGCTATGCCGGGGAACACCACTATACCCTCGCGGCGGTGATCGAGTTCATCCACACATCCACCCTGCTGCACGACGACGTGGTGGACGAGTCCGGCATGCGCCGCGGCCGCAAGACCGCCAATGCCCTGTTTGGCAATGCCGCGAGTGTGCTGGTCGGCGATTTCCTCTATTCGCGCGCCTTCCAGCTGATGGTGAGCGTGGGCAGCATGCGGGTGATGGAGATCCTTGCCGACGCCACCAACATCATCGCCGAGGGGGAGGTCATGCAGCTGATGAACTGCCATGACCCCGACACCACCGAAGAGCGCTACATGGAGGTCATCCGCTGCAAGACCGCGCAGCTGTTCGAGGCTGCCGGGCGCCTGGGTGGCGTGCTGGCCGGCGCCCCTCCCGAGGTGGAGGCGGCCCTTGCCGCCTACGGCCTGCACCTGGGCAACGCCTTCCAGCTGATGGACGATGCGCTGGACTACGAGGCCGACCCGGAGAAGCTCGGCAAGAATGTCGGCGATGACCTGGCCGAGGGCAAGCCCACCCTGCCCCTGATCCACGCCTTGCGCCATGCCAAGCCCGAACAGGCGGCGGTGCTCCGCCAAGCCATCGAACAGGGCGGGGTGGATCACCTGCCGGTGGTGCTTGAGGCTATTGCAAAGGCGGGCTCACTTGCCTATACTGCGCGCCTTGCGATGAACGAGGCCGAGCAAGCCATTGCCGCCCTCGCTATCCTGCCCCCGTCGCCGCAGCGTGAAGCACTCGAGAGCATCGCTCGTTTCGCTGCAGCTCGGGATCATTAGTCGGAGTGTAGCTCAGTCTGGTAGAGCACTACGTTCGGGACGTAGGGGTCGTAGGTTCGAATCCTGTCACTCCGACCATCTTTTTCCCCTCTTCCTGATCTGCCGCCCCAACTGCTATCAAGCCACCGCTTACAGGCCTTGCCCTGGTTGCGCCGGTCGTTCGGGGCCGTCCAAAGGCCCAGCCCTGCAGATAGCCCACCCCCAACCGTTGGAAGTCCTGGCGTTGGGACTCGGTCTCGATGCCTTCGGCCACCACGGCGAAACCGCTGCCGCGCAACATGTCGGCGACATGCACCACCATGCCTCGCAGGGTAGCGTCTTGGCTATAGGACTCGATCAGGCTGCGATCGAGCTTAACGATATCGACCGGCATGCGGGCGAGGTAGCGCAGCGATGAGTAGCCGCTGCCGAAGTCATCCAGGGCCACCTTGATCCCCAGGGATCGATAGTGTCGCAAGGCACGGCTCATCAGCTCGAAGCGCGAGATGAGTGAGGTCTCCGTGATCTCGAGCACGAGCGTGTAATCCCCGGCGTGCCTCGCAAGCAACTGGATGGAGCTCGACA
>JBMFOY010000055.1:0-12290 GCA_049969375.1 Halothiobacillaceae bacterium | reverse complement strand
TGCGCCTTGATAAGACGAGCTGAAAAAATCCATGGATGGATTTTTTCAGAATTTCCCAAGAAGAGGTGATGGATGGACAGTAAGGCGCTCTGGAGTGCCGTGATCGAGGGCTTGGCCGGGCCAGGCTACGCCGTGGTGCCCAAGGCCTTCCCTCCCGAGGTGGTCGAGGCGGTGCGCGCCGAGGCCTTGGCGCGGCGCGACCGCTTCCGCCCGGCGGGCATCGGCAACCAGGCCATGCGTGTTTCGGCGGTGCGCGGCGATGCCATCGACTGGCTGGAGTGGGGCGAAGGCGGTGCGGTGATGCAGCCCTTCTGGCAGGCGATGGAGGCGATGCGCGAAGCGCTCAATCGCGAGCTTTATCTCGGCCTGCGTGAGCTGGAGTGCCACTTCGCCCTCTATCCGCCCGGCGGGGGTTACCAGCGCCACTACGACAACCCACAGGGGCGATCCGCGCGCACTGTCACCGTGCTGCTCTACCTGAATCCCGGCTGGCGTCCCGAGCATGGCGGGATGCTGCGCATCTTCGACCCGCAGGATGAGCGCCGCGTGCTGTGCGAAGTTCTTCCCGAAGCCGGAACATTCGTTACCTTTCTCTCGGAGCGTTTTCCGCATGAGGTCCTGGTCGCCCACCGTGAGCGGCTGAGCCTGACCGGCTGGTGGCGGCGGGCTTGATCGTGCATCATCGCTGCTTGCGTACGTCGCAAGGTTCTCTCCCTGTGGGAGCCGCGTCGCGGCGATGACATACGGACTACGAACAATGAGCACGCAACCCACGGACGATGCCTTGCTGCCCCTCCTAAGCGCCCTGCGCGAGGGCGCCACCCTGATCACCGTCAACAACCGCCTGGCGCGTCACTGGCGTGCGGCCTTTGCCGCGGCGGAGGGCAGCGTGCAGACCGTCTGGCTCGCGCCGGACATCCTGCCCTGGGGCGGCTGGCTGCGCCGCCTGTGGACGGAGGCGAGCTGGCTGGACGCAGATGCCCACCTGCTGCTCGATGCGCGCCAGGCCGCACTGGTCTGGCAGGGCATCATCCAGGACGATGCGCCCGCCCTGCTGCAGGTCGCGGGCTCCGCCCGGCTCGCGCAGGAGGCTTGGGGGCTGATGCAGGCGTGGCGTTTGTCGCCGCCCTTCGATCCGCTTGAATGCAACGACGATGTGCTCCATTTCCAGCGCTGGGCGGAGCGGTTCGTGCGCGAATGCGAGAGGCAGGGCTGGCTGGATGAGGCCAGTCTGCCCGCCCGCCTCATCGAAGCGCTCGACGCGGGCCGCATCACACCGCCCGCGCACATCCTGTTGCTCGGTTTCGAGGACTGGACGCCGGTACAGGAGGCCCTGCTGGAGGCTCTGGCGCGGCGTGGCACGCGGGTGGAGCGCCTTGCAGGGTTCTCCATGGAAGGAGGGGGCAACCCCAGACCCAAGGCTGCGGCAGCCGCTCAGCTTTCACTCATGCTGGAGATGACACCGCGCCAGGGCCGCATCAGCTTCCCCGATGCCGCCCGCGAGGACGAGGCTGCCGCCCGCTGGGCACGGGCGAGGCTGGAGCGAAACCCTTCCGCCCGCCTGGCCATCATCGCCCCCGACCTTGCCGCGCGCCGCTCGCGCCTCGCGCGCCTGCTCGACGCCCAGCTTGCCCCCCATGCCCTGCTGCCGGGCATGAGCGACACGCCCCGGCCATGGAACATCTCGCTCGGCACGCCGCTGCGCGAGCATGGCATGGTCCGTGCCGCCTTCCTGATCTTCGCCCTCGGCGAGGCCCGCCTCGACCTCGACACCCTCGGCCAGGCCCTGCGCAGCCCGTTCCTGGGCGGCTTCGAGATCGAGCGCGACGCCCGCGCCCTGCTCGACGCCCGCCTACGTCGGGGGGGAGAGCGGGTGGTCTCGCGCGAGCATGCACGTCGGCAGGCCGCGGAGGGTGGCTGCCCTCTGTTCGGGCAGATGCTCGCTCGCCTGCATGCCCAGCAGCAGGAGCAGCCGCGGCAGCAGTCCCCCGCGGCCTGGGTGCAGGCCCTGCGCCAGGAACTGCGTCTCGCCGGCTGGCCCGGCGAAGGTGCGCTCGACAGCCCATCCTTCCAGCTGCGCCAGGCTTGGCTGGATGCCATGGGCGCGCTTGCGCGGCTGGAGATCGTGCGGCCGCTCATGACGCGCGGCGAGGCCCTCGCCCGCCTGCGCGAGTTGGCCGCCGATACCCTATTCCAGCCGGAGGCGACACAGGATGCACGGGTGCAGGTGCTCGGCCCGCTGGAGGCGGTCGGCCTACGTTTCGATGCCGCCTGGCTGCTCGGCATGCACCACGAGCAATGGCCGCCGGATGCGCGGCCCAACCCCTTCCTGCCCATGCGCTTGCAGGCCCGCCTCGGACTGCCGCACGCCTCCCCCAAGCGCGAGCTCGACTACCTGCGGCGCATCAGCGCGCGCCTATTGATGCTCGCGCCTGAGGTGATCGTCAGCCATCCGCGGCAGGAGGACGGGCGCGAACTGGAGCCGAGTCCGCTGTTCGACCACCTGCCGGAGATGGATGGGCCGCCCGAGTCGTCGGGCCTGCCCCTGCCCGAGCAGTGGGGGGAAGGCGTGGCCCTGGAATGCCTCACCGATCCCCAGGCGCCCCCCTTGGCAGAGGGGCAGACGGCGCCCGGTGGGGCGCGCCTGCTGGAACTGCAATCCGCCTGTCCGTTCCGCGCCTTCGCCGAACTGCGCCTCGCGGCCCGGCCGCTGGAGGAGCCTGACCTCGGCCCCGATGCCCGCCTGCGCGGCGTGCTGCTGCATGCCCTGCTCGAGCGGGTATGGGGCGAACTGAAGGACCAGACCACGCTGCGGGCGCAGGAGGCGAGCCTGGCCGAGCGGGTGCAGCGCCACGCCTTGGAGGTGGTGGCCGAGGAGGCCCGCAAACGGCGCAACCTGTGGCCGGAGCGGCTGCAGCGCCTGGAGGTTGAGCGCCTGAGCGCCCTTGCACTCGAGTGGCTGGCCATCGAGCGGGAACGTCCGTCCTTTACCGTCGAGGAGCGCGAGCAGGCCCGCACCATCGAGATTGCCGGCCTTCAGCTCAACGTCAAGCTCGACCGGGTGGATCGCCTGGCGGAGGGCGGGCGGATGATCATCGACTACAAGACCGGTCGTGCCGCGCTGGGCGACTGGGCCGGTGAGCGTCCGGCCGCGCCCCAGCTGCCGCTCTATGCGGTCAGCGAGGAGAACATTCGCGCCATAGCCTTCGCCCTGGTGCGTCCGGGGGAGATGCAGCTGATCGGGCAGGGTGACGGTGTCGAGGGAGTGAAGCCCGCCGAGCCGGACTGGGCCGGACAAATGGCCGGCTGGCGGAAGGTGCTGACAAAGCTTGCAGAGGACTTCCGCGCCGGACAGGCCGCGGTCGATCCGCGCGCCCCGAAGGTTTGCACCACCTGCCCGCTCGGCATGCTCTGCCGCATCCACGAGCTGGCGGGGCCAGGTCATGCGCTGCAGGAGGAAAACGATGACTAAGGCCGTGCCCCTCGATGCCGCCATTCGCGAGCAGGCCCTTGACCCACGCCTGTGCTGCATCGTCCAGGCCCCGGCCGGTTCGGGCAAGACCGAGCTTCTGATCCAGCGCATGCTGGTGCTACTGGCCGAGGTGGAGCGGCCGGAGGAGATCCTCGCCATCACCTTCACCCGCAAGGCGGCGGGGGAGATGCGCAGCCGCATCCTGCATGCCCTGCGCGAGGCCGATGCACCTCTCCCCGAGAACGCCCCCGAACACCTCGTGCGCCAGCGCGAACGGGCCCGGGCGGTACTGGAGCGCGACCGCGCCATGGGCTGGAACCTGCTCCAGCAGCCCGCGCGCCTGCGCATTCAGACCATCGACGCCTTCAGTCACGGCCTGGCCGCCCGCCTGCCGCTGACCGCCCGCTTCGGTGCGGCGGCGGCGATCAGCGACGATGCGCAGGCGCTCTACCGCGAGGCCGCGGACCGAGTCGTCGAGCGCATCGAGGCGCGCATGGACACGGAAGGGCAGGAGGATGCTGACGTCGCCGCGCTGGAAACCCTGCTGCGCCATCTTGGCAATGACCTCGCCCGGGTGCGTGACCTTCTGGCCGCCATGCTCGGCAAACGCGACCAGTGGGGGCGGCATGTCTTTGGCGCCGAGGCCACGTCCCAGGCACGGCGCGCGGCGCTGGAGGCGGCCATCCGGCGCATGGTGGAGGACGAGCTGGACAGCCTGCATGCGCTGTTTCCGGCGGAGCTGCGAGAGGAAACCACCCATGTGGCCGCCATGCTATGCGCCCATCTGGGCGCGGCAGGGGTGGAAGAGGTCGATCGGCGGATGCAGTGGGAAGTGCCGGGTTGGCCGCAGGCGGGGGTGGATGGGCTGTCGCGCTGGCAGGGGCTGGCCGACCTGCTCCTGACCAAAGAGGGGGCATGGCGCAAGTCCATCACTGCCAAGGATGGGGTGCCCGCGCCGAGCGAGAAGGGCATCGACAAGGACACCAAGGCCGAACGAACGGCCTTCAAGGAGCGCGTGGTGGCCCTGCTCGACGCCCTCCGCGAACACCCCGACCTGGCGGCTGCCCTGCATGCCACCCGCGCCATGCCGCGGCCCGCCTATGCCGATGCCGACTGGGCGGTGCTCGAGGCCCTGCTGCAGCTGCTCCGGTTGGCCTTGGGTGAGCTGTGGCTGATCTTCACCGCGCGCGGCGAGGTCGATTTCGTCGAAACCGCGCAAGGGGCGCTGCGCGCCCTGGGTGAGGAGGACGCGCCGAGCGACCTGCTGCTGGCCTTTGACTACCGCCTGCGTCACATCCTGCTGGATGAGTTCCAGGACACCTCGCACAGCCAGTTCGCCCTGCTCGAACGGCTGCTTGTCGGCTGGCAGCCGGGGGATGCGCCGTACACCGAACGGGAGGGGCGTAGCCTATTCCTGGTCGGCGACCCGATGCAGTCGATCTACCGCTTCCGCGAGGCCGAGGTCGGCCTGTTCCTGCGCGCCCAGCGTGAGGGAATCCGCTGCGGGGGGGGCGTGCTGCGCTTGGCCTCCCTGACGCTCACCACCAACTTCCGCTCCCAGGCGGGCGTGGTCGACTGGGTGAACGCCGTCTTCCCCCGCGTGCTGGCCGAGCGCGAGAACATTGCCGAGGGGGCGGTGCCCTATACCTCCTCCATCGCCCACCATCCCAAGGCCGAAGGCGAGGCGGTGCGCGTTTGTTTGTTCCCCAAGCCCGGCAAGGATGCTGGCCAGCCCGGGAGGCTTGAGGCCGACGAGGTCGTTCGCCTCACCCGCGAGGCCCTGGCACAGCTTGAGACGGATGGCGATGTGAAGCTCGCTGACCGCAGCGTCGCCATCCTGGTCCGCTCGCGCGGGCATCTCGCCCGCATCCTGCCCGCCCTGCGCGCGGCTGGCATGCCCTTCCAGGCGGTGGAAATCGAGCAGCTGGCCGACCAGCCGATGGTGCAGGACCTGCTGGCCCTGACCCGCGCCCTGCTGCACCCGGCGGACCGCATTGCCTGGCTGGCCGTGCTGCGCGCGCCATGGTGCGGCCTGACGCTTGGCGACCTGCACGCGCTGGCCGGGGATGGCGCGGAGACCACCCTTTGGCAGTGCATGAACGATCCAGCCCGCCTCGTCGCGCTCGGTGATGAGGGGCGGGCCCGTCTGCTGCGCCTGCGCGAGGTTTTGCGCGCCAGCCTGGCTGAGAGCGGGCGCGTGTCGCTGCGCCGCCAGGTTGAAGGGGCCTGGCTGGCGCTGGGCGGGCCCGCCTGTGCACGAGGCGGGCGGGAGCTGGAGGAGGCGCGCATCCTCTTCGACCTGCTCGATGCCCTGGGGGATGAACTGGATGTGGCGACGCTGGAGCAGGCACTGAAGGAGCTGTTCGCCCCACCGGAGAGTGGGGCCCGCGTCCAGGTCATGACCATCCACAAGTCCAAGGGCCTGCAATTCCACACCGTGATCGTGCCGGGGCTTGCGCGGGTGCCGCGGGGCAGTGACAGCCAGCTCCTGCTGTGGCTCGAGCGGGAGGTCAATCACTTCGGCCGCAGCGAAGCCGACCTGTTGTTGGCCCCCATCAAGGGCGTGGGCGAACAGGATAGCCCGCTGTACACCTGGCTACGACGCATCCAGGACGCCCGCGGCAGCTACGAGGATGGCCGCCTGCTATACGTGGCTGCGACCCGCGCGATACGGCGCCTGCATCTCTTGGCTGAGGTGCCGCTCGATAAGGACGGGGGTTGGCTGCCCCCCGCGCGGTCCCTGCTCGCGTGCCTCTGGCGGGGGATCGAGGATCGGGTGGAACCGCCGCCTGCACCTGCCGCGGCCGGCCCCGCGCCGGAACCCTCCGACCGCCTGCCGCCGCGTCCGGCCCTTTGGCGTCTGCCGCTCGACGCGCGCCCGCCAGCCCCGCCGCCGGGCATCCCGGTCGGCCAGGTTACGGCTCAGCCGCTTAGCCGACGCGCCGTTTGGCAGGAGGAGAAGGGGAACGGCTGGCATGAAGGAAATGAAACCCCGCGTCACGTGGGTACGCTGGTGCATCGCCTGCTCGAGCGCATCGCCCGGGAAGGGCTGGAAGGATGGTCGGCGGAGCGCCTGCATCGGGCGGAACCCGCCCTGCGCCGTAGCTTACGTGAACTTGGTGTGGCGGGGCGGATGCTGGATGAGGCCATAGCGCGCGTTGTGCGCGCCGTGGAAGGCACGCTGGCTGATCCCCGCGGCCGCTGGATCCTGACTGCGCACGAGGACGCGCGCTGTGAATGGGCGCTCGGTGGTGTGATCGGCGGCATTCCTGTCAGCGCAGTGATCGACCGCAGCTTCATCGACGGGAGTACGCGCTGGATCATCGACTACAAAACCGCCGAGCCTGCGGACGGGGAGACACTGCCGGACTTCCTCGATCGCCAGCAGGAGCATTACCGCCCCCAGCTGGAGGGCTATGCCGGCCTGCTGGCAGCACTCGACCCCGAGCGCCCCGTGCGTCTTGGTCTGTATTTTCCCCTCCTGGGCGGCTGGCGCGAGTGGTCCGTGTCCGGCAGGGGCTGAGCCCATAGCGTCAGCGTTCGTGGAGCCCGTCGCGGACATGTGCCTTGATAAGACGAGCTGAAAAAATCCATGGATGGATTTTTTCAGAGTTTCCCTAGGCTCACCTTGGCAGGCCGTTGAAAAGAGTTTTTCAACGGCCTGTCAGGCCTTGCCGCGTAGTCGGCGCAGGGCCTCGCGGGCGTGGCTGTCCGGCTTGCTGGCGGGCGCTGGAACGCCACCCGCCAGGCGACGCAGCTCGCGCTCGCGTTCGCGCCTGGTCAGGCTTTCGGTGGACTCCGCATACAACCCCTGTGCCTCGCTGGCCGGGCGGCGCTGCTCGTTGAGCGCCAGCACCCGCACCTGCCAGCGCTCGCCGCTGCGGTTCACCTCCAGCTCGTCGCCGGGGCGTATCTTCGCGGCGGGCTTGGCCGGGTGGCCGTTCAGGCGCACCTTGCCACCCTCGATCGCCTCCTTGGCCAGCGAGCGGGTCTTGTAGAAACGCGCGGCCCACAACCAGGTATCCAGGCGCTGGGTGGTTCCGGCAGGTGGCGGTGCTTGGTGCATACTAGGCTCTGTTCCAATGCAAGGTTGAGGGAAGCGAGCATGAAACTCGAACTGGTGGGCTTCAAGATCTGCCCCTTCGTACAGCGGGTCAATATCCTGATCCAGCACAAGGGTATTCCCTGCACGGTGACTTATCTCAATCCGAAGGAGCCACCGGAGTGGCTGGCTGTGCTCTCCCCGCTGGGCAAGGTGCCTTTGTTGAAGGTGGATGATCAGGTCATTTTCGAATCGCAGGTCATCAACGAATTTCTTGATGAAACCCACGCTCCGCCACTCATGCCGGCTGCCCCGCTTGCTCGGGCCAAGGTCCGAGGCTGGGTGGCGGTGGTCGATGAGCTCTTTGCCGGGTTGTGGCAATGGGTCACGGCCTCTCCGGGGGATGCGCTCGACAAGGCGCGTGAGCGTTTACGGCACTTGCTCAATGTGTTGGAGGTCGGGGCTGCGGCCGAGCCGGGCGGCTTTGGCGGAGGGCAGTTGGGTTTGATGGATGCTGCACTTGCGCCTTTCTTTATGCGCCTTGACCTGCTGGAGGCCCATGGCGTGCCGCAGCTGATCGGCGCGGAGTGCCCTCGTCTGGACGCCCTGCGCCGCATGTATGCCGACCACCCCAGTATCAAGGCCTCCGTCGTGCCCGAGTTCGCCCAGCTCTATCTTGGCTTCGTGAAGGGGCAGGGTGGGGCGTTGGGCAATCAGCTGGATTGATGGGAACGGCTGCTCCACAGGCCGAATAGCCAGGTCCCGGCCAAGAGGCCGGCGATGATGGGCAGGACATAGAGCTTGCCCTCGCCCAGCATCGCCAGCACCGTGCCCGGGCAGCCGCCGGTCAGGCCCCAGCCGGCGCCGAACACCAGGCTGCCGAATACGAGGGTGCGTGTATAGGGCTTACCCTCGAAGCGGATGGACTGGTTTTGGCCCACCGCCCGCAGTCCGGTGGCCCGCATCAGGGCGACACCCACGGCGCCGACGGCGACGGCGCTAACGATCACCCATAGCAAGTGCAGGTTCTCGAACAAGAACAGGCGGGCGACCAGTTCCGGTTCCGTTGCCCCTGCGCGGCTGAGGAGGAAGCCGAACAGCGCACCCAGGGCAAGGAACAGCAGTTTCTGACCCATCTCAGCCCGCCCCCGCCAGCCGCCAGAGGGCCTGCACCATGATGAGTCCGCCGGCGAAGAACAGGATGGAGGCGAGCATGCTGGGCGGATTGAGAAGGGCCACCCCGACGATGGTGTGGCCGCTGGTGCAGCCGCCCGCAAGTCTCGCGCCGAGGCCCATCAGCACCCCGCCCGCGAACAGCACCAGCGCCTTCAGCCACGGGGCCTCCGGGAGCATCGTCTCGTAGGCCGTCCCCATGTCCAGCACCCAGCCGACTTGGCCGGCACTGAGTGCGGCGATGAGGCCCCCGAGCGGCAGGCCGGCGATGAACCACAGCCGCCACTGCTCGCTGGCGGCGAACTCGCGTCCCTGGAAGAAGGGCAGGCGCGACACCGTGGCGCAGGCCTGGCTGAGCGGCGAGGAGCAGCCCAGCGGGCGGCCGGTCAGCCAGTATTGCAGCAGCACGTACAGGCCGATGGTGGCACCTGCGAGGTAGGCGCTCCAGAGAAGGGCGGTGGTCATGGCATGGTAGCGGTGGCGCTCATGCCGCAAAGTTTAGGAAAAGGTTCGGATACGGCGGAAAGCAAAAATGCCGATGGCCGCATAAGGCGGCCATCGCAGGGAGGATGGGGAGGGTGGGGGCTCGCCGCGATCCATTCGGATCGGCCCGAGGGCGGGCCTCCTAAGGCTGGATATAGGAGCGTCGCCCCCGCCGCGATCAAGGGCGGGGGCATCGGCCTGGGGGCGGGCTTCCTACATGGTAGGAGCGGCGCCCTCGTCGCGAGAGCGGCTCAGTTCTTGGCCTCGGAGTCCGGCAGGATGATATTCAGTTCCAGCACCTCAACGCCATCCTCGCGGTCGAGTTTGACCTTGACCGCCTCGTCGCTCACCGCGACATAGCGGCGGATGACCTCCAGCAGTTCCTTCTCCAGCATGGGCAGGAAATCATGTCCGCCGCGGGTCTGCGCCCGTTCATGGGCGATGATGATCTGCAGCCGCTCCTTGGCCAGTTTGGCGGACGAAGGCTTTTTGCTGCGAAAGAAACCGAGCAGGCTCATGGCTTATTTCCCGAACAGGCGGCTGAACAGGCCCTTTTTCTCGGCGGTGATAAAGCGCAGCGGGCGCTCCTCGCCGAGCAAGCGTGCCACGGCATCCTCGTAGGCCTGGCCGGCATCCGAAGTCTTGTCCATGATCACCGGCTGGCCGGCGTTGGAGGCATTCAGCACGGCGGGTGACTCGGGAATCACGCCCAAGAGTGGCACGGCCAGGATCTCCAACATGTCGTCTATGCTCATCATCTCGCCGGCTTCGGCGCGGTGGGGCGCGTAGCGGGTGACCAGGAGGTGCTGCTTGATCGGCTCCAGCTTATTGACCGCCCGGTAGGACTTGCTCGCCAAAAGGCCCAGCATGCGGTCGGAGTCGCGCACCGAGGAGACCTCTGGGTTGGACACCACGATCGCCTCGTCGGCGAAATACATCGCAAGCAAGGCCCCCTTCTCGATCCCAGCGGGTGAGTCGCAGACGATGTAGTCGAACCCGTCTGCCTTCAGTTCATCCAGCACCTTCTTCACGCCCTCCTCGGTCAGCGCGTCCTTGTCCTTGGTCTGGGAGGCGGCCAGAACGTACAGCCCCTCGACCCGCTTGTCCTTGATCAGCGCCTGATGGAGGCTGGCCTCCCCGTTCACCACATTGACAAAGTCATACACCACGCGGCGCTCCACGCCCATGATCAGATCGAGGTTGCGCAGGCCAATGTCGAAATCGATCACGGCGACCTTGTTGCCGCGCAGGGCCAGGCCCGTGGCGATCGAGGCGCTGGTGGTGGTCTTGCCCACGCCGCCCTTGCCGGAAGTCACGACGAGAATCTTCGTCACAGGATGTTTCCTCTATGCATGGTGGACGAGCCTTCAGCCGAAGGCACGGATGATCATTTTTTCGTTCAGGATCTCAATGACCGCAGGCTTGCCGAGCAGGGCCGGGTCGATGTCTTGGCGCGTGCGGTAGATGCCGTTGATCGACACCAGCTCGGCCTCCAGGCTCTGGCACCAGATGCGCGCATCGCCGCGGCCGCGCGCACCCGCCAGGGCCCGGCCGCGCAGCGCGCCATAGATGTGGATGTCGCCATCCGCCACCACCTCGGCCCCCTCGTTGACCGAGGACTCGACGATCAGATCGCCGCCGCGCGCGTAGATCTGCTGGCCGGCGCGCACCAGCAGGCGCACCACGAGGTCACTGGCCGCCGGGGCGGGCGGAGCCGCTTCGGCGGGCGATGCTTCCTCGGGCATGTCCGTGGTCGCTTCGGGGGGCTCACTCACCACCCGGCCCGGGCTGTCCGGGAACAAGGCCAGGCGCGCGCGGGCAGCGGCGGTGCGTTGTTGCTCGTTGCCGCCCATTACGCCGACTACCGTCAGACCGTGGTTGTCCAAAAGACTGATCAAGGCGGGAAAGTCCACCACCTTGAAGCCGTCCTGCAGGGGAGAGAGGTCCACCACCAGAGGGGTGTTCTTGAACAGGTTGGGGGCCTGGGCCATGTGCTCCTTGAGGTGCATGGCCAGTTGCACGATGTTGGGGTTGTGCAGCTCGAACACCATCAGGGTGAGCATGCGGCCCTTGAGTACGAAGGCGGTATCCGTCGGGTCAGCCATGATCGGGTTGTGTTTAGAGGGCGCAGCAGGCAAGGCCGAAGGCGATGTCCTCCGTGCTCTGGCTGGTGCGTCCGTCGTCCAGGTTGAGTTCAAGGAAGCGGATGGTGAAGCGCTGCTTGCCCGCGCTGACCTCCGGGAAACAGGTCGCGTCCTCGGGCAGGGTGACCCGGATCAGTTGGAACGGGAGCGAGGGGTCCAGGACCTGCTGATAGAAGCCACCCTCGGCGACTGCAGCGGAAGGAGCAGCGCTCTTGCGCACAAGGTCCAGGATCAGCTCAATGCCGTCCTGCACCACCGCAAACGGCATCAGCCAGGCGTGCAGGACATCCCGCCGATCTTCGAGCGGCTGGCGCAGCCAGTGGTGGAACATCGGCAGGTCGAACTCGCACAGCCCGCCGGGAATCCGGCCGCGCTGCTGGATGGCGGAGAGAAACTCGTTGGTCTTGATGGCGGCGCCGATCGGCCCACTCTGCGCATGCAGACGCTGGATCAAGGCCTTTTGCTGTTCCAACACTTGATTGAGCTTGAGGGTATCGACATCGGGCGTTTCGGCCAGACGGATCAGATTGGCGCTTTGCCGCTCCAGCTCTTTCATCAGCTCGCGCTTGATGTCCACCCGGCCGGTGAGTTCGGAAAGCTCGAGCAGGGTGAGTATGGCGCACTGGGAATCCTGCTCGGATACACCGGCCAGAAAGTGCTGCGCACGGGCGAACAGCCCGCTCAGGCGCAGGAAGGCGCGCATACGCTCGTTGAGGGGGTGCTCGAAGACGTTCTGAGCCGTCATTGCGCCGTGATTGCCGTTGGGTCAAAAAATTCATCTCATTTTGCGCCCAAAGGTTGCGGCACACAAATGTCGTTGAGGCACATCGAAAAACCATCCTGCCGGATGTAGGCGCAGCGTCCTCGCCGCGATCAAGGGCTGGATGATCGGCCCGGGGGCGGGCCTCCTACCCGCGCTTAGGGAAACGCTGGATAATTCAGTGTTTCCCGTTTGGGGCAGGATGCCCCAACGCGA
>JBMFOY010000054.1:0-12578 GCA_049969375.1 Halothiobacillaceae bacterium | reverse complement strand
TAAAACCGGACAACCATCGTGCTACAAGTCCGGACAGTTTATTTGCTCTCTACACTCTCTACACCCAGCCATTGAATTCTCGCCTCGTCTCCGGTAAAGTTCGCCCCCACATCGCGCTAGGATGGCGGGTGACCGGAGAGGTGTCCGAGTGGTTGAAGGAGCACGCCTGGAAAGTGTGTATACGGTAACCCCGTATCGAGGGTTCGAATCCCTCTCTCTCCGCCAGATCTGAGAAGCCCTGCGGCGCAGGGCTTTGTTGTTACGGGGCTTTGCCCCAGCCCGCGTCGATGGCGGGCGCATTCGTCCTCTCGCGACGGGCAGCCGTAAACCCCGCCAGGTCCGGAAGGAAGCAACGGTAGCGGTGCGTTCGGGCGCCGGGATGTGGCGGGTGCGCTTCGCCGCCCCCTCTGGCAAAAAGGGCCGCCCTTTGGGTGGCTCTTTTTGCTTGGTCCTCATGCCGCTCCGGCCCCCGGTTTCTGCTAGAATCCAGCGCTTCCAAGACTTGCCGAGATCGACATGACCTATCAGGTCCTCGCGCGCAAATGGCGTCCGCGCCGCTTCGAAGACATGGTCGGTCAGGAGCACGTCCTGCGCGCCCTGACCTCCGCCCTGGACGAGGGGCGCCTGCACCACGCCTACCTGTTCACTGGCACCCGTGGCGTGGGCAAGACGACCGTGGCGCGCATCTTCGCCAAGGCGCTCAACTGCGAGCGCGGCGTCTCTAGCCACCCCTGCGGCGAATGCGCGGCCTGCCGATCGATCGACGAGGGACGCTTTGTGGATCTGATCGAGGTGGATGCCGCTTCCCGTACGGGGGTGGACGATACCCGCGAGCTCCTGGAGAACGTGCAATACGCCCCAAGCCTTGGCCGCTTCAAGGTGTACCTCATCGACGAGGTGCATATGTTCTCCAAGTCGAGCTTCAATGCCCTGCTGAAGACGCTCGAGGAACCGCCGCCGCACGTCAAGTTCCTGCTTGCTACCACCGACCCGCAGAAGCTGCCAGTCACGGTGCTTTCGCGCTGCCTGCAGTTCCACCTCAAAGCCCTTTCGAGGCGCATGATTCACGGTCGGCTGGAGAACGTACTGACGGCCGAGAACATCGCTTTCGACGACGGTGCCCTGCAGCTGCTCGCGCGTGCGGCGGATGGCAGCCTACGTGATGCACTGAGCCTGCTTGACCAGGCCATCGCCTACGGTCAGGGCAGGGTGGGCGAGGAGGAGGTTGGCGCTATGCTCGGGCTGACCTCCGAGGCCCGCATCCGCGCCCTGATGGAGGCGCTGATCGCGCAGGATCCCCCGGCGCTGTTTGAAGCCATCGGTCAGCTAGCCCAAGGTGCGCCGGACTACGCCGAGGTCCTGGCCGAGCTGCTGGGCCTGCTGCACGCCATCGCCGTGTACCAGCTCATGCCGGAGGCTGATGCCGAGCTGTTCGAGGCCTCGCCCACGCTTGTGCGCGAGTTCGCCCCGCACCTCACCCCCGAGGCCGTGCAGCTCTACTACCAGATCGCCCTGCACGGGCGCCGGGACCTGCCGCTGGCGCCGAGCGCGCGCATGGGCCTGGAGATGACCCTGCTGCGGATGCTCGCCTTTGTGCCGGCGGATGCCGCGGCTAACAGCGCCGAAGGGAACGGCGTTGGGGCGCGGGCTCACGCGAACTGCGCGGTCAGCGTCACCCAAAGGGCGGAATCCAGGGATGGAGTCCGCAACTTGCCTGCCGGTGAGGCGGCTGCGCGGCGCGTGGTGCCCCAACCGTCGCCTCCTGCGCGCCGCGAGTCCTTTGCCGAGCCTGTTCCAGCCGCCTCGCCTGGGCCTGAATCCCAGACCGATGCCCCACGTAGCGAGCTGGCTCGACCCGCTGTCGCGCAGTCCGAGCCGATGTCCGCCGGAGGGCAGATCCTCGACGGTCTGACACCGAAGGGGCTTTCGCCGGAGAAGGCGGAAGGAACCTTGCTGCGGGAGCCGCTCGATGCCAGGGCTTGGCACCTTTTGCTGCCGCGCCTTGGGCTGAAGGGCATGGCGCTGATGCTTGCGGAGAATTCCGAGCTGGTCAGGCAGGATGGCCCCCAGATCAGCCTGCGCTGCCCGCCCAGCCATACCAGCTTGCGCACCCCGCTCGCGGAAGAGTCCATCCGCAAGGCGCTCGCCAAGGTGCTCGGCATGGAGGTTCGTCTGCGCTATGAGGAGGGGCGGCCAGCTCAGGATACGCCGGCAGAGGTGCGCAAGCAGCAGGAGGCAGCACGCCAGCAGGAGGCGATCGAGTCCCTACAGAACGACCCCATCGTGCGCAAGCTCGAAGAGCGCCTCGATGCCCACCTGCTGGAAGAGAGCGTGCGTCCCCTTGATTCGGCCTGAAGCGGCACGATATCGATTGAGAACTCACACCCATAGCACGAAGAGATAGCACATCATGATGAAAGGCGGCCTTGGCCAGCTGATGAAGCAGGCCCAGAAGATGCAGGAGAACCTGCAGAAGACCCAGGAAGAGATCGCGCGGATGGAGGTGACCGGGGAGTCCGGCGGCGGCATGGTGAGTGTGGTGATGACCGGCCGTCACGAGGTGCGCCGCGTGACCATCGATCCGAGCCTGATGGGCGATGACAAGGAGATGCTGGAGGATCTGATCGCTGCGGCCATGAACGATGCGGTGCGCAAGGTCGAGGCCGAGACCCAGAGCCGCATGGCCAGCGTCACCGCAGGCATGCCGATACCTCCCGGCTTCAAGATGCCATTCTAAGCATCTGACCCGATGAACTTCTCGCCTCTTGTCACCGAGCTGATCGACGCCCTGCGGCGCCTGCCAGGCGTCGGGCCCAAGTCCGCCCAGCGGCTGGCTCTGCACATGCTCCAGCGTGATCGCGATGGTGCCCGCCGCCTGGCCTCGGCGCTCGAGGCAGCGGCCGAGCGGGTGGGGCATTGCGCAGAATGCCGGACCCTGACCGAGGAGCCGGTGTGCGGGCTGTGCCGCAACCCCCAACGCGACCGGGCCTTGCTGTGTGTCGTCGAGTGGCCGCAGGATATGGTCTCGCTGGAAAGCTCCGGCGCCTACGGTGGTTTTTACTTCATCCTCATGGGGCGTCTCAGCCCCTTGGATGGCATAGGGCCGCGCGAGCTTGGCCTCGATATGCTCGAGGCGCGGCTGGGTATGGGTGAGGTGCGGGAGGTGATCGTCGCCACCAGCAGCACCGTGGAGGGGGAGACCACTGCCCACGTCATCGGTGAAATGTGCCGCGCGCGCGGCATCCGGGCCACACGCCTGGCGCAGGGTGTGCCGATGGGCGGGGAACTGGAATTCGTGGACGGCGGCACCCTGGCGCATGCCTTGCAGGGCCGCCGCCCGATCTGACTGACGAGGAGTGACCATGGCTGAAACCATCTTCAGCAAAATCATCCGCAAGGAAATCCCTGCCCAGATCGTCTACGAGGACGAGGAGGTGCTGGCCTTCCGGGACATCAACCCGCAGGCGCCCGTGCACATCCTCATCATCCCGAAGAAACCGATCGCGACCCTCAACGACTTGACGCCTGCGGACGCGCCGCTGATCGGCAAGCTCCACCTCGTGGCCAGGCAGCTGGCGAGCGAAATGGGTTTCGCGGAGGACGGCTACCGCACCGTATTCAACTGCAACCGGCACGGCGGACAGGAGGTCTACCACCTGCACTTGCACCTCTTGGCCGGCCGCCAGATGACCTGGCCGCCGGGCTGAAAAGCTCGCCATGCCTGAATGAGGAAGGGGAGCCATTTGGCTTCCCTTCTCTTTCCATGATCTGGGCGGCACAGGTTCTCCTGTGCGGGAGTTCGTCATGCCTCGCCGGTGCGGCCTGAATTCTGGCGGGCCTGATGGCGGCGTTGAATCGCTTCCCAATCGATATTGTTGCAGGCCTCACAGGCTTCTTTGAGCACGCCGAGTTTCACCAACAGGGCGTGAACCTTGCAGCCCACGCAGAAGCCCAGGATGGCCTCGAGCCACATGAATCCGAGGCAGACCCAGACCAACACCAGCGGAATCCAGTAGGGCATGAAGGTTTCGGTTTCCGGAAGCACCGCGCTTCCCGCGATGCTGTTGACAAATTCGGCCACCGGCACCGGGTTGAAGAAGACTAGGCAGACGACGATGAAGCTTGCGCCAATGCTCCAGGCGAAGCGTTTCGGAACCAGGGGTTTCCAGACGGGGGGCTGTCTTTGGGCGAGTAGGCTGGCGATCAGGATGGTGGGGGAGAGGCGGGAGGTGAAGACGAACATGCCCGCCAGCATCTCGAACAGGGCGTAGAACAGCACCCAGGTCTGGGTGGTGTATTCCCAGGTGCGCTTGATGACCTGGGCAGCGTAGATGGTGTGTCCGTCCCAGTCCGTCTCGTAGGTGTCGACGATGCTGTTGCCATCGACGATCCAGTGGGTGCCATAGATGGCATCCCACAAGGTTAGCGCCATGTAGAGCGGGATGAACAGGAGCATGCCGGCGCGAATGCGCACCGCAATGTCGTTGATGTAGACAGGGGATTCGGAAGGGGCGCGAAACCATAGGTTCTTCAGTGCCTGCAACATGACTCCACCGCCTTGAACTGAATGACAAAGTAATTTTGTAGGCTAACAGAAGCTAGGGGCGTGTATAAGAAAAGCGCTAATTGAACTTTCTTATGCAAGATAGTCCACGGTCGTGTCTCGGATGATTCGCTAATTGGTCATCGGCGTGGTTTACCAAGATGTTGAAAAAAGGACTTCCTGCCCTTTTTCAACTCGCAATGTCGCGGCACATACCCGCGATATGCTCCGCAGATCAATCAATTAGGGAAACGCTGAATCATTCAGCGTTTCCCGTTTGGGGCAGGATGCCCCAACGCGAACAACGCGTTCAGTCGTTGATTCGCGCAGGCCGGCGCGGACGCCTGCGCGCCACGCAGGATGGCCACATCCTCGCGCACCGCCCGCAGGTCGTCACCCAGGGCGATCACCCGCCCGAGCAGGTAGCCGAGCAGCACAGCGAAGATGTGTGCCGGACAGGCCGAGGGTGGAGAAGCTGAACAGCAGGCCGAGGATGAGGAGGATCCAGGTCATGTTCAGTGTCTTGAGACGGACGCGGTCGTGTCCTGACTACAGCGGGTGGATATCCCTTTCATTGCCTCCGTCGGCGCCAGTCGCCGTGCCAAAGCCGATGCCCGCACCGGGGCAGGTGGAGATAAAGATAGATCCATGCGGGCCCGCGCGC
This sequence comes from Halothiobacillaceae bacterium, assembly GCA_049969375.1. Classification (GTDB taxonomy): domain Bacteria; phylum Pseudomonadota; class Gammaproteobacteria; order Halothiobacillales; family Halothiobacillaceae; genus Thiofaba. The sequence goes on along the minus strand of JBMFOY010000054.1, from coordinate 7,371 downwards.
TGTTTGGATGAGGTGACGTTGGTACTCGCGCGGGCAGTTCTCGTAGGCGTCCAACCGGCGCAGTAGGGTCAAAGGTACGGCATACAGCTCGCCACGCACCCGCCCGTGGCCTCGACGTACCGCGGCAGGGTAGGGGCCAAGGTGGTACAACATGAAGCCAGGTGGCGTTTGAGCGCGGCCGAGCAGGCGCGCTTCCCGCATCAGCCGATGGGCAGGCTGTCCCCGCATCAGGGTCCCGTAAACGAACAGAAGCGTCGCCGGGGCCTTTCCCGACCGATTTCCGGGCTTGCACGCCGGTGCCGGGTTACAATGATGACCATTGCTTATCAAACGAATGTCCATGCGTATTCCTGAACTGTTATCGCCGGCCGGCACCCTGAAGAACATGCGCTACGCCTTCGCCTATGGCGCGGACGCGGTGTATGCCGGCCAGCCGCGCTACAGCTTGCGTGTGCGCAACAATGACTTCCTTGAGGACAACCTCGCCATCGGCATCCGCGAGGCGCATCAGCTGGGCAAGAAGTTCTTCGTCGCCCTGAACGTGATGCCGCACAACGCCAAGGTGCGCACCTTCCTGCGCGATGTCGAGCCCATCATTGAGATGGGGCCCGATGCCCTGATCATGGCCGACCCCGGCCTGATCATGATGGTACGCGAACGCTGGCCAAAGATGCCCATCCACCTCTCGGTGCAGGCCAACACGGTGAACTACGCCGGGGTGAAATTCTGGAAGTCCGTCGGCGTGGAGCGCGTGATCCTCTCGCGCGAGCTGTCGCTGGACGAGATCGCCGAGATCCGCCAGGAGTGCCCGGACATCGAGCTCGAAGTGTTCGTGCACGGCGCGCTGTGCATCGCCTACTCGGGCCGCTGCCTACTGTCTGGCTACTTCAACCACCGCGACCCGAACCAGGGCACCTGCACCAACGCGTGCCGCTGGGAATACAAGACCGTTCAGGGTGAGGAAGATGCCGCCGGCGTGATTCGTCCATCGGCCGAGGCGGTCATCTCCATGGACGCCATCAACGCCGCCTTGAAGGCCGGGGTGTCGGGCGATGCGCGCCACCCGCTCGCCGATCAGGTCTACCTGCTCGAGGAGGCCAGCCGCCCGGGCGAGCTGATGCCGATCTTCGAGGACGAGCATGGCACCTACATCATGAACTCGAAGGACCTGCGCGCCATCGAGCACGTGCAGAGGCTGACCGAGATCGGCGTCGACTGTCTGAAGATCGAGGGCCGCACCAAGAGCCACTACTATGCCGCCCGCACCGCACAGATCTACCGCCAGGCGATTGACGATGCTGTGGCCGGTCGGCCGTTCGACCCTAGCCTCATCGGCAAGCTCGAATCGCTCGCCCACCGCGGCTACACCGATGGCTTCTTCGTCCGCCATCACACGCAGGACTACCAGAACTACCTCGAGGGCGCTTCGCGCAATCATGTGCAGCAGTTCGTCGGCGAGATCGTCGGTCGTGATCCGGGAACCGGCATGGCCGAGGTCGAGGTGAAGAACAAGATCAGCGTTGGTGATCGCATGGAGCTGATCCTGCCCTCCGGCAACCACGACTTTGTGGTCGAGGAGATGCGCGACCTTGAGGGCCGGCCGCTGGCCGAGGCCCCCGGCAGTGGCTGGCGCGTGCGTCTGCCGCTGCCTGCCGAGCAACTGGAGCTGGGTCTCTTGGCCCGCTACATCTAAGGGCCTGCCGATGTTTGGCCGTCTTGACCGCTACCTGATCCGCGAGGCCCTGGTGGCCATGCTCGCCGTAAGCGGCGTGCTGTGGATCGCGATGATGGCCAACATCGGCGTGCAGCTGTTTGGCACCGCCATGCACGGTGCGCTGCCGGTACAGATCCTTCCCGGCCTGCTGTGGGCCAACGGCATCAAGTTCCTGCTGTTCATCCTGCCCATCGGCGGCTTTCTTGGCCTGCTTCTGGCCTTTGGCCGGCTGTACCGCGACCAGGAAATCCCGGTGTTGTTGGCCTGCGGCGCTTCGCCTTTGCGTCTGCAGCGTCCCGTCCTCTGGGTGGCTTTGCCATGGGCGCTGCTGGTCGCCTGGCTGGCCTTGGTGCAATGGCCTGCCACCCAGAGCGCACGCGACGAGATGCTGCAGCAGGCGCGCACTGCCGCCCTGTACGAGCGCCTGCCAATCGGCCGTTTCCTGGTGGCGGACCAGGGCAGGGTGACGGTCTACGCTGAACGGCTGGCCAAGGACGGGCGCACCCTCGAGGAGGTGTTCGTGCATACCCGACTGTCGGATGGTGAGGGGGTCGAACGCGCACGCCGCGCCCGGCTGATCGAGGATGAGGACGGTGTGCGGCAACTGGTGCTGGAGGATGGGCGGCGTTACGACGGCCTGATAGGCCAGGGCGACTGGCGTGTGCTGGAGTTTGCCGAGCACCGCATCGATCTGGGCCTCGAGCGTAGTCCGGCAGCGGCGCAACGCAAGCGCGCAGCGGTGCACACCCACGAGCTCTGGCAGTCCGGCAAGCCGCATGACCACGCGGAGCTGATCAAACGCGTGGCCCAGCCCATCAGCGCGCTGCTTCTGGCCCTTCTGGCCCTGCCGCTCGCACGCGTGGCACCGCGCCAGGGGCGTTTTGCCCGTCTCGGGGTCGGCATCCTGATCTACGTGGCCTACTACAACCTCATCACCCTGTCCGCCAAGATGGTGCAGGATGGTCGCCTGGATGCTTCGGTCGGCCTCCTGCTGCCGCACCTGATCCTGCTGGCGCTGATCGGCGTGCTGTTCTGGCGCCATGGGGCTTTTGCACGCACGCCCGGGAGGGTCGGTCATGCGGCTTGACCTCTACGTCCTGCGCACGGTTCTTGGCGGTACCCTGGTCACGCTTGGTGCACTGCTCGGGCTCGCGGTGATCCTGCTGCTGCTGGACGAGATCGACAAGGTGGAGGGGGCCTACACCCTCAGCAAGGTGCTGGTCTTCGTCCTCTACATGCTGCCGGGCTACATGCTGGAGTTTTTCCCCCTCGCCACGTTGGTCGGCAGCCTGATGGCCCTGGGACAGCTCGCCGCAGGCAACGAGATCACCGCCATGCGTGCCGCGGGGGTCTCGCTCGGCAGGCTGGCGCGGCCGGTGCTGGTCGCCGGGGTCCTGCTCGGGCTGGCCGGCATGCTGATCGGGGAGACCCTCGGCCCGATGGGCCAGATCCAGGCGCGTCTGATGCGGGCCGAGGCGCTGGGGCACACCCTTTCCATGCAGGGTGATCAGGGGCTGTGGCTGCGCGAGCAGGAGCGCTTCGTGCATGTAGGCTACGTCACCCCCGGCGGCGAGCTGCATCAGGTACGTGCCTTCACCTTCGGTCCCGACCAGACCCTGCGCGAGGCCATCCTCATCGACCAGGCCACCCCCAGTGTCCAGGGCTGGGATGCGCGCAAGGTGAGCAGCAATACCTTCCGGCCCGAGGCCGTGAGTATGGCGTTCGATGCCGAGCGCAGCCTGCCCGCCCTGGTGCCGGCCAAGCTGCTGAACGTGCTGGTCGTTCTGCCCCAGTACATGAGCATGGGCGAGTTGTGGCGCTATGCACGTTTCCTGGATGCCAACGGTCTGGAAAGCGCCTCCTACTGGCTGGCCTGGTGGGGCAAGTTGTTTGCCCCGCTGCAGGTGGTGGCCATGCTGCTTCTGGCCCTGCCTTTTGCTCTCGCCACCCGGCGATCGGGCGGGGCAGGGCAGCGTATGGTCATCGGCATCCTGCTGGGGCTCGCCCTGCTCATCCTCACCCGCCTGCTGACCCAGGGCGGGCTTTTGCTCGGCCTGCCCGCCTGGTTTGCCGCGCTGCTCCCGCCCGTGCTGTTTCTCGCTATGGCCATCCTGGCTTTGCAGCGCCGGGTGGTCTAGGGAAATGCTGAATCATTCAGCGTTTCCCGTTTGGGGCAGGATGCCCCAACGCGAACAACGACGTAAGTCGTTGATTCGCGGAGTCCGTCGCGGACATGCGCCGCGAAAAGACGAGCTGAAAAAATCCATGGATGGATTTTTTCAGAGTTTCCCTAGAAATCGTCAAGGCAGACACATCCCATGCGTCCCGATCTCACCGAGCACATCGAACATCTGCCCGTCGGTCGCTTCGCCGAGAAGGCCTACCTCGACTATGCCATGTACGTCATCCTCGACCGTGCCCTGCCGCATGTCGGGGATGGCCTCAAGCCGGTGCAGCGGCGCATCGTCTATGCCATGTCCGAGCTTGGCCTCAGTGCTGCGGCGAAGCACAAGAAGTCCGCCCGCACCGTGGGCGATGTGATCGGTAAGTACCATCCGCATGGCGACTCGGCCTGCTATGAGGCCATGGTGCTGATGGCGCAGCCGTTCTCCACGCGCTATCCCCTGATCGACGGCCAGGGCAACTGGGGCTCGCCGGACGAGCCCAAGTCCTTCGCCGCCATGCGCTACACCGAGGCGCGCCTCACCCCCTATGCCCGCCTGCTGTTGAGCGAGCTGGAACAGGGCACAGTGGACTTCCAGCCGAACTTCGACGGCACCCTTGACGAACCGGCGCTGCTGCCCGCACGCGTGCCGAACGTGCTGCTCAACGGCGCCACCGGCATCGCCGTGGGCATGGCCACCGACATCCCGCCGCACAACCTGCGCGAGGTCGTGCAGGCCTGCGTGCATCTGCTCGATGATCCCGATGCCGACACCGCAGCCCTCTGCCAGCACCTGCCGGGGCCCGATTTTCCCACCGCGGGCGAGATCATCACCCCGCGGGAGGAGCTTTTGAAGATGTACGAGAGCGGCCAGGGCTCGGTGCGGCAGCGGGCGCGGTATAAGGTCGAGGACGGCGACATCGTCATCACCGCCCTGCCGTACCAGGTCTCGGGCAGTAAGGTGCTGGAGCAGATCGCCGCCCAGATGCAGGCCAAGAAGCTGCCGCTGGTGACCGACCTGCGTGATGAGTCCGACCACGAGCACCCGACGCGCCTGGTGATCGTACCGCGCAGCCGCAACGTGGACATCGAGGCCCTGATGGCCCACCTGTTCGCCACCACGGACCTTGAGCGAAGCTACCGCGTCAACATGAACGTGATCGGCCTCGACGGCCGCCCGCGCGTCATGTCACTGCGCGGCCTGCTCGGCGAATGGCTGAACTACCGCATCGAGACCGTGCGCCGCCGGGTGCGGTGGCGCCTGGAGCGGGTCGAGCGCCGCCTGCACATCCTCGACGGCCTGCTCATCGCCTTCCTCAACATCGACGAGGTCATCGCCATCATCCGTCACGAGGACGAGCCCAAGCCGGTGCTAATGGCGCGCTTCGGCCTCTCCGACACCCAGGCCGAGGCCATCCTCGAACTCAAGCTGCGCCACCTGGCGCGCCTCGAGGAGATGCAGCTGCGCGGCGAACAGGCCGATCTCGCCCGCGAGCGCGACGGACTGCGCGCGCTGCTCGACGATGAATCGAAGCTGCGGGGCAGGGTGCGCGAGGAGCTGTTGGCCGACGCTAAGACCCATGGCGATCCGCGCCGCGCACCGCTGGTCGAGGCCAGCGCGGCCCAGGCCCTGGACGAGACGGCCCTGATTCAGAGCGAGCCGGTCACCGTCGTGCTCTCGCAGCAGGGCTGGGTGCGCCTGGCCAAGGGGCATGACGTGGACGGGACAAGCCTCGCCTACCGCACCGGCGATGCCTTCCAGGCCCAGGCCATGGGGCGCAGCACCCAGCTCGCGGTGTTTCTTGATGCCACCGGCCGCGCCTACAGCCTCCCCGCGCACACGCTGCCGTCCGCGCGCGGGTACGGCGAGCCGCTCACCGGCCGCCTCAGCCTGCCTGCGGGCGTGCAGGTGCCTTATGTGCTGCTTGGTCCGGCGGAGGATCGCTACCTGTTCGCCTCCAGCGCCGCCTTCGGCTTCGTCGCCCCGCTGGAACAGGCCCACAGCCGTCAGCGCGCGGGCAAGGCCCTGATCACTGTGCCGGAAGGGGCGCGCCTGCTGCCGCCGGTGCCGGTACGCGACAAAGATGTCTGGGTGGCCCTGCTGGGCGGCGGTAATCTGCTCATCTTCCCCCTCGAGGACCTGCTCGAGGAGGGACGCGGCGGGCGTGGCAGCAAGCTTATGGCCCTGGGCCGGGACGAGCCGCTGCTCGCCGTCACCCTGCTCGGCAAGGACGACAGCCTGCGCGTGCACACAGCAAACCGCTACCTCAACCTCTCCCCCGCTGACTGGCAGGCCATGGTTGGCCAGCGCGCCCGCCGCGGCCGTCCCTTGCCGCGCGGCTTCACAAGGGCTGAGCGCTTGGAAACCGTACGTTCCGGCGATTGAATTCTTGACGGAAATCCCTATCTAATAAGCTGCATCCCCATTGAAGGAAAAAACGACGCATGAAACGCATCTTCCTGTTCCTAGCCACCAACATCGCGATCATGATCGTGCTCACCCTCTCGTGGAGCATCATCTCACGCGTGTTCGGCCTCGGAGCGATGAACGGTCCCGGCGGCCTGAACCTCGGCAGCCTGCTCGTATTTGCGGCCGTGTTCGGCTTTGGCGGTGCCTTCGTTTCGCTTCTCATGTCCAAATGGGTGGCCAAGCAAAGTGTGGGTGCGCAGGTCATCGAGCAGCCGAGTAACTCCACCGAGCTGTGGCTGATGGAGACCGTACGCCGTCAGGCCGACAAGGCCGGCATCAAGATGCCGGAGGTTGCGATCTACGACTCCCCTGAAATCAACGCCTTCGCCACCGGCCCGAGCCGCAACAATGCCCTGGTCGCGGTGAGCACCGGCCTGCTCAACTACATGAACCGCGACGAGGCCGAGGCCGTGTTGGGGCATGAGATTGGCCACGTGGCGAACGGCGACATGGTCACCCTGACCCTGATCCAAGGCGTGGTGAACACCTTCGTGATCTTCTTCGCCCGCATCATCGGCAACTTCGTCGATCGCGTGATCTTCAAGAACGAAGAAGGCAATGGCATCGCCTACATCGTCGCCACCATTGTGGCCGAACTGGTCCTGGGGATCCTCGCCAGCATCATCGTCATGTGGTTCTCGCGTCAGCGTGAATTCCGCGCCGATGCCGCCGGCGCGAGTCTGGCCGGCCGTCACAAGATGATCGCCGCATTGGAGAAGCTGCGCGCCATGCACGAGCCCAGCCATCTGCCGAGCCAGATGGCCGCCTTCGGCATCAACGGTGGTGGCAAGGAGGGCTTCAGCCTGGCCCGCCTGTTCATGACCCACCCGCCGCTGGAGGAGCGCATCGCGGCCCTCAAGAACGCCGCGTGATCCACGCCTATTCGGGAGCCTATTCGGGCGAAGGAAAGAAGGCCGCATCATGCGGCCTTCGTTGTTTCAGCGGGGTGTGAGCCTAGATGGCTTGCACGAACATCAATCACGCTAAGGAAACGCTGAAAAAATCCATCCATGGATTTTTTCA
>JBMFOY010000053.1:0-12643 GCA_049969375.1 Halothiobacillaceae bacterium | reverse complement strand
TCGCGTTGGGGCATCCTGCCCCAAACGGGAAACGCTGAATGATTCAGCGTTTTCTTTATCGCAGCCCCGCTCCAACCTACAATACGCGCCTTCCATTGCAGCCCCCGGAGCCTTCCCATGTCCGCCCAACTGATTGACGGCAAACGCGTTTCCGAGGAGGTTCTGGCCTCCGTGCGTGCCGGTGTCGAGCAACTTTTGACTCAGGGCCGCCGCGTGCCAGGGCTGGCGGTGATCCAGGTGGGCGATGATCCCGCCTCCAAGGTGTATGTCGGCAACAAGCGCCGGGCCTGTGAGCGTACCGGGATTCGCTCCGTGGCCCACGACCTGCCCGCCGCGACGAGCCAGGAAGCGCTGCTGGGGCTGATCGACACCCTCAATGCTGACGCTTCCATTGACGGTATCCTCGTCCAGCTGCCCTTGCCTGGGCACATTGATGCCGAGGCCGTGATCGAGCGCATCCACCCGGACAAGGACGTGGACGGCTTCCACCCTTACAACGTCGGCCGCCTCGCGCAGCGCATCCCGCGCCTGCGCCCTTGCACCCCCTACGGCGTAATGCGCCTGCTGCAGTCGGCGGGGGTGAATCCAAAGGGCATGGAGGCGGTTATCGTCGGCGCGTCCAACATCGTTGGTCGGCCGATGGCGCTGGAGCTGCTACTGGCCGGCGCCACCGTCACCGTGACCCATCGTTTCACCCGCGACCTCGCAGCCCATGTCGGCCGCGCCGAACTGCTGGTGGTGGCCGCCGGCAAACCGGGGCTGGTCAAGGGCGAGTGGGTGCGCCCGGGTGCCGTGGTGATCGATGTTGGCATCAACCGTCTGGCGGATGGGCGTTTGGTGGGGGACGTCGAGTTTGACGCCGCGACCGAGCGGGCGGGCCACATCACCCCCGTGCCGGGCGGTGTCGGCCCGATGACCGTCGCCATGCTGATGCAGAACACGCTGGAGGCGCGCTTGTTACGAGTCGATTGACCGGTGCGAGGTGCTTCTTTGTCTTACGCCGATGTCCTGGTTACGCCGATGTCCTGGTACGGATCATAGACGCTTGACTTCATCCACAGGGCGCAGGGCCCGGATCTTATCGATCAGTTGGGCGATACTCTCCACCGTTGGCAGTTCCAGTTCGAGCCTGAGCCGATGTTGGCCAAGACGGCGGTTCAGCTGGCTTTCGCTTCTAGCCACGCGAGCCTTGAACTGGGCGAGGACATGGCCGACGTCGCGCAAAAGTACCGGTCCGTCTTCTCCCCATATCTCGATATTCGTGCGGACGGGCACGCCGCCAAGGTTGGGCCATGTGACCTCCATGATCCGCTCCGGGTGCTTCTCGCGCAGATGCTTAAGGTTGTGGCAGTCCACCCGGTGCAGGCGCAGGCCCTGGCCACGGGTAATGAAGCCGACCACTGCATCGCCCGGCGTGGGGTTGCAGCAGCGCGCCGGTTCAGCCTGCAAGCCTTCGAGGGTGATGCGATGCGAGGGTGTCGCTGGGGTGGTCAGTGGACGGGGTAGAGAGGGTGCATCCTTGGCTACGGACGCGCCCAGCACAGCGCGGGCAGCGCTAAGGAAGGCCGCACGTGATAGTTTGCCCTCCCCCAGGGCCGCCCAAGCCGCCTCCTCGCTCTTGAGGTGAAGGCGCGCAAGCAGCCGTTCCTTCTGCTCGCGCGTAAACCCAAGTCGGCGCATCGTCTTGTCCCAGTGCTGCCGTCCTTCCTCACGTGCGGATTCGCGCTCGCGGCTGACGAACCAGGCCCGCACCTTGGCGCGGGCGCTCTTGGAGACGAGGTAGCCGGCCTTGGGGTCGGCCCATTCGCGGCTCGGGCTGCCCTGCGGGGCACGCAGCAGCTCCACCCGGTCGGCATTGGCGAGCGGGGTGTTGAGCGGCACCAGTCGGCCGTTGACCTTTGCCCCCTTGCAGGTATGCCCAAGCTCGGTGTGGATGGCATAGGCGAGGTCGAGCGGGGTGGCGCCGCGCGGCAGCTCCATCACGTGCCCCTTGGGGGTGAAGACATAGACCGTGCTGGCGGCAAGTGCGGTGCTTTCGCCTTCCTCCAGGGCCAGCCTTAAGCGCTCCATCTCCTCCTGGAAAGGATCGGTCGCGCCCTTGCCACCCTCCTTGTAGCGCCAGTGTGCGGCCACTCCGAGCTCGGCCTGCTCGTGCATGGCGCGGGTGCGGATCTGCACCTCCAGGGTCTTGCCGTCCAGCGCATGCACAGCGGTGTGTAGAGACTGGTAGCCGTTCGGCTTGGGGTGGGCGATATAGTCGTCGTATTCGCCCGGGATCGGGTCCCATAGGGTGTGCACGATGCCGAGCGCGGCGTAGCAGTCGGCAATGCTCTCCACCTGGACGCGCAGGGCGCGCACGTCAAACAGTTGCTCGAAGGATAGCCGCTTGCGCTGCATCTTGCCGAAGATGCTGTAGATGTGTTTCGGGCGGCCGTAGACGCGGGCCTCGATGCCCTCCGCCACGAGTGCCCGCTGGAGCTGCTCGCGCACGCGGGCGATGTAGTCCTCGCGCTCGGTACGGCGCTCGTCGAGGAAGCGGGCGATGCGCTTGTAGGTGTCGGGCTCCAGGTGACGGAAGGCGAGGTCCTCCAGTTCCCACTTCAGTTGGCCGAGCCCCAGCCGATGGGCGAGGGGGGCGAACAGGTCCAGCGTCTCGCGCGCGACCCGACGGCGGATATCGTCGTCATCGACGAGGGGCAGGGCGCGCAGGCGCTCCAGTCGGTAGGCCAGCTTGATCAGGATGCTGCGGGCGTCGCTCACCATGGCCAGCAGCAGGCGGCGCAGGTTCTCGGCCTGGGGCTGGCTCTCGGTGGCGGCCTGGGTCTCGCTGAATATGTTCAGGTGGTGTACGTCCGCCACCAGGCGCGCCACGTGCGCGCCGTAGCGGCGTCTCATGTCCCCCTCGTTGAACGCGGGGCGGAGGCGTGGGTCGGCCAGGCAGGCGGCGAGCAGCGTGTCCGTGTCGGCCTTCATCTCGATCAGCAGGAGGGCGGCCCGGGGGCCGCGCGGCCGGGTGACATCGCCATCCCAGGCGGCGCCCGCCTCGGCGCAGGCCTCGCGCAGCAAGGGGCTGTCGCCGGCCTGATCACACAGGTCGGCGCAGAGTTTTTCCGGCGCTTCGTCGAGTGGGTGCTGCATGGCCCATAGGATGTCACAATGACGGGCCTATGAGTAATACCTTCAACCCTCCTGCCGGGCAGCGCTGGGCTGGTGGCGCGGTGCGCGCCCTGCTCGCACACCTGCCCGCCGCGCTACTGGCCTTGCTGCTCTGGCGCTTCCTGCCCGCGCTGGTCGAGCCGCCCTATCCGGCATGGGCCTTCTGGGCGGCTGAGGGCATCCTCGCGGCCCTGTTCGCCGTGCTCTTGCGCTGTGCCCCCTGGTGGTGGGGCATTAATGCTCTGTTCCCGCCGCTGCTGGTGCTGGCCCTGGGGCTGGATGTTTCCCCGGGGTGGATGGGGCTGTTGTTTCTGGCCCTGCTCTTGGTGTACTGGAACGCGCACGGCGAGCGAGTGCCCCTTTACCTGAGCAACACGACGACCCACGCTGCCCTGTGTGCGATTCTCGAGCGGGAGGCGGGCGAGGGGCGGCGGGTCGCAGACCTGGGCTCGGGGTTGGGCGGGGCCTTGCGCGCCATGGCGGAGGTGCCGCGCGTGGCCGAGGCGGTGGGGTTTGAGACGGCCCCGCTGCCCTGGCTGATCAGCCGTATGCGTTTTGGGGGGCACCCACGTATCCGGCTGAGGCGGACGAGCTTTTGGAACGAGCGCCTGACCGATTTCGACGTGGTGTATGCCTTTCTCTCGCCCGCGCCCATGCCCCGGCTGTGGGTCAAGCTGGTGCGCGAGGCGCGCCGGCCCATGCTGCTGATTTCCAACAGCTTCGCCGTGCCCGATGTCGAGCCCGATGAGGTCATCGAACTGGACGATGCCCGGGGCACCGAACTTTTCCTCTACCGGTTACCACGCCCGTGAGTCTTCCTTATGCCTTCGGCGAACCGCCCGTAACTGGCCGCCTGCGCGCTGCGCCGGAGGATTTCGTCGTCGATGAACTGCTCGGCTTCGTGCCCGAGGGACGGGGGGAGCACCTGTGGCTGGCCGTGCGCAAGCGTGGGGAGAACACCGCCTGGGTGGCGAAGCAGTTGAGTCGCATCGCCGGCTGCTCCGAGCGCGAGGTGGGGTACTCCGGTCTCAAGGACCGTCACGCCGTCACCACCCAGTGGTTCAGCCTGCCCGCCCCACGCAAGCTGGTCGACTGGTCGCGGCTGGTCGAGCGTACGGCCGCCGAAATCCTCATCATCACCTACCATCCGCGCAAGCTGCGCACGGGGACGCATCGGGCCAACCGCTTTCTCTTGACCGTACGTGAGCTGGAGGGCGATCTGGACGGCCTGGACGTACGCCTGGCCCGCATTGCCCGTGAAGGTGTGCCCAACTTTTTCGGCGAGCAGCGCTTCGGCCATGAAGGCGGCAATTTGGATGCGGTGCGCGTCTGGTTCGCTGGCGGCAAGCCGCCTCATCGCGGCCAGCAGGGGATGTTGCTCTCCACCGCGCGCAGTGAGCTGTTCAACACCGTGCTGGCGCATCGCATCGAGGCCGGCAATTGGCTCACGGCTTTGCCGGGCGAGCCCCTGATGCTGGACGGCAGGCATAGCTTCTTCATCGCCGGGGAGGTGGACGAGGCGATCACCCGCCGCCTGCGCGAGGGCGATGTGCACCCCAGCGGCCCCCTGTGGGGCAAGGGTGGAACGCAGGCACAGGCGGCTTGTGCTGCGCTCGAACAGGCCGTGGTGGCCCCCGAGCCGTTGTTGGCCGAGGGGCTTGAGCGGGAGGGCTTGGAACCGGCCCGTCGCCCGCTGCGGGTCATCCCGCGCCAGATGCACTGGCACCTGGATGTTGTTGGAAAGGTCCTGACTGTGGGCTTCGTGCTGCCTGTCGGCAGCTATGCTACGGCGGTGATGAGGGAGATTGTTCGCCCCGATTGAGGGTGACTGATCCAGGCGTTGCGGAATCAAAGGTTGTGTACTTTGCTCGGGTGTACGACCCGCGCCGCGTATGCGCCGGGGCGTGAGTTCTAGGGAAACGCTGAATCATTCAGCGTTTCCCGTTTGGGGCAGGACGCCCCAACGCGAACAACGCGTTCCGTCGTTGATTCGCGGAGGCCGTCACAGACATGCGCCTTGATGAGACGAGCTGAAAAAATCCATGGACGGATTTTTTCAGAGTTTCCCTAGTGTGCCCTGCCGGGCGCACCAAAAGAAAAGGCGCCCGGGCGGGCGCCTTGTCGGTCATGACGCGGATGGTCTTACTTGGCCAGTCGCTCGATGCCGATGGCCTTGAGCACGTACTTCTCGTAGATCGGCTCGGAAGTACCGGACTTCATCTTGCGGATGAAGTACTTCTCGAACGCAATCTTGGCCAAGTGCACCCACTTGCCCTTGGCGAACCAGTTGACGTTGCGCGGCGGGATCTGCGGCAGGGCGATGAAGGCGGCGCCACGGTCGCCCATGTCAGCGAGGCAGATGGCCTGCCAGGTGCCCTTGTGGGTGGGCTGCTCACCCTTCAGCTCCTGCTCGATGTTGTGCACGATCGCGGTCACCATGGACTCGATCATGTAGCCGGTCTTGGGTGCGCCCACCGGCACGGGGGTGGCCTCGACCGGCGGGATGGCGACGCACACGCCGGCGGAGTAGATGTTCTTGTACTTCGGGTTGCGTTGGTGCTGGTCGATCAGTACGAACCCGCCCGGATTGACGGCCCCTTCACCCAGCGCGGCTACAGCGTCCACACCACGGAACGGTGGCAGCATCATTGAGTGGTTGAAGGGTAGTTCATGGGTCTTGACCACGTTGCCCTGCATGTCGAGCTCCTCGACGTGCATCTTGCCCGCCTCGACCTTGGTGGTGCGGGCGTTGCAGATCCACTTGATGTCATGCATGCGCAGCTCGGACTCGAGCATGCCCTTGGAGTCGCCCACGCCGCCCAGGCCCAGGTGGCCGATGTACGGCTCGGCGGTGACGAAGGTGATGGGCACCTTGTTGCGCAGCTTCTTCTTGCGCAGGGCAGCATCGAGGATGAATACGTACTCGTAGGCGGGACCGTAGCAGCTCGCACCCTGGAAGGCACCGATGATGACCGGGCCGGGGTTTTCGCACAGCTTCTGGAACTCCTGATAGGCCAGCTCGGCGTGGTCCACAGTGCACACGGAGTGGGTATGCCCACCGTGCGGGCCGGCACCCTCGATGGCGGCGAAGTTCAGCTTCGGGCCGGTGGTGATGATCAGGTAGTCGTACTTGACCGTGGTGCCGTTGTCGAGGTGCAGGGTGTTTTGGTCAGCGTCGATCTTGTTTACGCTGCTCGCGATGAAGTCGATACCCTTGCGCTTGAGGTACGGTTCGATCGGGAAGGTGATTTCGTCGCGGGTGCGCCAGCCCACGGCGACCCAGGGGTTGGAGGGCACGAACTGGAAGTAGTCCACCGCGTTGATGACGGTGATCTGGTGTTCCTTGCCCAGCAGTTCGCGTGCCTCATAGGCTGCCGGCATGCCGCCGATGCCCGCGCCGAGGATGACGATGTGCGCCATGGATCAAAGTCTCCTGATGGTGTGCCCTTAGTCGCGCCAGGGCTGAAATGCTTGTCTTTTGTCCCTGCTTATGCAAGGTGCATCGATCCTAGCATGGCGATGATCAGGAGGCTCATTCTGTCGTCTTATGTCTTATAAGCAAATCTATGCGTCATAAATATCCTACCTAATTAGTCGCGTATTGGCTCGGTATGCGCCCGATCAGGCAGGAACGCGGCCCTTGAGCATCTGCTCATACAGCGGCTTAATCGCGTACAGGTCCAGCGCCCACCAGGCCCAGCTCGGGGCGGCCTGGTCGACCAGCGGAAAGGTCTGGATCAGCTCAAGGTTATAGCCGAACTCGACCAGCGCGGCCTTGCCCACTTCGGTGACCAGCGGGCAGGAGGTGTAGCCGTCGTACTTGCGCTCCATCGGCTTGCCTTCAATCAGGCTGACTAGGTTCTCGGCCGCGATTGGGGCCTGGAACTTGACGCTCGCGGCAGTCTTGCCGATCGGCGTGCCGTTCACATCGCCCACGCCGAACACGTTCGGGAAGCGCAGGTGTTGCAGGGTGTGTTTGTCCACCTCCAGCCAGCCGCCGGCGGCGAAAGGACCCTCCTTCCAGGCCAGCGCGCTGTGCTTGACTACGTCCGGCGCGGTCATCGGCGGGACGATGTGCAGGAAGTCGTAGCGCATGGTCTTGTCACCGTCCGGTGTGCTGAACACCGCCTCCTTGCGGTTGGCATCGACAGCCTTCAGGCGGTGCTGATAGTTCATGGCAAAGCCGCGCTCGCGGAACAGGCGATCCGCCAGGTCGTTGATCGGCTTGACGCTGAATAGCTTGTCGATGGAGGAGTTGAAGGTCAGATTGAGGGCCTCGCGGCGCTTGGCGTTGCGTGCGTGCGACTCGGTCAGAAAGCCCATCTTCAGCGGCGCGCCCGCGCACTTGAGCGGGGTGTGTGGCAGGGTAAACAGGCCATCGCCGCCCTTCTGGATGAAGGCCTGCATCTCGGTCCACATGGCCGCCGCCTGATCGGGGCCTGCGTATACGCTGACCAGGCCGTCGTGGCCGAGCATGTCGCGGGTGAGGCCCTCAATGGCGGCATAGTCGAGCTTGAGGCCGGTGGCGACGATCAGGTAATCGTATTCCAGCGTCTCGCCGCCCTGTGTCTCCACTTTGTTGGATTCAGGAGTGAAGCTGGCAACACTGTCTTTGACCCAGCGCACGCCCTTGGGGATGTAATTGGCGTTCGGGGTGGCCGTGGTCCAGGCGGCGTCGTGTACGCCGGCGGCGACGAAGACCCAGCCGGGCTGGTACCAGTGGGTTTCGCGCGGCTCGACGATGGTGATCTGGGCTCCATCAAGCCATTTGTTGAGTTTGGCCGCGGCGGTGATCCCTCCCGCCCCGCCGCCGACGATGACGATGCGGGCACGGGTCTTCACCGCGGCCCGTGCATCGCGCGGATGAGCCATGGCTGTGGTGCCGACGGCCGTGGTGGCGCCGAGCAGGCCGAGGGATTTGAGAAAGTCGCGACGTTCGATGTTCATCCGCTGCCCCATGACTGATTCAGTTGATTAATGGGCGCATAAATTACCAGTGAATCCATGCGGGGCCAAACCGGCCAATCCCTTACCAGGCCGTTGAAAAACTCTTTTCAATGGCCTGGTAAGGTTAGCCATGGATGGCTTGCACGCAGATCAATCACGCTAAGTGATTGATCTGCGCAGCGCGTCGCGGACATGCGCCGCGACGTCGCGAGTTGAGAAAGGGTAGGACGCCCTTTTTCAATGGCCTGTTAGGGCGCCGGGGTTAAGGACGCGAGTGCTGATCGAGCAGGGCAAGGAAGTCGGCGCGCGGGATCGGGATAGCGCCGAGGCTTTCCAGGTGGGCGGTGGAGAACTGGCAGTCGATGACGGCTGGGATGAAGCCGAGGAGGCCCTGGCAGAGGGCGACCAGAGCAACCTTGGAGGCGTCGCTTACCCGGCTGAACATGGATTCGCCGAAAAACATCCGGCCCAGACGTACCCCGTACAGGCCGCCGACCAGCCGTCCGTCCTGCCAGCATTCGATGCTGTGGGCGTGGCCCATCGTGTGCAGGGCAAGGTAGGCCTGTTGCATCTCCGGGGTGATCCAGGTGCCGTCCTGCCCTGGGCGCGGGGCGGCGCAGCCTTGCAGCACACCGGAGAAGTCGCTGTCCACGCGCAGCTCGAAAGGTTGGCGCTTGAGGGTCTTGCGCAGGCTGCGGTGGATCTTGAGGCGCTCCGGGAACAGCACAGTGCGCGGATCGGGCGACCACCACAAGATCGGCTCGCCCGGCGAGAACCAGGGAAAGATGCCGTGCCGGTAGGCTTCCAGCAGGCGGGCGGGGGAAAGGTCGCCGCCGATCGCGAGCAGACCGTTGGGCTCGCTCAGGGCCTGCCGGGGGTCGGGGAAGCGGATGTCACTGGGGTCGAGGCCGTAGAGCGGCATGACCTCATCCGGATCAGCGCGGCAGGCTGATCTGGGAGTCCTTGGCGCGCTTGCGGAACAGCACGGCGATGTGGCCGATGCTTTGCACCCGTTCCGCACCGGTACGCTTGCAGATCACCTCGATCACGTCCTTCTTGTCTTCGCGCTCCATGCCGGGCACGCGTACCTTGATCAGCTCGTGGTGCTCGAGCGCGAGTTCGATCTCGGCCAATACCGCCTCGGTCAGGCCATGCTGCCCGAGCAGGACGACCGGCTTCAGGTGATGGGCAAGGGCGCGCAGATGACGCACCTGGTTGGGCTTCAGAGGCATGGAGTCGGTTCCGTGCAAAACGGGCAGTCTATCACGCCTCTGCCCGCGCCTGGCCTTCCTGGCCGCCAACGCGCGAGGAGAGGGCATACTGGGCTGTGCTGAACAGAGCCATTTGCAGGCCGAACACCAAGGCGGCCAGCATCAGGTGCAGCGGCTGCAGGAAGGCCGGGAAGCCCAGCAGGGCGAGCGAGAGGCCGATCAAGAGCTCGATCAGCACCGCGCCCATCATCGTCATCGCCAGCCGCTGGATCAGCGGATGGTCGTTCCGGCGCAGCACGCGCAGGCCCAACCATAAGTTGTAACCGATCACCACCATCGCGCCGAGGATGTGCACGGTCAGTGGAGCGCCAACTTGGGCCACCCAGGTGGCCCGCTCTGCGTAGTCGTACTGGAGGGAGAGGATGTCGATGCGCTCGCGCACCTGCACGCCGAGGGCGATCTGCACGATGGTCAGCACCATGCCGGCGATCAGCCAGGCGCGGGTGGATAGCGCCCCATTGAGGCTCATGCGCAGGGTGTCGCGCAGTGAGTGGCCGATCGCCAGCACCAGGCTCGCCACCACCAGCAGCGAGGCGACCATGTGGGTCGTGATCATGGCTGGATGCAGGTTGCTGGAGACCACCACCTTGCCCAACCAGCCGTTGAACCCCACCAGGATGAAGGCTGCCAGGGCATACCAGAACACCGGTGGCTCGTCCTTGCGGATGCGCCAGGCGGCCCACAGGGTCCAGATCGACAAAAAGCCGATGGTCACGCCGACCAGGCGGTTAAAAAACTCGGTCCAGGTCTTCACCGCATTGAACTCGACATCCGCGTAGCCACGGTCACGGTAGATCTCCTGGTAGTTCTTTGGCAGTTGCGACACGTCGGTCGGCGGGATGAGCTGGCCAAAGCAGGTTGGCCAGTCTGGACAGCCCATGCCGGCACCGGTGGCGCGCACCATGCTACCGACCGCGATCAGGATGTAGACGGCGGCGATGGTGATCAGGGCAATGCGGCGGAAGTGGCGATGGCGGTCATTCATGGTTTGTCCTTGCGGCAGGTGAGTTTCGGCGGGCGGAACGGCTGGCGAAGCCGCCGAGGATGAGGAAAGGGACGGCGAGGCTGGCGATCACCCACAGGATGCGCCCGGGCATGCCCAGCAGCTCGCCGGTGTGCAGGTCATACAGCAGCTCACCGGCGCGCGACCCATCGGCTTGCGGCAGGAGGCCCCCTTCGGCCGACCACGCGAACCAGCGTACACCGAGTGTCCCGGCGTGGTGGGGCTCCTCGCAGGCGATGCGCACCGCTTCCGGGGTGAGAGGGCTGATCCAGCGGGGCGCACACTCGGGTTGGCTCGTTTGCAGGGCAGCGAGCGCTGCCGTTGGGTCGGTCAGCGCGAATGAATGCGCTGGAGCACGCAGCACCAAGTGTTGCACATTGCCATAGCTTGGCTGCCAGGCGAGGAAGAGCAAACCCGATGTCGCGATAAGCGCCAGCACAGGAGCTGTCATGCTGCCCAGCAGGGGGTGGGTGCGGCCCGCCATGCCGAGGCTCTGGCTGCGCCGACGTAAGAAAAGTCCGCTGAAGATGAGGAACAGCATACCGATAGCAGCGAGGCGGTTGATCCAACGACCAGTCTCGCTGAATAGCAAGGTAGTGTGGAGGCGCCAGGCCAAGCTATACAGCCCCGCGTTGGCAGATCTGCTACCGCGCCATTCACCCGTGCGGGGATGGATGTGGGCCTCGTAAAGCGCTCCGCCCTTGTCCTCCATCAGTACCATGGCCGTATCGACCGGCGTGACCGGCAACCCCAGGCCGACGATGCGCATATCCGGATGAGCCTGACGGGCCGTTTCCAGCCACTGCGTCGGCGGACGAAGGGGAGCTGTAGAGAATGGGGCAGCGAGCAAATCGACGTTGAAGATGCGATCACTCTCTCGGGCGAAACCCAGCACCGCTCCACTCAGGCTGACCAACAGCAAAGGGAGGGCGAACAGCAGGGCCAGCCAGCTATGCAGAGAACGCATCTTCAGAGCGTCAGCGCAGGTAATGGTCGGCGAGCAGGGCGCTGAACAGCAGCATCAGGTAAAGGATGGAGTAGCCGAAGGTCGGCATCGCCAACCTGTTCTCCGGGTCGCGATACAGGCGCCAAGCATACATCAGGTAAACCCCGCCCAAGATGGCGGCGGCGAAGAAATAGGGCAGACCGCTCATGCCGACGGTGGTGGGCAGCAGGCTCACGGAAACCAGCACCATGGTGTAGAGCAGGATCTGGTACTTGGTGTGCTGGATGCCCTTGACAACGGGCAGCATGGGGATGCCCGCCCGGCGATATTCATCCACCCGGCGGATGGCCAACGGCCAGAAATGCGGGGGGGTCCACAGGAAAATGATCAAAAACAGGATCAGTCCCTCGAGTGTGACCTCGCCGGTCATGGCCGTCCAACCCAACAGTGGGGGAGCTGCGCCGGCCGCGCCGCCCCAGACGATGTTCTGCGGCGTGCTGTGCTTTAGGTAGACGGTGTAGATCACCGCGTAACCGATCAGGGCCAGGAAGGTCAGCACGGCGGTCAGCACATTGACTTGCCACACCAAGATACCCATCGACAAGACCGCCCAAGCCAGTGCAACGGCCAGTACCTCACGGTTATTTACCCGTGCGGTCGGCAGTGGACGGTTATGGGTGCGATCCATCACTGCATCGAAGCGCTCATCCAAAAGATGGTTGATGGCCGCGCCTGCGGCGGACGCCAGGGCGATACCGAGTAGGGCAAAAAACACACGCTCCCCATCCAATGCCCCCGGCGGGCTGGCCAACAGCATGCCGACGAAGGCCGTGAAAACGATCAGGCCAACCACCTTGGGTTTGGCCAGTTCATAGATCGAGCGGATCTTCTGCGGCAGGGGCAGGGCGGCGGCCTGGGTCATGAGGGATCTCCTGCGGATGCGTGTAAGTGCCGAAATTTTTTAAGATTTTTATATGCACATAAGTTTTTGCGCAAGTGCAAGGGCGTGTCTTACGCTTAACTTTAGCTTGTAAGCCGCGAAACGTCGCCTGTTCTTGAGATTGGTTGAGTGAAATACTTTGTTGTATTGATGGATAGATCAAGCTTATAGTGTGTGAAATGCCACACCTCGGTCGCGGGCGTGTCGTGCATGCGGAAACTTCAACCCTTCGGGTTCTTGCTTGAGGAGAATCACCGATATGACTAAGCGCATCCTGATGATAGGGGTCGCTCTGATGGGCATGGTGGCGGCAAGCGTCGCCTTGGCCGAGCCGACGGGCGAGATGCTGGCGCAGACCTGTGCGGGCTGTCATGGCACGC
>JBMFOY010000052.1:0-12686 GCA_049969375.1 Halothiobacillaceae bacterium | reverse complement strand
ATGTCCGCGACAGACTCCGCGAATCAACGACTGACGTCGTTGTTCGCGTTGGGGCCTCCTGCCCCAACCAGGAAACGCTGAATTATCCAGCGTTTCCTTAGCATCTGCTAATGTTTTTCATCGGACCAAGCCAATAAAAAGGAAAGCCAAGTGAAAAAGAGGATCCTGTCTCTTGCTGTTGTCGCCGTTTTTGGCGCCATGACCATGGGCCCTGTGATGGCCGGTGAAGTCGATCCGGCGACCGTGCCCGAGAAGAAGCAAACCACCCTCAAGCTGTATCTGACCGCCAAGGAAGCCTATGACATGAAGAAGGCTGAGGGCGACAAGGTGCTGCTGATCGACGTGCGTACCCCGGAAGAGATCCAGTATGTCGGGAATCTGGGAGACATGATGGATGCCAACATCCCCTATCAGTTCAACGATATTTCTGGCTATGACGAGAAGAAAAAGGTCTATGCCAGCTCGCTGAACAGCAACTTCGTCGCCGAGGTTGAGGAACTGGTCAACAAGCGCGGCCTGAACAAGGACAGCACGATCATTGTCTCCTGCCGCTCGGGCGATCGCAGCGCGGTGTCGGCCAACCTGCTGGCTAAGGCCGGTTACACCCATGTGTACAGCGTGTTCGATGGCTTCGAGGGTGACTTGTCCAAGGATGGCCGCCGCTCCGTCAACGGCTGGAAGAACGCGGGCCTGCCGTGGACCTACACCATGGACAAGGCGAAGATGTATTTCATCCTTCGCTGAGCGCGCTGCTGCTGTAGCGATCGAGGGACAAAGCCCCGCCCGACGCCCGTCAGGCGGGGCTTTTTGTATGCTGGCCCACGGGCCATGAGCCGCCGGGGGCTAACAGGCCGTTGAAAAACCCTTCTGTTGGGTTGTAGGAGGCCCGCCCTCGGGCCGATGGCCCGGTTGAGGCTACCTTATCGCGGCGAGGGCGCCGCTCCTACCTGGCGTTGAGCAGGGCGTTGAAAACGTTTTTCAACGGCCTGTTAAGCCTTCTCCAGCCGGTACACCGCCGCCTCGCCCATCAGGTTGGGCAGGAGGCGCATCAGCGCGCCGCTGCGGTGGTGGCTATCGACGATCTCGCGGTCGAGGATGCGCAGGCCCAGTTCCTCGCACAGGGCCTCAAAATCTCGCACCGTGCACAGGTGGATGTTGGGCGTGTCATACCAGCTGTAGGGTAGTGCGCGGGTCACCGGCATGCGCCCGCCGAAGGCGTACTGCACGCGGTTTTTCCAGTAGCCCATGTTGGGGAAGGTGACGATTGCCTCGCGGCCGATGCTGACCATCTCCGTGAGCAGGCGCTCTGGGTGACGCATGGCCTGCAGGG
The DNA here is from genome assembly GCA_049969375.1 of Halothiobacillaceae bacterium. Taxonomy (GTDB): domain Bacteria; phylum Pseudomonadota; class Gammaproteobacteria; order Halothiobacillales; family Halothiobacillaceae; genus Thiofaba. The sequence continues at coordinate 11,356 of JBMFOY010000052.1, read as the reverse complement.
TATGGGTCATGATGACGTAGTCGAAGCTGTCGGCGTCGAACCAGGGGGTGAGGCCCTCGTCGAGATTGGCCTGGATGACGGGGATGCCGCCCTCGACGCACCGGATGAGCTTCTCGATATTCAGCTCTAGGCCGTAGCCCGTTACGCCGTGGCTCTCGCGCAGTCGGCGCAGCAGGGTGCACTCGCCGCAGCCGAGGTCGAGCACGCGGCTGCCCGGCTTGATCCAGTCGCCGATGATTTCGAGATCCACGCGCATCAGGCAGCCCCCCCTTCGATGTCTGCGGCGACGCGGCCCATGTAGGCACGGAACACGTTCATGTAGTCGGGGATCGGCACCAGGAAGGCGTCATGACCATGGCTGGATTCGATCTCGGCGTAGGTGACACGCTTGTCGGCATCCAGCAGGGCCTTGACGATCTCGCGCGAGCGCGCGGGCGAGAAGCGCCAGTCGGTGGTGAAGGACACCAGCAGGAATTCGGCGGGCGTCTTTGCGAAGGCGCGCGAGAGGTCATGGTCGAATTCGGCTGCGGGGTCGAAGTAGTCCAGCGCCTTGGTCATCAGCAGGTAGGTGTTGGCGTCGAAGCGGTCGACGAAGCTCGTGCCCTGGTAGCGCAGATAGCTCTCCACCTGGAATTCGACGTCGAAGCCGAAGTTGATCTTGCCGGCGCGCAGCTCGCGCCCGAATTTGGCGCGCATGGCGTCGTCGGAGAGGTAGGTGATGTGGCCGAGCATGCGCGCTAGCATCAGGCCCTTGCGCGGCACCACGCCGTGCTCCTGGTAGTGGCCGTCGTGGAAGTCCGGGTCGGCGAAGATTGCCTGGCGTGCCACCTCGTTGAAGGCGATGTTCTGCGCCGAGAGCTTGGGTGCGGCGGCGATCACCACCGCGTGGCGCAGCAGGTTTGGGAAGCTGATCGCCCACTGCATGACCTGCATCCCGCCGAGGCTGCCGCCGACCACCGCTGCCCACTGGCTGATGCCGAGGCGGCGCATCAATCGCTCCTGGCTGCGCACCCAGTCGGCCACGGTGACGATGGGGAAGTCCGGGCCGTAGACGCGCCCGGTCTCCGGGTTGAGTGTGGTGGGGCCGGTGCTGCCGCGGCAGCCGCCGAGGTTGTTCAGGCAGACGACAAAGAACCGATGGGTGTCGATCGGCTTGCCGGGGCCGATGGCGGCGTCCCACCAGCCGGGCTTGCGGTCCTCCATGCTGTGGTAGCCGGCGGCGTGGTGGTCGCCGGACAGTGCATGGCAAATCAGCACCGCATTGGAGCGGTCGGCATTGAGGGTGCCATAGGTCTCGATGACCAGGTCGTAGCGCGGCAGGGTCTTGCCACTGTCGAGCTCGAGCGGCTCTTCGAAGGCAAGGGTCTGGGGGGTCACCAGACCAACGGAATCCGGCGGCAGGACGGTGGGCATGATGCTCGGCAGGAAAGACGTAGAGGGACGATATTAGCGCGGCGACAGGGGTGGCGGAAGGCGGCGGGGCGAACGGATGGCTACCCTCTTCTCGCGCCCCGTCTGGCCTGCGAGCAGTTCGATCTGCGACTTGGGCACGCCGAAGGCGTCGGACAGCAGTTTGATCAGGGCCTTGTTAGCCGCGCCGTCCACGGGTGGGGCGTTCAGTCGCACGCACAGGCGCCCCTCGCGCACGCCCTCCAGCCCTGCCTTGCTCGAGCGGGGCTGCACGCGCAGGCTGAGGATCAGCCGCTCGCCCTCCCAGCGGAATCCGTCGGGCGCATCGGTCACAGCGCCAGTCCCACCAACACCGGGAGCAGCATTAGCTTGGCCATCTGCACCGCGAGCAGCAGGGCGATCGGCGAGAGGTCGATGCCGCCCAGGTCCGGCAGGATGCGGCGGATCGGGCGCAACAGTGGGGTGATCAACGGGTCCAGCATGCGCGCCGCGGGGGCGCGCTGGGCGTTCGGAAACCAGCTGAGCACGGCGTGGATGATGGTGCCCCAGAACATCATGTCCAGCAGCACCTCCAGCACGTGTAGGGGGGCGAGCCACAGCAGGGGAAGGATGGAGGACACGCCGCCGGTGATGGTGTAGGCCAGCAGCAGGAACAGGAGGGCAAGGAGGATGGCCGCGACCATGGATGCGCTGTCCTGTCCCCGCACGGCCGGGATGAAGCTGCGCAGCGGTTCGAGCATGGGGTTGGTCAGGCGCACGATGGACTGGGTGATGGGGTTATAGAAGTCGGCCCGGGCCGCCTGCAGGAAGAAGCGCAGCAGGAGGAAGATGATGGCGATGTCGAACACCATCCGCAGGAGGAGGACCATTGGCTGGGTGAGATTCGTTTCCATGGGTATCCAGGGTCAGGGACGGAAAGAGGCGAATTCTGGAGAAAAGGTTCGGGGGTGCACTGAAGGGCCGAAGGCTCGATCGTTGCGGCACGCAGCTCCTACCAGCAGCCGAACGTAGGAGGCCCGCCCTCGGGCCGACTTTCCGGCCCGATCGCGCCGGGGGCGGCGCTCCTATGCGGCCTCGCTGGATCTGTGGGGGGGCGCCGCGAGTTCGCGTTGGGGCGTCCTGCCCCAAACGGGAAACGCTGAATGATCCAACGTTTCCCTAGGACTGGTCCAGCAGCGTGCCGAGTTCAATGGCGCGCTCAAAGGCGGCCTTGAGCGCATCCGCAAAACCCTGCCGCAGGCCCGCCGCTTCGAGTACGGCGATGCCGCGTTCGGTGGTGCCTCCGGGCGAGGTCACCCGGGCGCGTAACACGGCGGGATCGTCCTGGGATTCGAGCGCCAGGCGCGCGGCGCCGAGCACGGTTTCGAGCGTCAAAAGGCGCGCGGTGGCGGCATCCAGGCCGAGCTGCTCACCTGCCGCCTGCATGGCCTCCATGACCAGGAATACATAGGCCGGGCCACTGCCCGAGAGGGCGGTCACGGCATCGATCAGGCCCTCCTGCGCTACCCACACCGTCGTGCCGACGGCACGTAGGATGGACTCGGCCAGGGCGCGCTCGGCGGCGCTGACTTCGGCCGGGGCGAACAGGCCGGTTGCCCCGGCCTGCACCAGCGACGGGGTGTTGGGCATGGCGCGCACGATGCGCGCATGGCCGCCCAGCCAGCGGCGCAGGGTGGCCACCCGCACCCCGGCGGCGATCGAGATCACCAGCTGATCGGGGCGCAGGGCGGGCGCCAGTTCGCGCGCCACGGGGCCGAGCGCCTGCGGCTTGACGGCAAGGACGACGACCTGGGCCTGCTCGATGGCCTTGAGGTTGTCGGCCAAGGTGCACACGCCCAAGCCTTCGAGCTGGGCGCGGGCCTCGGCATGGGGGTCGGCGACGCACAGGCGCTCCGCCGGATGGTCGTTGCGGATCAGTCCGCCCACCAGGGCGCGGGCCATGTTGCCGCCGCCGATGAAGGCAATCTGGGGTTTGTCGTTCATGGTGTCCTGGATGCGGTTCTCGGTGGATGGAGACTAGCAGAAAGTTTGTGGTCAGTGGCCAGGGCGCGGACGCGCACCAAAAATGGCGCTGCCTACGCGCACGAGGGTGGCGCCCTCGAGCACGGCCGCATCGAGGTCGTTGGACATGCCCATCGACAGGGTGTCCAGCGGCAGCCCCTCGGCCCGAAGCAGCTCGAACAGCGCATGTACGCGGCGGAAGGCCTCCCTCTGGGTGGCCGGGTCCATGGTGGGGGCGGGGATGGCCATCAGGCCGCGCAAGGCCAGGCGCGGCAGTCGCGCCACGGCCTGCGCGAGGTCGCTCACCTCCTCCGGGGCCACGCCGGACTTGGTCGCTTCGCGGTCGATGTTCACCTGGAGGCAGACGTTCAAGGGCGGTAAATCCGCGGGCCTTTGTGCACTCAACCGTTCGGCAATGCGCAGCCGGTCCACGCTGTGCACCCAGGCAAAGCGTTCGGCCACCGGGCGGGTCTTGTTGGACTGCAGCGGGCCGATGAAGTGCCACTCGATGGCAAGGTCGGCAAGCGCCTCCTGTTTTGTCAGGGCCTCCTGCACGTAACTCTCGCCGAAGGCCCGCTGGCCGCAGGCGAACACCTCCCGCAGGCGCTCGGCGGGTACGGTCTTGCTGACCGCCACCAGGCGCGCACCGTCCGGCACCCGTCCGGCTTCGGCCAAGGCGCGGGCGAGCCTTGCGCGCACCGCATCAAGCCCCGTGCAGCCTGCCTGCGGTTGCGTGCGGCCGGTGACCGAAGTACCTTCAGTCATCGTTGAATTTCCATCCTTCGTTTAGGGTACGCCATGGATATTGAAACCTTGCTGGCCTTTTCGGTGAAGAACGGGGCCTCGGATTTGCACCTCTCTGCCGGTGAACCCCCGATGATCCGTGTGGATGGCGACATCCGCCGCATCAACGCCCCGGCGCTGCAGCACAAGGACGTACACGGCATGGTGTACGACATCATGAATGATAAGCAGCGCAAGGAGTACGAGGACAACCTCGAGACCGACTTTTCGTTCGAGATCCCGGGCCTTGCCCGCTTCCGTGTCAACGCCTTCATCCAGAACCGGGGTGCGGGCGCGGTCTTTCGCACCATTCCCAGCAAGGTTCTGACGCTTGAGGATCTCAATGCGCCCAAGATCTTCAAGGAGATTGCCGACCAGCCGCGCGGCATCGTGCTGGTGACGGGGCCGACTGGTTCGGGGAAGTCCACCACCCTGGCGGCGATGATCAACCATATCAACGAGAACGAGTACTCGCACATCCTCACCATCGAGGACCCGATCGAGTTCGTCCACCAGAGCAAGAAGGCGCTGATCAACCAGCGTGAGGTGCACCGCGACACCCATAGCTTCAATAACGCCCTGCGTTCTGCCCTGCGCGAGGACCCGGACGTGATCCTGGTGGGTGAGATGCGCGACCTGGAGACCATCCGTCTGGCCCTGACCGGTGCCGAGACCGGCCACCTGGTGTTTGGCACCCTGCACACCTCCAGCGCGGCCAAGACCATCGACCGGATCATCGACGTGTTCCCGGCGGCGGAGAAGGACATGGTGCGCGCCATGCTGTCCGAGTCCCTGCGCGCGGTCATCTCGCAGACCCTGCTCAAGAAGGTCGGTGGCGGCCGCGTGGCGGCGCACGAGATCATGATCGGCACCCCAGCGATCCGCAACCTGATCCGCGAGAACAAGATCGCGCAGATGTACTCGGCCATCCAGACCGGCCAGCAGCACGGCATGCAGACCCTCGACCAGAATCTCAAGGAGCTGGTGGCGCGCAACATCATCACCCGTGAGACGGCCCGCTCGGCAGCCGCCAACAAGGCTGACTTCTAAGGAGCACCCTCATGGATCGCAGTCAGGCCATCGGCTACATCCACGACTTGCTGCGGCGGATGGTGGAGAGCGGGGCTTCTGACCTGTTCATCACCGCCGGCGCGCCGCCTTCCGTCAAGCTCAACGGCTTGGTGACAGCGCTTACCACCCAATCCCTGTCGAACACCCACTGCGATCTCTTGACCCGTTCCATCATGAACGACAAGCAGACCGCGGAGTTTGAGGCGAAGCATGAGCTCAATTTTGCCATCGCCCTGCCCGGGGTGGCGCGCTTCCGCGTCAACGCCTTCACCCAGCGCGGCGCGGTGGGCATGGTGCTGCGCCTGATCCGCGCCGACATCCCGAGCTTCGAGGCGCTGCAACTGCCCGGCATCCTGCGTGAGCTGGCCATGACCAAGCGCGGCCTGGTGATCTTTGTGGGCGCCACCAGTTCGGGCAAATCGACCTCGCTCGCCTCGATGGTGGACTACCGTAATGAGAACAGCCAGGGGCACATCATCACCATCGAGGACCCGATCGAGTTTGTCCATAACCACAAGAAATGCCTGGTCACCCAGCGCGAGGTGGGAGTGGACACGGAAAGTTATGATGTGGCGCTGAAGAACACCCTGCGCCAGGCCCCGGATGTGATCCTGATCGGCGAGATCCGCGACCGCGAGACGATGAACCACGCCATCGCCTTCGCCGAGACCGGCCACCTGTGCCTGTCCACCCTGCACGCCAACAACACCAATCAGGCGCTGGACCGCATCATCAACTTCTTCCCCGAGGAGCGCCGCCCCCAGCTGTTGATGGACCTCTCGCTCAACCTCAAGGCCATCATCTCCCAGCGCCTGTGTCGCACCGAGGACGGCAAGGGGCGGGTCCCGGCGGTGGAGGTGTTGATCAACACCCCGCTGATGGCCGACCTGATTTTCCAGGGCAAGGTGCACGAGATGAAGGATTTGATGAAGCGCTCGCGCGAGAGCGGCATGCAGACCTTCGACCAAGCCCTGTTCGACCTCTACGAGGCAGGCAAGATCAGCTTCGAGGAGGCCCTGCGCAATGCCGACTCCATCAATGATCTGCGTCTGGCCATCAAACTGAACAGCAAGCGCGGACGGAGCCGCGACCTGATGGCGGACACCGAAAACATCAGCTTCAGGGACGATGACGAGGGCGCGAGCCCCGGCCTACGGATGAGATAAGGCAGCATGAGCACTCCACCTCCCAGCCCGACCCTGCAACTTGACCCCTATCTGCGGTTGCTTGCCGAGCGCGGTGGTTCCGACCTGTTCTTCACCACCGGCGCCCCGCCGCAGGTCAAGATCGAGGGCGAGATGCGCCCCATTGGCCAGGCCCCGCTGCCGCCCGGGGGGGTGAAGAAGATCATCTTCCCCATCCTCTCGCCTGAGCAGATTGCTCGTTTTGAGCAGCAGCTGGAGCTTAACCTCGCGATTTCAATCGAGGGGCATGGCCGTTTCCGCGTCAACGTGTTCATGCAGCGCGGCGAGATCGCGGCGGTCATCCGCCACATCAAGGAGCGCATCCCGAGCTTCGAGGAGCTGCGCCTGCCGCTGCATCTGCGTGAGCTGGTGATGGGGAACAACGGCCTCATCCTTGTGGTCGGCGCCACCGGCTCGGGCAAGTCCTCCACCCTTGCCGCCATGATCGACCACCGGGTGAAGAACCGCACCGGCCATGTGCTGACCATCGAAGACCCCATGGAGTTCGCCTTCAGGCACGGTCGCTCCATCGTCAACCAGCGCGAGGTCGGGGTGGACACCCACTCCTACGCCAGCGCCTTGAAGGAGGCGATGCGCGAGGCGCCGAACGTGATCCTGATCGGCGAGATCCGCGACAAGGAGACGATGAGCCACGCCATCGCCTTCGCTGATACCGGCCACCTGTGCCTCTCCACCCTGCACTCCACCAACAGCTACCAGGCGCTCGACCGTATGCTTCGCTTCTTCCCGCCCGAGGCGCGTGACCAACTGCTGATGGACCTTTCGCTCAACCTCAAAGCCATCATCTCCCAGCGCCTGGTGATGGGCGTGGACGGCAAGCGCCTGCCGGCGGTCGAAGTCATGCTCAACTCACCCTACATCAGCGACCTGATCCGCCGCGGACGGGTGGACGAGATCCCCGCCGTCATGGCCAAAGGCGGGGTGAGCGGCATGCAGACCTTCGACCAGGCCCTGTTCGACCTCTACCAGCAGGGCTTGATCAGCAAGGAGGAGGCGCTGCGCCAGTGCGACTCCCGCCGCGACCTGGAGTGGCGCATGAACTTCGGCGGGGAAGATGTCCTGCATGGTGCGACCGAGGCGGGGAAGGGCGGGGAGGCGCCTATTCCGGACTTGCCGCCGGTCTGAGCCCCTCCAGGGGATGGGCGAACAAGCCCTCCCTCCTCCATTCTTCGGAAGCCCGCGTTGAGCGGCATCCGGGGCACTCCTGCGCCTGCTACAGGCGCTGCGCGTCGGCTTGTCCGGCCTGCCGGCCGAGCAGTTCCCTGAACGCCTCGGCGGTCAGGGGCCTGCTGAAGTGGTAGCCCTGGATCTCGTCGCAACCCAGTGCGCGCAGATAGGCGAGCTGGGCGTCGTTCTCCACCCCCTCGGCGATGGCGCGCATGCGCAGGGAGTGGGCCATGGCGACCACGGCGCTGGCGATGGCGGCGTCCTCCTCGTCGTGCGGGATGCCGCGTACGAAGGACTGATCGATCTTCACCGCGCTGATGGGGAAGCGCTTGATGTAGGCGAGCGAGGAGTAGCCGGTGTCGAAGTTATCGATGTCGATGTGGGTCACCCCCATCGCCTGGATGCGCAGCAGCACCTCGGCGGCATGCCCGGGATCGAGCATGAGCATGCTCTCGGTGATCTCTTGCCGACCTGGTCGATGAGGCCGACCTCCTCCAAAAGCGGCACGAACACGCCCGGCGGGACCAGCCCCACCTCCGGCCGTTGCCAGCGCAGCAGGGCCTCCGCGCCGCAGACCAGGCCGGCGGCGAGGATCTCGGCATAGGTCTTGGGCAGGCCGCGGCCGGTGGAGATGCTGAAGGTAGTTGCCTCCTCGCTCTCGCGGAACAGGATGGCGCAGAACATCTGCCCGGAGAGCTCCTCCAGACTGCGTGCGAGCACGGTCATCGCTTCCGCGATTGCATCGCCGCCGACCACCATCTCCAGTACGCGCTTCTCCACCGCCATCAGGGCCTCGGCCCGGCGTCGTTCGCTCACATCACGAAAGCTCGACACCCGGCCGATGGCCATCCCCTCCACCCATTCGGGGCGAGAGTGCTATTCGAATACCCGGCCATCGATCAGCTCAAGGGTTTCGCGGCCCTCGCGCTCGGGCTCGGCGGCCAGTTCACGCCGTATCCGCAGGAAGTGGTTGGGATCGCGCAGCTGGCGCAGGATCAGCGACCAGGCCTCCTCATTGTCGATCTCGCCGATCGGCGCGGGCAGCCGCCACATCGCCATCAGGCGCTGGTTGCCACCACCATCCGTCCCTGGCCATCCTCCACCAGGATGCCGTCGGCGGTGGATTCAAGGGTGGTGGCGAACAAGGAGAGCGACTGCTGCAGCCGGTCCTCGGCCTGGCGTCGCTCGGCGATCTCCTGCAAGGCAAAGCGCAGGGTGCGCAGCGGGTAGAGGCGCAGCAGGTGGTAGAGCAGGAAGCCGAGGAAGGCTCCCGGCAAGAGCATGAGGGCGGAGACGATCAGCAGCGGGCGCAGCGAGTGCTCTAGGCTTACCATGCCAATCACCTGCTGCTCGACGAGGATTGGTACCCGGTGCCTGATGACGGGGAGGCGGGGCGTCTGCCCCGCCTTCGCGACCGTATCGCCGCGCGTGTTCAGCAACGCACGTTGTTCCGCTCCACCGTGCAGCGTATCGCGCAGGAACAGGGGGACGAGGCCGCTCAAGTCGGCCGGGACCTTCTTCCCGCCGGCTGCCCCGCCAAGCAGGCGGGCCTGCAGTACGGCCTCTGTCTGCAGGGCGCCGATCTGGTACGGGTAGCCGAACACGAAGGTGAGCGCGCTCACCGCCAGGGTTAGCACCAGCGCGGCGGTGCCAGCGATGCGGTTGATCGTCGAGCCGAGCTGGCGGGGTGGCGCGGGGAGGCGCCCGTGGTTGCCTCGCTCACGGTGATCATGGCGCCGATGGCGGGGCAGCCGTGGCGACCAAGGCGAGCAGGCGGTCGTAGCTGTCCTGGAATAGGGCCAGCCCGTCCTCCTGCAGGCGCGCGGCCACGGCGCCGTCGAGATCAATGCCGAGTCCGGCAAGGCGGGCGACATGAGCCTCCTCCTGCGCCAGATCAGCCCCCGCGTGGCGCTCGATCCGGCCGTGATCGGCCAGGGCGGCGAGGGTAGCATCCGGCAGGGTGTTGATGGTCTCCGGCCACATGAGGGGCTCCACATACAAAAGATCGCTGTAGGCCGGGTTTTTAGTGCCGGTGCTGGCCCACAGCGGGGTCTGCGGGCGGGCCCCGACGGCGCGCAGATCGGCGAATTCGGGGCCGTGGAAGATCTTCATGTAGAGGGCCTGGCTGCGGGCGGCCAGGGCGAGCGCGGCGCGGCCGCGCAGGGCGAGGGCCTGAGGCGTGCCCATGGCCTCCAGGCGGGCATCCACCAGGGTATCGACGCGGGAGAGAAAGACGCTGGCCACAGAACGCACCGCCCGCGGTTCGCCGCCGCTGGCGATCCAGCGCCGCAACCCGTCCAGATAGCCGCGGAACACGGCTTCCAGCTGGGGCAGGCCGAAGATCAGGGTGACGTTGACGCTGATGCCTTGCGCGACCAGCTCCGCGAAGGCCCGCACGCCCGCCGCGGTGGCCGGCACCTTGATCATCAGGTTGTCGCGCTCGGCCAGCCCGCGCAGGCGTTTGGCCGCGGTCACGGTGCCCGCCACATCGTGCGCGAGCTGCGGCGAGACCTCCCAGCTGACATAGCCATCCCACCCTTCGCCCGCCTCCCAGGCGGGGGTGAGCAGGTCGCAGGCCAGCTGTACGTCGCGCGCGACCAGCCGCTCGTAGACGGCCTCGGCGTCGCCATGCTCGCGGTAGAGGTTGCGCAGGTCCGCGCGGTAGTAGACGGGCTTTTCGCGCAGAGCCCGATCGAGGATGCTGGGGTTGGAGGTCACCCCGCGGATGCCGAGCTGGTCGATGGCCTGCTTCAGCCTGCCTTCGAGGAGGAGGGCGCGGGAGAGGTTGTCCAGCCACAGGCTCTGCCCGGTGAGGTCAAAGTAGCCGCAAAGGTCCTGCATCGCTCGTCCACTTCCGATGGTGCCGACGAGTCAACTGTAGCACATGGACTTAGGGAAACGCTGAATCATTCAGCGTTTCCGGTTTGGGGCAGGATGCCCCAACGCGAACAATGAGTTCCGTCGTTGATTCGCGGAGTCCGTCGCGGACATGCGCCTTGATAAGACGAGCTGAAAAAATCCATGGATGGATTTTTTCAGAGTTTCCTTAGGGTTTGCCCGTCCATGGCGCCAGCCTTTTCGACACGCGCGCCAGGCGCAGTTCGGCAAAGGCGGGCAGGCCGTCGCGGAAGGGTGGGATGTCCTCGCCCTGGATCAGGGGGCGCAGGTAGCGGCGCGCCGCAGCGGTGATGCCGTAGCCATCGGCCCGGATGTAGTCCGCAGGGACCGGCAGCTCCACGTCGGCCACCGCCTCCAGTGGCACGCCTTCAAGGGTCCACAGGTAGGGCTCATCCGAGGTACGGCGGATGGCGACCATCACGTCGGTGCGCCCCTCAAGCGCGAGACTGACCGCCGCAGCGCCGCAGGCGTAGGCCTGCTCGACGTCCACGCGCGAGGCGAGGTGGCGGGCGGAACGTTGGAAGTAGTCGGACACCGCCCAGTGGGTCTTGTAGCCGCGCCCGCGGGTGAGTTGGGCGAGGCGCGGGGCCAGGCCGCCGAGCTGCTCGTGGCCGAAGGTCGGGCTGGTGGCGGCCTGGGCGCAGAACTGGTCGCCGCACATCAGTCCCTCGGCGGCGACCACGATGCACCAGCCATGCCGGGCTACGACCTCGTCCAGCTTGGCGAGGAAGCGCGCCTCATCGAAATCGACCTCAGCCAAGAGCAGGATGAGCGGGGAATCGTCGACATCTTCGAACGCGAGGGCGGCGGCGGCCGCCAGC
>JBMFOY010000051.1:0-12841 GCA_049969375.1 Halothiobacillaceae bacterium | reverse complement strand
CTGCTCGAAGTTCCTCGATGGAGAGTTTGCGATCGTTCGCTGATTCGGCTTGGACAGACGGGGGATGGAGTACGGATGGCTGGGGCGGGGGATTCCCTGGGGAGTCCTGTCGCACGGCCATCGCTTCGACCAGTTGCAGCAGCATATTGCGTATCTCATGGAGCTCCCCGTCGGCGGCAGGAGCAACCTCGGCTGGCTCATTGGAGCGCGTCCGGGAGAGGGATGCAGGTAAGTTGGGTTGGGGGGCGGTCTGTGCTGGTCCCTGAGACGGGCTGCTCGACCCGTGTACGTGTTTGATCAAGAGGTCAAGTTTGCTATCAAGGGCCTGCATGCGTTGTTCGAGGGCATCGCCAGGCTGTGGGGCGATAGGCGTTTGTTGGTCCAAAGAGGGGGCTACAGCCGTTGGTTTGGACTGATTGGGTAGATCGCGCATCAGATCGGGGAGATCATCGATAACCTTGTTGATCCTGGCCTTGAGCTTGTTGACTTCTTGATTGAGCAAGAAATTATTACCCGCAAAATAGATCATCGCGCCCATGATGATCCCCCATTGAGGACCAAACAGTAGGGTTATGGCCAGTCCCAATGCTAGCGAGGCAAAAGTTAAAATACCTTGCAAATTGTTTTACCTTAGCAGTGGAGGGATAATAGGCCATTGAAAAACGACTGCAGTGGGCCATCTGCGGCATTGCGCGGAGCTCCCTCCCTCGCCTATTTACTTGATATGTCTTGGTCGCTGCGCTTCGTGCGCCTTGCATCGGGCCATCCTGTGACGTTATTCAACGGCCTGGTAAGATGCGGGAAGTTTAACCCAATTGCGCAGAACATCGCGCTTGTAACGTTGTAAAAGGACACGCATTGTGGGGATGTCTATCGTGCCTTGGCAAGCTCTACGGCCAGGGCTTGTTCGGCCTGGCTGAGCGGTTCTTCCAGGACCCGTTCCGGGATCTCCCAGATCACCCACCCTGACCCCGTTTTGTTGAGATCCTGGGTGACAAACGTCAGCATGGACTGGGCAAAGCCCCCGCCATCCTTGGCCAGATTCCCGAGGTCGGTGTGCAATGCCTCGGCCAGAAAATCGGCAAAGGAGGCATTGCGCGAGAAGGATGTGCCGACCAGGGTCACGCGCGTAGCGGCATGCTCACCGAAGAGTATGTCGGCTGTGATTTCTTCAACTTGAGCGTGCGCCTGGGGGAGGGCCTCAAAATGCAGGCCCGCCACCTCATCCGGTGGGGGGCGCAGGTCTTCCGGGAGTTCATTGAGTCCAGCGAGGCGGACCAGGTCGCCCCAGCGTGGCTGGATGGGGCCAAGATGGTGTTGGTAGAGGCGCTCAGGTTGGGGTTTGAAACCCAAGGCGCGAAGGCGTGCGGCGATGGTTTGCGCGGCGGCCTCGGCCCCCTCCCATCGCCAGTGGGTGTCGGTGCGGTCATAGGCGCTGCCAAGGGCAGCCTTGACCTCCAAAAGGGGCTGGTCGAGGGGGATGACTTCCATGCCGAGTACGCCAAGCGAGGCGATCCAGTCTTGATAGCGAGAGGCGAGCCGCGCGGGGCGCTTGAGCTCGCACAGATGATCCTGCTCGACCCGGGTCTTATCGGGTACCACGGCGATCAGAAGGCGTTGGTCGCGCGCCTGGAGCGCGCGTTGCACGGTAAGCGCCAGATGGGCACGCGCCTTGGCATGTTCTGCGCCCTGCGGGTGGATGGTTAGCTCGTCGGTCAAAAACAGCCAGCCGGGGCAGCCTTGGCGTACACGTGGCCCGAGATCATCGAGGGTGATCCAAGCCAGTTCGCGCTGGCGTTGTCCAAGCCATGCGGCAAGGGGGGTGGTGCGCAGGTCTTCGGCTAAGGCACGCATGGGCGCGCCGTGCGCAAAGTCGTGCCAGCCATTTTTCTCCAGCTTGGAGAGCTCACCTTGGGTGAGGGCGAAAAGATTGCTTATCACAAGCCCGCTAAGCAAGGCGGTGAAGCTGAGCACGATGACCCAGGCAAGCCAGCGCGGCGTCGGGGTAGGCTGGGCGTGGCTGGACATGACTTCAGAACTGGAAGTAGAGGAAAGGAGACGCGCCCCGGCTGGCCATGAGTGCCGTGGCCGCGAAGGCGCCCAACACGGGCCAGAGATAGAGCACGTTGCTTATGGGGCGTGGGGTGGACAGTGCGCTCAGTCGCACCCGCCAGAACGGCCAGGTGGCCGCAATGCATGCGACCACGAGGGTGATGATATGCACCGGGCGCAGCACGAGCGCGATCTCATCGCTCAAGCCCAGGCCATGCATGCCCCATTGCCCCTGATACATGGCCCAGGCCCCGGCGAGGTCATGGGCGCGGAATAAGGTCCAGGCGGAGAAGACGAAGCCCATGGTGATTGCCCAGGCAAGCCATGCTGGGAGTTTGGGGCCGCCGTGTCGCTGCCAGAGGCGTTGGACGACCATGGCGGTGCCATGCAAGAGCCCCCAGAGCAGGAAGTTGAGGCTATCTGCGCCATGCCAGAGGCCGGAGATGGCCATGATGATCATCAGGTTCAGATAGACGCGCCAGGCGGCGACGCGGTTGCCTCCGAGGGGGATGTAGATGTAGTCGCGCAGCCAGCTGCCGAGGGTCATATGCCAGCGCTGCCAGAACTCCTGGATGGAGCGTGAGATATACGGAGCATCAAAGTTTTCGGGGAACTGAAAGCCGAGCATGCGGCCAATCCCGATGGCCATGGCACTGTAGCCGGCGAAGTCGAAAAAGAGCTGCATGCCATAGGCCAAGGTACCAAGCCACGCATCGGCCATGCTCGGTTGCGGCAAGGCGAAGCATGCGTCGGCCAGCGGGGCAAGGGTGTCGGCGATCAAAACCTTCATGGACAGGCCGACCATGAAGTAACGCAGTCCTGCGGCGATGTGCTCAAGGTCAAAGGGGCGACCGTGCAGTTCTTTTTCGACATGTGAGTAGCGCACGATGGGGCCGGCGATCAGCTGCGAGAACATCGCCTTGTAGGCGGCAAAGGCGATGAAATCGCGCTCGACATGCACAGTGCGGCGATAGACATCGACCATGTAGGAGATGGCTTGAAGCACGATGAAGGAGATGCCAATCGGCAGGATCAGGCGCTCCCAGGCCAAGGTCTGGCCTTGGGACTGAACGAGGGGTTGAAGTACGGTTTCAACAACCAGGTTGGCGTATTTGTAGTACGCCAAGAGCGCCGTCAACAGGCCGATGGCAAGGCCGAGCACCCAGCCTCGCCCCGTTTCGGAGCGGGTTTTGTCCAAAAGTAGGCCGGTGCCAAAGGCAATGGCGGTGACGCCAATCAAGACCCAGAGAAAGGATGGGCTCCACCAGGCATAGAAGACCCAGCTAAAAAAGAGCAGGGTTAAATTGCGCCATGGCCTTGGAGTAAGGGCATAGCTCAAAAGAAAGAGGGGAAAGAACAGCCCAAGGAATTCAAGTGAGGCAAAGACCATCGTCCGTGGCCCACAATGCTGCCTTAAGGCAGCCGATCAAGCACGGGTAGGAGCTTGACCTTGGATGCCTCAGGGGTGATAAGCAAGGTCCAACGCTCGCCTGGGCGCAGGGTGCCCAGGTTGACGCCCTCGGCCACGCGCGCTGTCCCACAATAGAGATCGACAGCGAGGCTAAGGGGGTTGATCATGCGCCTTTGCGCTGTATTGGGCGCCACACCCTCGATGATGCCAAGGTCCTTGCCAGCGAGCTTGATGCTTGCCGGGCTGCAGCTTGGGGTGAGATTCATCAACCCCAGGGCAACCTTGTGGGCGGAGAAGTCACCCGCCTTTTCGCGCCCCATGCCAATCGTCCAGCCTTCTTGGCCGTCAGCAAGCGCAGCGAGGGTGACAAACTCGCCGGGGTTAGCGGTAACCTCGACCTGTTGCTGCTTGCCGTTGTATTCAAGCTGCGCGCGCAAGGGGGTGCGCGCCTTGACGGCCTGCCAAGGCGTGCTGGGATCGCTTGGCGTCAAGCCAATCGCAGCCCCCTTGCCCGAGCGTATGGTCACCGGGCTGGGCAGGGCGTCGACAAAGCGGACAAAGGCCGCATCCTCGGCCGGCCCCGTCTCATAGAGTTGCGGAGCGGCGAGGGCTACGGCAGGCCCAAGCAGGATCAGTGCGTGGAGGAGCGCTTTCATTTCTTGGGTGGGTTTTGCAGGATGGCGTTGGTGATGCCCTCGGCCCAGCTTTGATAATACTTGGTGGTGTAGTGTTGACCGTCGATGGTCTTCCATTCACCGGGCTGGGAGAAGGTGGTGGAGTCGACGTAAGTGCAGGGGGCAACATTCTCAGCGAGGAAGGCGTTGACTTCTTTGACCCGCTCATTGGTCTTGTTAAAACGCCCAGGGGTGTTGCTCCAGCCGGGACCGACCCAGTAGCAGGCCGTGCCCGCATCGGCGATGGCCTTGGTCAAGGTCGTCACTTGAGCGTAGGCCCAGCTCTTAGGAAACTCGGGATTTTTGTATGAGCCGATGGTATCGCCAATCACCACCACCACGGCTTGCGGTTTGTCTTGCTGGATCAGATCCTTGATGGGCGTGGTGGTGGCGCCTTCGTTCACTTTTTGCGCAGGGGCCTCGCCGGTGCGCTCGGCGCGCCCACAGTCCCCTGGGGTGACCTTGGTCCAGTCCGCGGCATGCGCACCGCAAACGCCAATACTATGGACCTTGGCACCTTGGGCCATGAGCTGGTCATGCAGTGGGCCGATCAGGTAGTTAGGGGTGGCCATGTGGCTGTCGCCGATGACCAAGAGAGTCAGTCCCATCAGTGCTGCGCTAGACATTACGTGTGATCCTCACATTGGTGGTTGAGCGCGAAATCTAATACGAGAAGCATGACAGCATCAATATCGATGCCATCCTCAGGATGCGGCGGCGAGTGCCTCGCGTAGCGCCGTGACGCGCGCGGCAAGCGCTTGGGGGGCGTAAGGTTTGGCCTTGGTATGCCCCCCACACCGGGTGCGGCCAGGCGGGGTCATCCGAGTAGCGTGCGATGTGGTGGATGTGCAGCTGGGGCACAAGGTTGCCCAGCGCGGCGATATTGAGTTTCTCAGGATGAAACAACTGGGTCATAAAACGCGCGACATGGCTGGACTCCCGCATAAGTTGAAACTGATCGTCCTCGCTCAGCTCATGGAGCTCACGCAGCCCACTGCGTTGCGGGATCAGGATCAGCCAGGGGTAGTGGGCGTCATGCATGAGCCGAACCTGGCAGAGTGTCAGCACGGTCACCTCAACCGTATCTGCAGCCAAGCGGGGATGGAGGGTAAAGTCTAGAGGCATGCTCATGGGTTATATGGGGCATCAGGTGCAGATGGGGCGTGGAGCACAAGGGTCACGCGGCGGTTTTTGGCGCGTGACTCGGGCGTGTCATTGGCAGCGATTGGGCGAGTGTCGGCATAGCCAATCGCGCGCATCCGCGTAGGCTCGACCCCGCGTTCGATGAGGTAGCGCAGCACGGCGGCTGCGCGGCTGGCAGAAAGCTCCCAATTGGAGGGGAAGCGAGGGGTGCGGATGGGGAGGTTGTCGGTGTGACCCTCAATTGAGATCGCATAGTGACTGCTCTTGAGCAGCTCGGCGATGCGGTCGAGGATGGGCACGCCCTTGCCATCCAGTTCGGCAGCGCCAGGGGCAAAAAGAATGTTATCTGGGATTTGGAGGTTGATCTGACCTTTTTCCACGCTCACCTGGACATCGTGGCCGAGGGTTTTGAAGGCGGGGTCAAGTTCAGGCTCGGGCGCGCTCTCGCTGGGAGGTGGGGGCGGTGGTTCAGGCGGTGGTGTGGTTTGAGGCTCGGTGGGTGTCTGCGCAGGCTGAGAGGCTTGGCTTGCGGCATAGCGTTCGGGCTCGAAGCTGGCAAAGGCGACGATAAAGACGAACATCACCAGCAGCAGCGACATCAAATCGCCAAAGGTTAAGAGCCAGCCCTGCTCGTCCTCGATCTCGTCGCGCAGGCTGTTATCCCATGCCTGTTGCCAGGGGCGATGGCGCATGGAGCGGGCGGCATGGCGCCCGTGGGCCATCGCCCCATGATCATCTGCCTCGGGAGGCGTCGTCTTTGCGGAGGGGGCAGCTTCAGCCACGGCGGCCTCGGTTGGGTATGCTGGTCGGGCGGCCCTCGTCGTGCAGCTCGTCTTCGTACTGCGCGAGGAAGGAGTGAATGGCCTCGCGGATAAAGGCCGGGCTGCGTTTTTCATGCATCATCATGACTCCCTCCACGACCATGTTCATGAGCATGACGCGCTGCTCTGTGCGGCGCTCAAGCTTGAGCGCGACGGGCTTGAACACGAGGTTGGATAGGGTGATGCCATAGAGGGTGGTGATCATCGCCAGCGCCATGTTCTTGCCAATGTGTTCGAAGCCTGCGGCATCCATGGAGGAGAGCATATTGATCAGGCCAAGGAGGGTGCCGAGCATCCCAAAGGCGGGGGCGAAGGCGGCCATGGTGCGAAAGATCTGCGCCTCGGCCCGCTCGCGCGCGCGCATCCGTGCGATGCGCCATTGCAAGAGGCTGGTGATGTCGTCGGTGCTGGAGCCATCCAGCACCAGCTGAATGCCGGTGCGCAGGAACGGGTTCTTGATCATGTTCAGGCGCTCATCAGCCTTCTGAAACTGGCCCTGGAACATCAGCTTGCTGACGTCGACCAGTTCGTCCAGGTCCTGGCGCGCATAGAGCTTCTCGTTGCGCAGGACGATGCCGAATACCTTGAACACGTTGCGCAGCTCGCTGATCGGATAGCTGATCAGCGTGGCGGAGATGGTCCCGCCCAGCACCATGATCAGGCTGGGCAGGTTGATGAACATCCAGAAGTCCTCGGCGGTCAGGGCGATGGAGCCGCCGATCAGGGCGAGGCCAATGAGGATGCCGAGGATGGTGGATATGTTCATGGGGGACCTGATGCCAATCCGTGCCACCATACTATAAAGCCAGTCGCGGACAATCCTTTGCATGCCCCTCTACGATAGCCACTGCCACATCGCCGATGTGCGTCTTGCCGGCAGCCGGGCGGCGGTGCTGGCGCGGGCGCATGCAGCCGGGGTTGATGTCCTGCTCGGCGTGGCCGCCCAGGCGCGCGACTGGCCGGTGTTGCTGCGCCTTGCCCGCCGCCATCCCGCAGTCGGTGTGGCCTTGGGTCTGCATCCCTGGTTTGTGCATCCTCCCGCCGCGCTCGCGCGACTACTTATCTGGCTCGACCAAGCAGGGGCCGTGGCGGTGGGCGAGTGCGGGCTGGACTTCGGCCTCGGTCGGCCCAGTCGTGAGGAGCAGGAGCAGTGGCTGCTGCCCCAGCTGCGCCTTGCGCGCGAGCGCGACCTGCCCGTCATCCTGCATGCGCACAAGAGCGAGGATGTGCTGGCCATGCATCTTGGTCGCTTCTCCGGCCTGCGCGGGGTGGTGCATGGCTTCCATGGCAGTCTGCAGCAGGCCGAGCGCTTGCTAAGGCTCGGCTTCCATCTTGGCATCGGCGGGGCGATCACCCATCCCCGTGCCGCACGGCTGCGGAAAGTGGTCGCCAAGCTCCCTGCCGAGCGTCTTTTGCTGGAGAGCGACGCCCCCGACCAGCCGCCGTACGGTCGGGGGTTCCCCAACGAACCCGCCCTCGTCACCGACACCTTGGCCGTGCTAGCCGAGTTGCATGGCATGCCTCCTGAGGCGATGGCGGCCATCACATGGCAGAATGCCGCCTCCCTGTTCCGCTTCCCGAGGCCTTCCCCATGACCGCCGACATGCACCAGCGCACCCGTATCCTGCTTGGCGATGAGGGGCTGGCGCGGCTCGCGGCCAAGCACGTGCTCATCGCCGGGGTCGGGGGCGTGGGTGGCGCGGTGGCCGAGGCGGTGGCGCGTGCCGGGATTGGCCGAATGACCCTGCTCGACCACGATACGGTCAACCTAACCAATCTTAACCGCCAGCTGGTCGCGCTGCACTCGACCCTCGGCCGGCGCAAGGCGGAGGCGATGGCTGAACGCCTGCGTGATATCCGACCCGATCTTGAGGTGGAGGTGTGCCTCGAATTTCTGCGCCAGGAGCAGGCCGAGGGGCTGATCCGCGAGGGTGGCTTCGATCTTGTGCTCGACTGCATCGACAGCATTGCGTGCAAGGCGGCGCTGATCCACGCCTGCCAGCGCCATCATGTGCCGGTCTATTCCAGTCTTGGCGCGGGGGGGCGGCTGGACGTGAGCAAGGTGGGCATAAGTAGCCTCAACCAGACCCATACGTGCCCGCTGGCGCGCGAACTGCGCAAGGCCTTGCGCGAGCGCGGCGCGGCGCTCAACAGCCCGGTGGTCTATTCCTGGGAAATGCCGATCAAGGCCCTGCCGCACGAGCCGGTCGGCGGCGATGTTCCGGGGCGCGCCCGGGCAGTGAACGGCACCATCAGCTACATGCCGAACCTGTTCGGCATGATGCTGGCGGGTGCGGCGATTCGGCATTTATTGGAAGGGTGAGGTTCCTCAACTCAGACCGAGGCGCTGAAACACCAACCGCCCCGCCACCCAGGTATGGGTGATCTGGCCATTGAAGTCCCATCCATGGAACGGGGTATTGCGGCCGCGGCTGAGCATGGTATCGGCATCCAGAGTCCAGGCGGTCTCGGGGTCGAACAGGCACAGATCGGCGCGCAGGCCGGGGGCGATGCGGCCCGCCGCAAGGCCGAGCAGTTGTGCGGGGCCCGAGGTGATGCGCTGCAGGGCGTCGTGCAGGGGTAGCACGCCATCCTCGACCAGGCGCAGGGTCAGCGGCAGCAGGGTCTCAAGGCTGGAGATGCCGGGCTCGGCCTCCGGGAAGGGGGCGGCCTTGGCATCGCCCTCGTGCGGCTGGTGGTCGGAATGGATGACCGAGATCACCCCGCGCGCCACACCCTCGCGCAGCGCGTCGCGGTCGCGCAGGGTGCGCAGCGGCGGGATGAGGTGGGTGTTTGGATCGAAGGCGTCGGTGTCCATCTCGGACAGGAACAGCTGGTGGGCGCTGACCCCGCCGGACACCGGCAGGCCATCGTCGATGGCGCGCTCCAGCTGGCGCACGGCGGAGGCCGAGGAGAGGTTGGCGAAGTGCACGCGCGCACCGGTTTCCTCGATGAGGGCCAGCACCTGGGCCATGGCGGCGGTCTCGGCTGCGACCGGGATGCCCGGCAGGCCGAGGCGGCTGGCGACTGCACCCTCGTGGGCGCAGCCCTTGTGCGCGAGCGACGGGTCCTGCGGCTGGATGATCACCAGGATGCCGAAGGTGGCGGCGTATTCCAGCGCGCGGCGCACGATGGCGAGGTTCTCGACGGGCTTGAGCGTGTTGGTCACCGCCACGCAGCCGGCTTCCTTGAGGTCCACCATCTCCGCCAGCCGCTTGCCCTGCAAGCCTTGGGTGAGGGCGCCGATCGACATGACGCGCGCGCCTCCGGCGAGCTGGGCACGGCGTTTGATCAGGCGCACCACGGCCGGGGTGTCAATGACCGGGTCGGTGTCCGGCGGCACGCACACGGTGGTGATGCCGGAGGCGGTGGCGGCGCGCGCCTCGCTCGCTACCGTGGCCTTGTGTTCCTGGCCGGGCTCGCGCAGGCGCGCCCAAGCATCGATCGCGCCGGGGATCAGCCACAGTCCGGCGGCCTCCAGCACGTTGTCGGTGGCGAAGCCGGCCGGCGCCTGCCCCACGCCGACGATGCCCGCCTTGTCGATGAAGACGTCGGTGACCGCGTCCAGGCCGCTGGCCGGGTCGATGACCCGCGCGCCGCGGATGATCCAGCTCTGGCAGTCGTAGCCGGGGCGGCAACCCTCAGGTGGGCGCAGATGGTCCATGTCCTGACCTTGGGCGAAATAGGCGTTATTCATGCTCATTCTTCCCGTGCCCCCATGCAGAGGCTCATCACCGCCATGCGCACGGCGATGCCGTTCGAGACTTGTTGCAGGATGACCGATTGCGGTCCGTCAGCGACCTTAGAGTCGATCTCCACCCCGCGGTTGGCCGGGCCCGGGTGCATGACGATGGCGTCCGGCTTGGCCCAGGCGAGCTTTTCGGGGGTGAGGCCGTAGAGGCGGAAGAATTCGTCCTCGGAGGGTAGCAGGGCGCCTTCCATGCGCTCACGCTGCAGGCGCAGCATGATGATCACGTCCACGTCCGCAAGGCCCTCGCGCATGTCGTGGAACACGCGCACGCCGAGCTTCTCCACCTGCGCGGGCAGCAGGGTGCGCGGGGCGATCACGCGCACCTCGCCGGTGTTGAGGGTGTTGAGGGCGTGGATCTGCGAGCGCGCCACGCGCGAGTGCAGGATGTCACCGACAATGGCCACCCGAAGCTTGGTGAAATCGCCTTTCAGCTTGCGGATGGTGAATACGTCCAGCAGGGCCTGGGTCGGGTGGGCGTGGCGGCCGTCGCCGGCGTTGAGCACCGACACATGCGGGGCGACATGGCGGGCGATGAAGTGCGCCGCGCCGGACTTGTCATGCCGCACCACGAACATGTCCGCTTGCATGGCCTCGATGTTGCGCAGGGTGTCGAGCAGGGACTCGCCCTTGGTTGTGGCGGAGGTGCTGATGTTCAGGTTCAGCACGTCGGCGGAGAGGCGCTTGGCCGCGAGCTCGAAGGTGGTACGGGTGCGGGTGGAGGACTCGAAGAACAGGTTGACCACCGTGCGGCCGCGCAGCAGCGGCACTTTCTTTACATCGCGCCCGGTGACCGAGAGGAAGGACTCAGCGGTGTCGAGGATGCGGGTGATCCACTCCGGGCCGAGGCCCTCGATGGTCAGCAGGTGCTTGAGTCGGCCCTCGCCATCGAACTGGATGGCCCAGGGGTCGGGGGCGAGCTTGGGGATCTTGGGGCGCACGAAGACCACGGCCACGGCTTATTCCTCGCTGGCTTTCTGTTCGATGGTGAGGCGCAAAGGTTCGGGGCCGCGCAGGATGATTTGCTCGTGTGCTTCCAGGTCGAAGCGCTGGCCGACGATATCGGCCTGGATCGGCAGCTCGCGTCCGGGGCGATCACAGAGCACGGCGAGGACGATTTTTGCGGGACGGCCGAAGTCGAACAGCTCGTTCATCGCCGCGCGGATGGTGCGTCCGGTCTGGAGCACATCGTCGACCAGGATCACGTCGCGTCCCTCCACGTCAAACGGCAAGCTGGAGGGGGATACCTGAGGGTGCAGGCCGATATGGGTGAAGTCATCGCGGTAAAAGGCGATATTGAGCTTGCCGAGCGGCTCGGAAAGCTCCAGCGCCGCATGCAGGCGCCCGGCCACCCACACCCCACCGGTGTGAATACCCACCATCAGCGGGTCGCGCAGCTGGCCCGCGTCGATGCGTAGGCGCAGGCCGTCCACCATGCGCTGGATCAGGGCTTCGACGTCATGATTCTGCATGATCGCTACCTTTTGCGGAGATGTGTTCGGCAAACCAGGTTTCCAGGATGACGGCGGCAGCGCCGGCGTCGACGGCTGCGGTACGCTTGTCGAAGCCGAGGCGCAGGCTGGCCTCGAAGCTGGACAGGCGCTCGTCGACGGTCTCGACCCGCAGGTTGAGACGGCCGTGCAATTGGCGCGCGAAGCGTTCGGTCTGGGGGGTGATGGGGTAGTCACTGCCGTCGTCGCGGTGCGGCACGCCAACGACCACGCCCTCGGGGCGCCATTCGCGCACCAGATCCTCGATCGCCTGCCAGTCTGGCTGGCCGCGGCTTGTGGTCGGCAACACGCGCAAAGGGCGGGCGGTGCCGGTCACTGCCTGGCCGACCGCCACGCCGATGCGTCGCTCGCCGAAGTCGAAGCCCAGCCAGAGAGCAGTCGTCTGAACCGTCACGCGTGACCGGCCTGCGAGGTCAGCAGGTTGAGGTCCACGCCGAGCTGGCTGGCGGCGGCCTGCCAGCGCTGTTCCGCAGGGACGTCGAACAGGATGTGGCTGGAGGCCGGCGTGCTCAGCCAAGCGTTGTCGCGCATCTCCTGCTCGAGCTGGCCCGCGCCCCAGCCGGCGAAGCCGAGCGCGACCAGGCGCTTGGCGGGTCCTGCGCCGTGGCCGATGGCCTGCAGGATGTCGCGCGAGGTGGTCAGGCCGATGTCGTCCGGCAGGTTGAGGGTGCTGTCCCACGGCCCTTGCGGGCTATGCAGGACGAAGCCGCGCTCGAGCGAGACCGGGCCACCGAAATGCACCCGCTGGTCCTTGATCTCATTCGTCTCGGGCATGATGCCGAGGTGGTTGAGGATGTCGCCGAGGGTGATGTCGAGCGGCCGGTTGATGACGATGCCCATCGCCCCATCCGCGTTGTGCTCGCAGATGTAGGTGACCGTCTGGGCAAAGTTCGGGTCACCCATCTGCGGCATGGCGATGAGGAAATGGTGCTTGAGGGAGGTGGTCGCGTCCATGTGCATAGTATCGGGCGATGGATGGGGAAGGGGCAAGCGCGTTTGTGCCTTGGTCGAGTCAGGGAAAGAGTCAGCGTGTATCCAGCCCGTGTCCCGCGTCGAACATCCAGGTGCGGATGATGGTCAGCTGGTCGTACTTCATGCGCAGCTCGGAAGGGAAGGGGGCGAAGGGCGAGGCGAGGCGGACGATGTCCTGCGCGGCTGCATCCAGTACGGGCTCGCCCGAGGATTGGCGCACGCGCATGGCCTGCACCCGGCCCTGGTCATCCAGACTCACTTCGAGGATCAGCCGTCCGCTCAGCTTCTTCCGGCGCGCCTCGTCCGGGAAGTTGAGGTTGCCGACGCGCTCGACCTTCTCCACCCAAGCGCGCAGGTAGGCAGCCTCCGGGCCGTAGGTCGTGTTGGCGGTGAGCACCGTGCTGCGCGTGACGATGTCGTCGTGCAGACTCTGTTCGAGGATGTCGGCGCGCAGGCGGTTCATCTGCAGGCTGCGCTCGGCGAGGGTCTGGGTGGGGATGGGCTGCGGC
>JBMFOY010000050.1:0-12846 GCA_049969375.1 Halothiobacillaceae bacterium | reverse complement strand
TCGCGGACATGCGCCTTGATAAGACGAGCTGAAAAAATCCATGGATGGATTTTTTTCAGCGTTTCCATTGAGGATCTGGCTGGGCTGGCGAGGCGGCTTAACGCCCTTATCAGGGAGTTCCAAGTGGAGGAGGCGGACTGCCCGTGCCAGGGTGCCAGCCCAGAGTCGTACGGCTGGGGCTCAGCGCTGACAGACGGGGCAGTAGAACGTCGAGCGCTGGCCGATGACCGTGTGCGCGATGAGTGTTCCACATGTGGGGCAGGGCTCGCCTGCTCGGCCATAGACGTTGAGGGTTTGCCGGAAGTAGCCGGGGCGGCCTTGGGGATTGACGAAGTCGCGCAGGGTGGTGCCGCCCTGCGCGATGGCGGCGGCCAGCACCTCCCGGATGTGCCCGCCGAGTTTGACCAGTCGCTCGCGGCTGATGCGGTTGCAGGCGCGGCGGGGGTCGATGCCGGCGAGGAAGAGCGCCTCGTTGGCATAGATGTTGCCCACGCCGACCACTACATGGCCATCCATGATGGCAGTCTTGATGGCCTGTTTGCGGCGGTGGAGGGCCTGATAGAGGTATTCGCCGTCGAATTCTTCGCCCAGCGGTTCTGGGCCGAGACTGGCGAGCAGGGGGTGCAGTTCCGGATTCTCCTCGGTCCACAGCAGGGCACCGAAGCGGCGTGGGTCGTGCAGGCGCAGAGACAGGCCTGAATCGAGGCGGATGTCGACGTGGTCGTGCTTCTGTAGCGCGGTGCCCGGTTCGACCAGGCGCAGGCTGCCGGACATGCCAAGGTGGGCGATGAGGGTGCCGTGCTCGAAGCCGATCAGCAGGTATTTCGCCCGTCGCTGGACATCCCGGACTTGCTGCCCGCGCAGGAGCGTTTCCAGCCCCTCGGGGACGGGCCAGCGCAGGCGGCGTTCGCGCACCAGGATCTCACGCAGGGTGTGGCCGGTGAGGTGCGGTGCGATGCCGCGGCGGGTGGTTTCGACCTCGGGCAGTTCGGGCACGTGAGCTTTGCGGGAAGGGGTGTTCAGGATGGCACGAGGGCGGGACGTAAGAAAACCCGGCAGAGCCGGGTTTTTTGAAGAGCGTTCATTGAACCGGGAGGCCGGGATTACTTGATCTTGGCTTCCTTGAAGATCACGTGCTGACGAACCACCGGATCGTACTTGCGGAACTCCATTTTGTCCGGAGTGTTGCGCTTGTTCTTGGTGGTGGTGTAGTAGAAGCCGGTACCCGCGGAGGATACGAGCTTGATCTTGTCACGTGCTGACTTGGCCATGTCTTCTTACCTCAAACCTTTTCGCCACGGGCGCGCAGATCGGCGACAACCTGTTCGATGCCCAGCTTGTCGATGATGCGCATGCCCTTGGAGGATACGCGAAGGGTGACAAAGCGCTTCTCGCTCTCCAGCCAGAAGCGGTGCTGATGCAGGTTGGGCAGGAAGCGGCGACGGGTTTTGTTGTTGGCGTGGGAAACGTTGTTTCCGGTCGCCGGACGCTTACCGGTCACCTGGCAAACTCGGGACATGATGCTTTCCTGTTACTGAAAATGGTCGTGTATACGAAAGCTGAGCATTTTATTAGAAAAGACCTTCCTCCTCAAGCACTGCCCATCATTTTCCTTTGCCAAGGATGGCGCCAAGCAGGCCGCGTACGATCTCGCGCCCCAGGCGGCTGCCGATGGCACGGGCGGTGCTTTTGATCAGCGTTTGCGCCAGGGAGTCGCCGCGTCGTCCACCGCTCTGACCTAGGAGTCCGTCCAGCAGGCCGCTGCCATCTTCCGTGCCCTCCAATACGGCCCCGGCCTTGGCGGCAAGGCTTTGACTTCGCTGTTGCAGGAGCTCAAAGGCCGATTCCCGATCCACCTGTTTTTCAAATACGCCGTAGACGGGGGAATGCTGGATCACGCGCTGCCGCTCCTCCGCGGTGATCGGACCGATGCGTGAGCGGGGCGGGGCGATGAGCACGCGTTCGACGGGTTGCGGCGTGCCCTTGGCATCCAGGCAGGAGACCAGTGCTTCGCCTACGCCAAGTTGAGTGATGGCTTTGGCCGTGTCCAGCCCAGGTTTGGGCCGGAAGGTCTCGGCTGCGACCTGCACGGCCTTCTGGTCGCGCGGGGTGAAGGCGCGCAGGGCGTGCTGGATGCGGTTGCCGAGCTGGCCGAGGATGGGCAGCGGCACATCCAGCGGGTTCTGGGTAATGAAGTATACGCCGACGCCCTTGGAGCGGATCAGGCGCACCACGCGCTCGATGGTGTCGATGAGGGCCTTGGGGGCATCGTCGAACAGCAGGTGGGCCTCGTCGAAGAAGAACACCAGCTTTGGGTGGTCCGGGTCGCCCACCTCGGGCAGCTGCTCGAACAGCTCGGCCAGCAGCCACAGCAGCAGGGTCGCGTATAGGCGGGGCGAGTGATAGAGCTTCTCGGCGGCCAGAATGTTGATGACCCCGCGCCCTTGTGGGTCGGTCTGGATCAGGTCATCGAGAGTGATAGCCGGCTCGCCGAACAGGTGGTTGCCACCAGCGTCCTCCAGGGTCAGCAGGGCGCGCTGAATGGCACCGATGCTGGCCGCCGAGACGTTGCCGTAGGCGGCGGTCAACGCCTTCGCGTTTTCTCCCACGTGCTGGACCAGGGCGCGCAGGTCCTTGAGGTCGAGCAAAAGCAGTCCCTCCTCGTCCGCGAGGCGAAAGGCGATGTTGAGCACCCCAGCTTGGGTCTCGTTGAGGTTCAACAGGCGCGCCAGCAGCAGTGGACCCATTTCCGAGATGGTGGTGCGCAGCGGGTGGCCGAGCTCGCCATAGACGTCCCAGAACACCACGGGCGCGGCCTCGAAGGTGTGGTCCTTAAGGCCAAGCTTCTCCACCCGCTCGCGAATCCGTGGGTGGTCCGTCCCGGGTTGGCTCAGGCCGGCGAGGTCGCCCTTGATGTCGGCCAGGAAGACTGGCGTACCCATGCGGCTGAAGCCCTCGGCCAGGGTCTGCAGGGTGACGCTCTTGCCGGTGCCGGTGGCGCCGGTGATGAGGCCGTGGCGGTTGGCCATGCGGCCGAGCAGGCGGGCCTGGATCTCCCCGGTCCCGATCAGGATGTCATGTTCCATGGATCTTCGTATTCCGTGCTTTGTCTCAATTCAACTATTGTATGAGTGGAGGGGCGTGGATGTTTATGCGTGTTATCCTTGCTGACCGTTTTTGTCAGGTATGAGAAGTGGCTATGTTGGGTCGTCTGGGTGCGTTGTGGGGGCTGTTTGGGGTGTCGCTTCTGATCGGCTGGGCCGTGGTGCGGCTGACACCGGTGGCTGTCGAGTCCTGGGGCATGTCGTGGGGGGCACTCGAGTGGTTGATGGCCGTGCCGTGGCTGGTGTTCATGCTGGTCGGGGAGGGCTATCGCGGCTTCCAGAAGGGCTTCGCGCCCCGTGTCGCGGCCCGCGCCCGCTATCTGCGTGACCATCCGCGCCCGCTGCATGTGCTGCTGGCGCCGCTGTTCTGCATGGGATTCATCCATGCTACCCGCAAGCGGCGCATCGTCTCCCTGGCTGTGACCTCAGGCATCGTGGTGTTGATCCTGACGGTCAGGATGCTACCGCAACCCTGGCGGGGGATCATCGACCTCGGCGTGGTAGCTGGATTGAGCTGGGGCCTGGTGGCGATTGTTGCCTTCGGAGTTTGGGCGCTCACGGCTGAACGCTTCGATCACCCGGCGGAAACGCCGGATGAGGCGCAGGGACGTGGCGCGTGAACTCTTAGCCTGGAAAGAGTAGGCGGGCTGGCCGAGCCAGCCCGGGATGAGAGGGTCAGTGGCGGCTGATCGCGCGATAAATGGCGCAGGCGCCGCCGACCATCAGGATGGTCAGGACAACAATGCTTC
This sequence comes from Halothiobacillaceae bacterium, assembly GCA_049969375.1. Classification (GTDB taxonomy): domain Bacteria; phylum Pseudomonadota; class Gammaproteobacteria; order Halothiobacillales; family Halothiobacillaceae; genus Thiofaba. The sequence goes on along the minus strand of JBMFOY010000050.1, from coordinate 8,993 downwards.
CCCAGGCGGCCGGGTCGTTCATGATCAGGTTCATTGCACATCTCCCATCAAGTCGTTGTGTCATCCGGCGCGGCCTATAACCACACCGTATGTGGACATTAAACAAGAGGGGTTATGCGGGCAAGTCCCCATTATCGTTGCGTGATTGAGGGGGGGCGGCTAGATCGCGCAGGGTCAGCCCGCGCAGGGCATCCACGCGGGCGGTGTGTATCCGCCGCATGACGGCCGAGACGGGCGTGCCTTCCTCGTCGAGGAGTGTCCTACCCTCGGCCACTTCGATCACTTTTTCCAGCGGGATGGCCTCCAGAGCCGCCGCCGGCCGCCATGCCGGTGGCTCGTGCGTATCCGGCATCAGGATGTTCGCTGCATGCAGGCGTTCGAGCAGGGGCAGGATCTCGTCCTGGCGCATGTTCAGGCGGCTGGCCAGGGCGGGGGCGGTCCATCCCGGACCTGCGCGGGCGAAGTCGTCGGCGATCAGGGCCCCCAGGCGTAGGGCCGTCTCGGCGTCCGGTCGGCTGTGCCCATCAAGGCGATGGCCCACGCGTTGCGGATTCTGCAGCGCGTAACTGACGCTTGCGCCCAGCAGCAGGATCAGCCAGGCGAGGTGGAGCCAGAGCATGAACAGGATCAGCCCGGCAAAGGCGGAATAGACGGCGGTGTAGTTTCCGGTCTTGACCACCACGTCGGCGAACAGGCGGCCGGTGAACAGCCAGACCACGGCCGCCAGCCCCGCGCCGATCAGGGCCGGGACCAGGCGCACGCGGGTGTTGGGGACGTAGATGTAGATGAAGACGAAGGTGCCGGCCAGCATCAGGTAGGGGGCAAACCGCTCAACCCCCTGGGCAAGCTGGGTGAGATGCGCCCCGGCGATCGGCAGGCTCGCTGCGGCCCTGGAAAACTGGGTGAGAGCGCTGATGATGGCGAACAGCAGCACCGGGCCGACGATCACGACAGACAGGTAGTGGGTGAAGCGCTGCGCCAGCGGGCGGTCCTCCCGCACGCGCCAGACGTCGTTGAAGGCTCGCTCGACTTTCTGCATCAGCGCGATCACGGTGTAGAACAGCAGGGCGAGGCCGATCGCCCCGAGCACGCCGACGCGGATGTTCTCGACGAAGCCGACGATGCGGCTGGCGATCTCCTCGCCCTGCGCGCCCAGTGGCTCGAGCAGGTTGAGCAGAAAGGGCTGCAACACGTCCTGCACGCCGAACGCCTTCAGCACCGAGAAGCTCACCGCCAGGAGCGGGGCGAGCGAGAGCAGGGTGGTGAAAGACAGACTCATTGCGTGCAGGTTGAGCTGGCCGTGATCCAGTTCCTGCCAGAGATGCCGTCCGACGAGCAGTATCCGTTTCCCCACTGCACGCACGGCGGGGGGCATCAGGCGTTGAGGGCGTGGGCGCATGGGTCTATTCTCGTCAATATCGACTGATCATATGCCATCGGAATTTGCATGCAGGAACTCAAACCACCGCCCGTCGTGCTCGTCTTCGCTGGCCTTGATCCCACCGGCGGGGCGGGGCTTTCGGCTGACATCGAGGCCATCATCAGCCAGGGGTGTCACGCTGCCCCCATCGCCACGGCCCTGACCGTGCAGGACACCCGCGATGTGATCAGGATGGCGCAGGTGGATGCTCTGCTGGTGGTCGAACAGGCGCGCGCCCTGCTGGAGGACGTGCCAGTGGCGGTGATCAAGCTCGGCATGCTCGGCAGCGCAGCGATGGTCGAGGCCATCCACTCCATTCTGCGCGACTACCCGCACATCCCTGTCGTGCTCGACCCGGTGCTGCGCGCCGGCGGTGGCACGGAGCTCGCGGACGAGGAGTTGATCGAGGCGATGCGCGAACTCTTGATTCCGCGGACCACCATCCTCACCCCCAACAGCGAGGAGGCGCGCCGCCTTGCCCCGGATGCCGACAACCTGCATGCCTGCGCCCTTTCCCTGTTGGAGCAGGGCAGCGAGTATGTGCTGATCACTGGAACCCATGAGCCGACGTTGGAGGTTGAGAACCTGCTGTTCGGTGGCCACCGCCTGCTCGAAACCTTTAGCTGGCCGCGCCTGCCGGAGAGCTACCATGGCTCGGGTTGCACCCTGGCCTCCGCCATCGCCGGCCTCCTGGCCCAGGGGAACGAACCGATGACGGCCATCCACCAGGCGCAGGATTACACTTGGCAGACTCTCGAGCAGGCCTACCGGCTGGGACGAGGGCAGATGATCCCCAACCGTCTGTTCTGGACGGGGGGCGAGGACGATGTACTCGATGAGGAGGGCAGCGGCCGTGCCATGCTCCATTGACAAACAGAGCATGTTCGAGCGGCTCGATGCCATTGAGGCCGCCATGCGTGATCTTGGTCTTTGGTCGCTTGAGCCGCCCTCCGCTGAAGCGCTCGCAAGCCAGGCGCCCTTCGCGGCCGACACCATGCCGTTGCAGATGTGGCTGCAATGGATCTTCCTGCCGCGCATGCGGGAGACCATCCGCCTCAGCATTCGCCCCCCCGCGGCTTGCAACATCCATCCCTTCGCCGCACACAGCTTCGTTAGTCACGGCCTCGCCGCCCGGCCGCTCGTCGCCGCCATCCGTGCCTTCGACGAGGCCTTCGCGGCTTGGGTGAAGGCGATCGAATAGGTCTGCTCAGCTGAGCAGCATCTTTATGCCCAGACCGATCAACAACAGAGCAAAGACCTTCTTCAAGACATTGACCGGCAGCCGGTGGGTGAGTTGGGCGCCGATCTGAGCGAACAGGATGCTCATGATGCCGATGCCGAGCCAGGCCGGAAGGTAGACGTAGCCTAGGCTCATCTCCGGCAGCCCCGCGAGGTTCCATCCGGTCACGACATACGCCGCCGAGCCTGCTATGGCGGCGGGCAGGCCGATGGCCGCCGAGGTGGCGATGGCGTTGCGCAACGGCATGTTGCACCAGACGAAGAAGGGCGTGGAGATTGCGCCTCCGCCCATGCCCATGATCGAGCTGAGCGCGCCGATGCCGGTGCCGGCCGCGGTCATGCCGGGCAGGGCGGGGAGCTGGCGGTGTGGTGCGGGCTGGCGGCCGAAGGCCATCTGCAGGGCGATCAGGATCTCGAGCGTGCCGAAGAGCTTCTTGAGTACATCACTCGGCAGGTAGTGGGCAAGATAAGAGCCTGCTACCGAGCCGATCACGAGCCCCCCCAGGATGCGGCGCACCACGTACCAGTCCACCGCGCGCTTCTTGTGATGCGTCCAGATGGAGCCGATGGAGGTGAGGATGATGGTTGCGAGCGAGGTGCCGACCGCGACCTGCATCAGGTGCTCGGCGGACACGGTGCCTTGAAGTGTGTAAAGGTAGGCAAGCGCGGGTACCACGATCAGGCCGCCGCCGATGCCGAGCAGGCCGGCCATGAGGCCGGTGAAGACCCCAAGCAGGGCATAGATGCCTAGGGCGAGAAGATCCATGCTGAATATCCAGAAAAAGCGTGGGGAAAGCGATATCCCCTTGTCCCGGGGCCGGTCCTGCAGGCCGGTCCCCGGTCGAGGGACGGGCCTCAGTGCCGCTTCTTCGGCGGCAGCAGGTCGGTGATGGTGCCTTCGGCCATCTCGGCGGCAAAGCCGAGGGTTTCGGATAAGGTGGGGTGCGGGTGGATGGTCAGGCCGATGTCGGCCATGTCCGCCCCCATCTCCAGCGCCAGGGCGGCCTCGGCAATCAGCTCACCCGCATTCGGTCCCACGATGCCCGCACCCAGCAGGCGGTGGGTTTCGGCGCAGAACAGGGCCTTGGTGAGCCCTTCGTCGCGGCCGAGGCTAAGCGAGCGGCCTGAGGCCGCCCACGGGAAGGCGCCCTTCTCGTAGGCTATGCCCTCGCGCTTGAGCTCGTCCTCGGTCTTGCCTACCCAGGCCACCTCCGGGTCGGTGTAGGCCACGCCCGGGATGCCCATCGGGGTGAAGGCCGACGGCAGGCCGCAGATCACCTCCGCCGCCACCTTGCCCTCGTGCGCGGCCTTGTGCGCCAACATGGGCTGGCCGATCACATCGCCAATGGCGTGAATGTGCGGCACATTGGTGCGCAGACGGGCATCGGCGGCGATGAAGCCGCGCTCGTCCACCTGCACCCCGGCCTTTTCGGCGTCAATCAGCTTGCCATTCGGCACGCGGCCCACGGCCACCAGGATGCGGTCGAAGGTATCTTGCTCCGGCACACCCTTGCCCTCGAAGGACACCACCAGGCCCTCGGGCGTGGCCCTGACGGCGGTCACCTTGGCGCCGAGGTAGATGGCCTCGTAGCGCTTCTTGATGCGCTTGAGCAGCGGCAGCGTGATGTCCTTGTCGGCGCCCGGGATGATGGTGTCGGACAGCTCGACAATGGTGATCTTCGCCCCGAGCGCGTCGTAGACCTGCGCCATCTCCAGGCCGATGATGCCGCCGCCGATGACCAGCAGGCGCTTCGGGACTTCAGGGAGCGCCAGCGCGCCGGTGGAGTCCATCACCCGCGGGTCGTCGTGCGGGATGAACGGCAGTTGTACCGGGCGGGATCCAACGGCAATGATGGCGTGCTGGAAGGCCACGGTCTTCACGCCATCGGCCGTGTCCACCGCCACGGTGTGCGGCGAGGTGAAGCGGCCCACCCCGTTCACCACCTGTACCTTGCGTTGCTTGGCAAGCCCCGCGAGGCCGGTGGTGAGCTTCTTGATCACGCTGTCTTTGAAGCCGCGCAGCTTGGTAAGGTCGACGGTCGGCTCGGCGAAGGTTACGCCGTGAGCGGCCATCTCGCGCGTCTCGTTCATCACCTGGGCGACGTGCAGCAGGGCCTTGGACGGGATGCAGCCGACGTTCAGGCACACGCCGCCAAGCACGGGTTCCTTCTCCACCAGCACCACGCGCTTGCCGAGGTCGGCGGCGCGAAAGGCGGCGGTGTAGCCGCCGGGGCCGGCGCCGAGGACGAGCACGTCGCAGTTGATGTCGGCCGGCGGCAGTTCAGACGGAGTGGCCGCAGGCACGGCTGCGGGAGCAGCCGAGGGTGCCGCCGGGGCGGGCGCAGGCGCTGCGGCGGGGGCTTCCGCCTTGGCGACCGGCTGGGCTGCCTCGGCACTGACCTCGAATTTCGCGATCGGGGTGCCCTTGCTGACCTTGTCCTCAAGCTTGACCAGGTACTCCACCAGCTTGCCAGTGAACGGCGCGGGGATCTCCATGGTCGCCTTGTCGGATTCCAGGGTCAAAAGCGACTGATCCTTTTCGACCATCTCGCCCGGTTGGGCGAGCAGTTCGATGACCGGGATGTTCTCGTAGTTGCCGATGTCCGGCAGCAGGACAGTTTCGATCTTCGCCATATCCCGCCTCTTTAGATCAGTATTTCGCGCAGGTCGCGCAAAAGCGCGGCCAGACGGGTGGTGAAGCGCACACCCTCGGCGCCATCGATGACGCGGTGATCGTAGGAGAGGGCAAGAGGCATCATTAGACGCGGCTCAAAGCTTGCACCATTCCACACCGGCGCCATCTTGGCCTTGGACAGGCCGAGGATGGCCACTTCCGGCGCATTGACGATCGGGGTGAACTGGGTGCCACCGATGCCGCCCAAACTTGAGATGCTGAAGGTACCGCCCTGCATGTCGGCAGGCGCGAGCTTGCCGTCGCGCGCCTTCTGGCCGAGCTCTGCAAGCTCGCGGGCGAGCTCGAACAGGCCCTTCTTGTCCACGTCCTTCACCACTGGCACCACCAGGCCATTCGGGGTGTCGACCGCCACGCCGATGTTGTAGTAGCGCTTGAGGATCAGCTTCTCACCACCCGGATTGAGCGAGGCGTTGAACTGTGGGAACTCCTTGAGCGCCTGCACCACGGCCATCATCACGAACGGCAGCGGGGTGAGCTTGATGCCCGCCTTGTCGGCGCGGGCCTTGAGGCTTGTACGGAAGGCCTCCAGCTCGGTGATGTCCGCCTCGTCGAATTGGGTGACGTGGGGGATGTTGAGCCAGCAGGCGGTGAGGTGCTTGCCGGAGAGCTTCTTGATCCGGGACAGTTCCTTCTCCTCGATGGGGCCAAACTGGCTGAAATCGATGGCAGGAACTTGCGGGATGCCAGCGCCTGCGGTGACCGGGGCCTTCGGCGCGGGCTTCTCGCCCTGCATCACGGCCTTGATGTAGGCCTCGACGTCCTGTTTCTGGATGCGGCCCTTGGGGCCGGTGCCGGTGACGTGCGCAAGCTCGACCCCGAGGTGGCGGGCATAGGCGCGCACGGAGGGGGAGGCGTGGAATTTCGCCCCGGAGGGCTGGGCGTTGACGGGTTTTTCGGCGGCTTGCGCCAGGCCTGCGCCCTCCGCCTTGGCGAGGGAGGGTTGGGGCGAGGGCGATGCGGCCGCCGGTGCGGCTGCGGGCTTGGGTGCCTCCACGGCCGGAGCTGTCGCCATCTCTTGGGACGCCGGGGCCGGCGCGTCCATCGAGGTCTCGATGTCGCAGATGTAGCTGCCCTTGCTGACTTTGTCTTCCAGTTTGATTTGGAGGTTACGGATCACTCCACTGACTGGGGCCGGGATCTCCATGGTGGCCTTGTCGGACTCCAGCGTAAGGATGGATTGATCCTTCTCGACCTTGTCTCCTTCCTTCACCAAAAGTTCGATGACAGGGATGTTCTCGTAGTTGCCGATGTCCGGCAGCAGGAATTTGTGCATGCCCATGCGCGGCTCTCCTTACACGGTCATCGGGTTGGGCTTGTCGGCGTCGATGCCGTACTTGGCGATCGCCTCGCTGACCTTGCTCTTCGAAAGACTGCCCTCATCGGCCAAGGCCTTGAGGGTGGCGAGCACAATGTTCCAGCGGTCCACCTCGAAGAAGCGGCGTAGGGCTTGGCGGGTGTCGGAGCGGCCGAAGCCGTCGGTGCCCAGGGTGAGGTAGCGCTTGCCGGGCAGGTAGGCGCGCACCTGTTCGGGGATGGCGCGCACGTAGTCGGTGGCGGCGATGATCGGGCCGGCGGTCTTCTCCAGGCACTGGGTGACGTAGGGTACGCGCGGCTCGGCTTCCGGATGACGGGTGTTCCAGCGCTCGCAGTCCATGCCGTCGCGGTAGAGCAGGTTGAAGCTGGTGGCGGACCAGACGTCGGCGGCCACGCCCCATTCGCTCTCCAGCAGCTCGGCGGCGGCGATGACCTCGCGCAGGATGGTGCCGGAGCCCATCAGCTGGGCGCGGACCGTGTGCTTGGCTTCGCTTGCGCGGAAGCGGTACAGCCCCTTGATGATGCCCTCTTCGACCCCTTGCGGCATCTTTGGGTGGGCATAGTTCTCGTTCATCACGGTGATGTAATAGAACACACTCTCGCGGTTCTCGATCATGCGTTTGAGACCGTCGTGGACGATGACGGCGAGCTCGTAGGCGAAGGTCGGGTCGTAGGAGAGGCAGTTCGGGATCTGGCCGAAGGCGAGCAGGTTGTGGCCGTCCTGGTGCTGCAGGCCCTCGCCCGCGAGGGTGGTGCGGCCGGCGGTGGCGCCCATGAGGAAGCCGCGCGCCTGGATGTCGCCAGCGGCCCAGGCGAGGTCACCGATGCGCTGGTAGCCGAACATCGAGTAGTAGATGTAGAACGGCACCATGGCCACGCCATGGTTGGCGTAGGCCGTGCCGGCGGCGATCCAGCTGGACATGGCGCCGGCCTCGTTGATGCCCTCCTCAAGTACCTGGCCGTTGGCGGCCTGCTTGTACCACATCACCTGGTTGGCATCGATCGGCTCATACAGCTGACCGGCCGGGTCGTAGATGCCGACCTGGCGGAACAGGCCCTCGAGGCCGAAGGTGCGCGCCTCGTCCGGGATGATCGGCACTATGCGCTTGCCGAGCGCCTTGTCGCGCAAGAGGGCGGCGAGCAGGCGGCCGAAGGCCATGGTGGTCGACATCTCGCGGTCGCCGGTCGATTGCAGCAGGGTGTCGAAGGCGGACAGCTCGGGCACCGGCACGGCCGGGGCGGCGTCGCGCCGGGTCGGCAGGTAGCCGCCCAGCGCCGTGCGGCGGGCGTGCATGTACTGCATCACCTCGGAGTCCGCAGCCGGGCGATAGAAGGGGATGTCCTTCTCCAGCTGCTCGTCGGAGATGGGCACGGAGAAACGGTCGCGGAAATACTTTAGGCCGTCCAGGTCCAGCTTCTTCTGCTGGTGGATGGCCATGGAGGCCTCACCATACGGCCCCATGCCGTAGCCCTTGATGGTCTTGGCAAGGATCACGGTCGGTTTGCCCACGCTCTCGGTGGCGGCCTTGTAGGCGGCGTAGAGTTTGCGCGGGCTGTGGCCGCCGCGGGTGAGGGCGAAGATCTCGTCGTCGGTCATGTGCTCGACGAGCTTGAGGGTTTCCGGGTATTTGCCGAAGAAGTGCTCGCGCACGTAGGCGCCGTTCTTGCCCTTGTAGGACTGGTACTCGCCGTCCACGACTTCCATCATGCGCTGGACCAGCTTGCCGGAGTGGTCATGGGCGAGCAGCTTGTCCCACCCGGAACCCCAGATCACCTTGATGACATTCCAGCCCGCGCCGCGGAAGTGGGCCTCAAGCTCCTGGATGATCTTGCCGTTGCCGCGCACCGGACCGTCCAGGCGCTGCAGGTTGCAGTTGACCACGAAGATCAGGTTGTCCAGCTCCTCGCGCGCGGCGAGGCCGATGGCGCCGAGGGACTCGGGTTCGTCCATCTCGCCATCGCCGAGGAAGGCCCAGACCTTGCGCTTGCCCGCCGGTGCCAGACCCCGGGCGTCCATGTACTTCATAAAGCGCGCCTGGTAGATCGCCATCAGGGGGCCCAGGCCCATGGAGACGGTCGGGAACTGCCAGAAGTCGCGCATCGTCCACGGGTGTGGGTAGGACGGAATCCCCTTGCCGTCGACCTCCTGGCGGAAGTGCACCAGGTGCTCCTCGTCCAGGCGGCCCTCAAGGAAGGCGCGGGCGTACATGCCCGGGGCGACGTGGCCCTGGAAGAAGACCATGTCGGCACCGTCCGGATGGTCTGGGCCCTTGAAGAAATGGTTGTAGCCGACCTCGTACAGGGTGGCGGCGGAGGCGTAGCTGC
>JBMFOY010000049.1:0-12856 GCA_049969375.1 Halothiobacillaceae bacterium | reverse complement strand
GCGGCTTCAAACGGGCTATCGGCCCGAGGGCGGGCCTCCTACAGTCCAACAGAAGTTTTTTCAACGGCCTGTTAATGTGAGGGATTGTAACCCGCCGGTCACACGGGCCTGAAACCCTCCGCCAGCACGCTGTAGTCCTCGCCGCCGTGGCCCCGGGCGGAAACTTCGCCGAGCACGGCCTCCAGCGCGGCCAGGGGGCTGGCATCGATGCCTGCCCCTTCGGCGGCGTGGATGAACAGACGTACGTCCTTGATCAGGTGGTCGAGCGGGAAGTTGGGGCCGGCGAAGTGGCCGGACAGCATGCGGTCGAGCTTCTTGTCGAAGGTCGGCGCGTACAGGGCACTACCGCGTAGGATCTGCATAAAGTCCTCGACGGCCACCCCATGGGCCTGCACCAGGGCGAGGCTCATGGCGAAGGCAGCGGTCTCGCTAGCGATCAGCTGATTCATGGCCAGCTTGAGCGCCGCAGCCTGCCCCACGCTGCCGATGCGTTTCGGCTCGGGGCCGAGCGCGCGCAGCAGGGGGGCGATCCGGGCGAACAGTCCTTCGTCTCCGCCGTACATCAGGATCAGCGTGCCTGCGCGCGCCTCCGGCAGGCTGCCGAGCACCGGGCATTCGGCATACTCGGCCCCGGCGGTGGTCAGGGTTTGGGCAAGTTGGCGGCTGTCATCTGGTCCGATGGTGCCCATCTGCAGCAGGCTGCGGCCCAGCAGCGCCGCCTTCGTGGCGGGGTCGAGCAGCACGCCCTCGCAGGCGGCGCGGTCGGCGAGGTAGAGCAGGGTGAGGTCGGAGGCCGCGATCGCCTCGGCGGCGTTGGCGGCGATGCGCGCCCCCAGCGCGGCGAGGGGGGCTGTCTTGTCCGGCGTGCGGTTCCAGACGGTCACCGGAAAGCCTTGGGCGAGCAGGCGTTCCACCACCGCTGAGCCGAGCAGGCCGGTGCCGAGTAGGCCGATCTTCATGGCAATCCCCCCTCCATTCGTTATGCTTGTCGGCATTGTACCGATCGCGGCCACGGGCCGCTCCCATAGGACGCTGATGACCGACTGGATACGCCTTCTCAACCCTGCCCGCCGCCGCCCAAGCTCCCAGGCGCCGATGCCGCTTGGCGGGCATGAGGTGCGTACCGAGATCGAGCGCGACTATGACCGCATCCTCTACGCTGCGCCGGTGCGGCGGATGGCGGACAAGACGCAGGTCTTTCCGCTCGAGCGCAACGACGTGGTGCGCACCCGCCTGACCCACTCGCACGAGGTGGCGAACCTCGCGCGGGCGATGGGGGTGGACCTGGTGTTCAACCACGGTGTCGGGCGGGGGCGGCCGCACGTGGAGCGCGACATCCCCGCCCTGCTCGCCACCCTCGGCCTCGCCCACGATCTTGGCAACCCACCCTTCGGCCATCAGGGCGAGCGGGCGATCCAGACCTGGTTCGAACGCCACGCGGACACCGTGCTCGGGCCGGAGCATGGCCTGAGCGAGGCGATGCGGCAGGACTTCCTGCGCTTTGAGGGTAATGCCCAGGCCTTGCGCCTGCTCACCAAGCTGCAGATCCTCAACGACGACTACGGCCTCAACCTGACCCATGCCACCCTGGCGGCGCTGATCAAGTATCCGGTGGCCTCCGACCGTATCGACAAGACCGTGCCGGTGCGGCGCAAGCACGGCTTCTTCCAGTCCGAAGCCGCCCTGGTCGAGGAGGTGTGGGTGGCGACCGGGCTTGGCGAGGGGCGCCGTCACCCGCTCTGCTTTTTGCTCGAGGCCTGTGATGACATCGCCTACTGCGTGCTGGATGCTGAGGATGCAGTGAAGAAGCGCCTGGTGTCGTTCCACGACATCCTCGCCCACCTGCGCCATGCGGCGGGCTCGGATACGACCGTGGCCTGGGTGTGTGACGCGGCCGAGCGCGAGCACAATGGCTACCGCGAGGCGGGCCTGTCGCCGGCGGAGCTGAACGATATCTCGATGCAGGTGTTCCGCATCCGCGCCATCGGCGCCCTAACCCGTGCACTCACGGAGGCCTGGCTTAGGCATCATAAGGCGATGCTCGCCGGCCGTTTCGAAGGCGAGCTGCTCGCCGCCTCCAGCGCGGGAGCCTTCATCGGCGCCCTGCGCCAGTTCAACCTGCGGCACATCTATCGCCACCCGAGCGTGCTGCAGGTGGAGTTGACCGGCTTCGAGGTCATCCACGAGCTGATGGACATGCTCTGGTTTGCTATCACCGATCGTGTTGATCCCTCACGCCCCGAGTCAGCGCGCCGCACACCGTTCGCCGCTTACACCTACGGGCGGATCTCGGAAAACTACCGGCGGGTGTTCGAGTCGCCGCGCAACGCCATGCCGCTGCGCTACCGTGAGGCGCAGCTTTTAACTGACATGATCGCGGGCATGACCGACTCCTACGCCTTGAGTTTGCGCGACGAGCTCCGCCCCCACTTCCATGCCTCCGGTTATTGCCCAAGGGTATAGCCCGATGTCTAATAGTGCCCTTGCATGATGAGGATGCGTCATAGGGAAACACTGAATCATGAATCATTCAGCGTTTCCCGTTTGGGGCAGGATGCCCCAACACGAACAACGCGTTCAGTCGTTGATTCGCACAGTCCGTCGCGGACATGCGCCTTGATAAGACGAGCTGAAAAAATCCATGGATGGATTTTTTCAGCGTTTCCATAGGGAGCAAAGGATGTCCACCCAGCCCGGGGCTGATCCTCCGCCGCCTTCGCATATCAAGGAGCGTGGTCTTTGGTCCATCGCCCTAGCCGGTTTGGGCCTGGTTGTTTTGTTCCTTTTTCTTGGCTGGCAGGACTGGCAGGCGTGGCGCCTCTCCCGCATCGCCCTGGCGGAGTCCTCCGTTCGGCATGGCGAGGCGCTCATCGAGCACGAGTTGACGCGCATGACCCGCCAAGGGGAGCTGTTTGCTGGCGCCATGCCGACGCTGGCGGAGCACTTGCAGCGCATCGAAGGCCATCTGGAGGAGCAGGTGCAGATGGAAGGACTCCTCCGGCACTGGTTCGTCCACTATACGAGCTACGACTTCTTTCCCTCCGTTGATTGCGCAATCCGCCTGCCTGCGGTTTGGGCATCCTTCTGTGATCAGGGGATGTTGGAGCCGCGTGTCTTGACCGATCGCCCAGGTGCGCCCTTGGCCCTGCTGATCCCGCTGAGGGATGCCGCGGACGAACGTTTCGTGCTCTGGGTGCGTCTGGGCTTTGAACCGCTGCAGCGCATCGCTCAAACCTTGAGTCTGGACGGCCAGCAAGGGGGGATTTTGCCCAAAGACGCACTGCGCCAGCGCGCCGATATTCTGGCGCACGCACAGATTCGGGGCACGGACTGGGTACTGGCCATTTACCCCCAGACCGAGGTCTGGGATGGGCAGCGACGGTACATCATCAGGCGTGTTGGTGGTGCCATCGCCGTGGTTCTGCTCGGTGTGGTGGTGTTGCTCTTCCTGCGCTTGCGCACGCTTGCAGAGGCCCAGCGTCGGCAGATGCTCGAGCAGGCCCATGATCGGCTCTATAGCCAGGCGACCCATGATGCCCTCACCGGCCTGTTCAATCGTTATGCCTTCAATGAGCACTTCCATCGCCTGATCCGTCAGGCCCAGCGGCTGAGGCAACCGATTGCCGTGCTGCTGATTGATATCGACTATTTCAAGCAAGTCAATGACCATTGGGGCCATGAGGCGGGCGATCAGCTTTTGCGTCGCGTTGCTGCGGTCATCGGCGAGCGCGCGCGCCGCCCCCTGGATATGGCTGCACGCTTGGGCGGGGAGGAGTTTGCCGTCCTCTTGGAGGGCGTCAGTACGGAAGATGCTTGGGTGCTGGGCGAGCTTCTGCGTCTGGCGGTGGCCGATCTGAAGCTGCCGCATCCGCGTGGCGGCTTTGTGAGTGTGAGCGTCGGCGTAGCTGGGACAGGCCCGGAGCACTATATGCCGCTCAAGGATCTGCTCGAGTTGGCCGATCACGCCCTCTATGAGGCCAAAAGACGTGGGCGCAATCAGGTGGTTGGCGTCTGGGAGCTTTTGGTGTGAAGTCCAGTCCCTTCTTCGCCATGCTGGCGCGGATGCGCCTGATCCAGCGCTGGGGCCTGATGCGCAACACGCGTGCGGAGAACGTCCAGGAGCACAGCCTGCAGGTGGCGATGATCGCCCACGCGCTGGCGCTGATCAGCAACCGCCACCACGGCGGTGACTTCGACGCCGACCGCGTCGCCGTGCTTGGCATGTTCCACGATGCCAGCGAGATCCTCACGGGTGACCTGCCCACCCCGGTCAAGTATGGCAATGACGCGATCCGCGAGGCCTATAAGGCGCTTGAGCGGCAGGCCGAGCGACGCCTGCTCGAACTGCTGCCGGCGGATCTGCGCGAGGACTACGCGCCGCTGCTGGACAGCGCTCGGCAGCGCCCTGCCGAGCAGCGGCTGGTCAAGGCGGCGGACAGTCTCGCCGGCTACCTGAAGTGCATGGAGGAGGCGCAGGCCGGCAACCGCGAGTTCCGCCGTGCCGAGGCCGTCTTGCGGGCCAAGATCGAATCCTTTTACGCCGAACTGCCGGCGGTGCGCGACTTCATGCAGCGCTATGTCCCGGCCTTCGCTCTGTCGCTCGACGACCTCAGTCACACCCTCGGGACGGATGACCAGGCCAGTTCGGCCGGCTGACCCGCCTCTCCGCTCACCCACGCCAGCTGGCCAAAACGGCGCGCCAGCTGCGTCGCCTGCTCGGGCGCAAGGTCCAGGATCAGCAGACTGGGCTCGGGCGGCCAGTGATCTTCGGCGGCGGGCAGTCCCACGGCGGGAAAGTGCCGCAAACCTTCGTCGGCCAGCACCTGGCGCAATGCGGCCATGCGGGCGGCATTGCTCGCATCGTCCAGCAGGCGCGCGCCGGGGTTGCAGGGGCTGAGCACAACCCATCGGCTGGCCCCCAGGGTGTGCAGGAAGGTATCGAGCAGGGGGTGGCAACAGCCGATCCGCAGGTCGAGATCACGCTCGGGCAGGTGGACACGGTACACCGTCCGGGTGAAGCAACGGGCCAGATCAGCCTGAACCGGGGTCATCCCTGCCGCAAAAGCTCGTTCAGCCGCGCAAGCCCCGCGCGAGCATCCTCCTGCCAGACGTGCACATGCGGCTGGGCCAGCAGCGGGTTGATTGAGCCGGAAAAGCCAGCCAAGCTCTTCATCAGCAGGATGACCTCGTGTCCCTGGCTTGATGCACGGCGCAGGTCGGGGAGGCCTTTGCGTTCCAACTCCGGGTTGATCAGGTCGTGCGCGCCGATGGTGAGCGTCAGTGCCGGTGTGTCCGCATCCTGCGGCCAGCATTCGATCAGCCATTCCGCGGGGGCGCCGGCCTCGCGCAGCATCAGGGGCAGCTGGCCCGGCAGGCGGCCGGCAAGGGGGTGGGCGAGCAGCAGCACGCGCGCGCCGCGCTCCTCGAGCTTCCGGCCCAGTTCGATCAGCTCGCTGCACGCCCCCGCCGCGATGCAGCCGAAGCCGGGAATCAGCAGCACCTCGCGCGCCGCGCGCAGGCGCTCCGCCGCCGCGTCTGCGTGCAGGTGATGGGCAGGGTGGGGGACCTCCTCGCTCTTGGCCGGGGCTGTGCCCCACAGCAGCTGCCGGAGTGGCAGCTGGACGCTGCGGCTCAGGTGCAGGCTGAGGAGCAGGGTGAGTCCGGCCGACAGGATGCCGGTGGCCACCAGCGGCGGCAGGTCGAGGGCGGTCCCGAGCAGGGCAAGGCCGAGTCCGGACAGCGAGCCGAACAGTGAGGCGGCCAAGGGAGCTTCGCGCTCGGCCAGGGGCAGGGTGAAGGTCACCCCGGAGGCAGCGGCAAGGCCGAGAAAGAGCAGCAGCCAGCCGGTGCCTTCGCGCAGCCCCAGGGCCATGATGACGCCGAGGCCGAGGGTGGCGGCTAGCAGCAGGATGCCCGCGCCGGCTTGGCTGATGTGGCGCCAGACCCGCGGCAGCAGGTTGGCCAGGCGGGCGTGGGTGACGGCCGCGCCGGCGGCAGAAAAGGCTCCGAGCAGGATCGCCAGGCAGGCCAGTCCAAGCGGTAGGCCCGGTTCGAGCAGGCACTCGATGAGGGCAAGGCTTGCGATCAGCGCGGTAGCCGCGCCGGTCAGGCCATGCAGTAGGGCCAGACGGGCAGCGAGGTCCGCCATGCTCGCGGCCAGGCCGAGGATGAGCGCGAGCACCACGCCGAGACCAAGGGCGGCCAGCAGTATGAGCTGGTTCTCGCCGCCCCCCAGGGTGAGCGGCGCCAATACGGCGACGGCGAGGCCCGCCGCGAACCAGGGGAAGGCCGTCTGCCCAGCCTGCATGCGCTGCATGCCGATCAAGAGGAGCAGGCCGGCGAGGGCGAGTCCCAGGTTGATGTCATCCATGGTCCGTGGGGAGTCCCTCCATTTTTTGCAGACACTCCATCCGGCGTAGCCAGATCAGCGCCCCGAGGCCTGCCGCGCTGGAGGTCAGCACAGCACCGAAACCCGCGAGCAGGCCCAGGCCCTCGCGGGCATCGCCCAAGAGCAGGATGGCCGCCGGCAGGCTCATGGCATTGAGCATTAGCGCAGCGACCAGCCAGCGGGCCTGCGCCCCCAGGCGGATGCGCAGTGCCCAAGCCTGGCCGAGCAGGGCGGCCAGCAGGGCGATGGTCAGTGCCGCGCTGATGTCCAAGGGTTACTGGCCCTCAAGAAAGCGCTCGGCGTCCAGTGCCGCCATGCAGCCGCTGCCGGCCGAGGTGATGGCCTGGCGGTAGATATGATCGGCCACGTCCCCTGCAGCAAACACGCCTGGCACGCTGGTGGCGGTGGCGTTGCCCTCCGTGCCGCTGCGCACCTTGATGTAGCCGTCCTTCATCTCCAGCTGGCCGTCGAAGATGCCGCTGTTCGGGGTGTGGCCGATGGCGACGAACACGCCAGTCAGGGGGATGTCGGTCTTCTCGCCGGTATGGACGTTCTTGATGCGGATGCCGGTCACGCCGGAGTCATCGCCCAGGATCTCGTCCGTCTCGCTGTGCCAATGGATGGTCACGTTGCCGTCCTTGGCCTTGGCCTCCAGCTTGTCGGCCAGGATCTTTTCCGAGCGGAACCGGTCACGGCGGTGGATGACATGCACGTGGCGGGCGATGTTGGAGAGGTAGAGCGCCTCCTCCACCGCGGTGTTGCCGCCGCCGATCACGCACACGTCCTGGCCGCGGTAGAAGAAGCCGTCGCAGGTGGCGCAGGCGGACACGCCGCGACCCTTGAACGCCTCCTCCGACGGCAGGCCGAGGTATTTGGCGCTGGCCCCGGTGGCGATGATCAGGGCGTCACAGGTGTACTCGCCGGAGTCGCCCACCAGGCGGAATGGACGCTGGTTTAAGTCGGCACGGTGGATGTGGTCGAACACGATCTTGGTATTGAAGCGCTCGGCGTGCTCGCGCATGCGCTCCATCAGCGCCGGGCCGGTCAGGCCGTGCGGATCGCCCGGCCAGTTGTCCACCTCGGTGGTGGTGGTGAGCTGGCCGCCCATCTGCAAGCCGGTGATCAGCATGGGTTCGAGGTTGGCGCGTGCGGCATACACCGCGGCGGTGTAACCGGCGGGGCCGGAACCGAGGATGATCAGGCGGGCATGGTTGGACTGACTCATGGTGAAGTGCTCCAGCTGGTGCGTGATGGGGGTTATTTAGCCACAGTGGGCACGGAGATCACAGGCCAGGGGGGGGCTCATGCTCACCGTGCCCACTGGGGCAGAAGAAAAAAGCCGACGTACCCAATGCGCTGAGGAGGGAGTGCACTGGGCCGTTTCGGCTGAAAGCGTGCGATTACAGTTCGCGGGCGTGGCCGGCCAGGTACTCGGCCACACCTTCGGCGGTGGCTTTCATGCCAGCCTGGCCCTTGCGCCAGCCGGCCGGGCAGACCTCGCCGTGCTGTTCGGTGTACTGGAGTGCCTCGATCAGGCGGATCATCTCGTCCACTTCACGTCCCAGCGGCAGGTTGTTTACCACCTGGTGCTGCACGACGCCCTCGCGGTCGATCAGGAAGGAGGCGCGCAGGGCGACACCATCCGGATGCTCAATGCCGTAGGCCTGGGTGATTTCGTGCTTGATGTCGGCCACCAGCGGGAACTGCACCGGGCCGATGCCGCCCTTGTCCACCGGGGTATTGCGCCAGGCGTAGTGGGTGTAGTGGGAATCGATCGACACGCCGACCACGTGCACGTTCAGTTCCTTGAACCGCGCCATGCGGTTGTCGTGGGCGATGATCTCGGACGGGCAGACGAAGGTGAAGTCGAGCGGCCAGAAGAACAGTACGACGTAATGGCCGCGCAGGTCGGAGAGGCGGAAGTGCTCGTTGATGCTGCCATCCGGCATGACGGCGGCGGCGGTGAAGTCAGGGGCGTGGCGGGCAACCAGGACGCTCATGTTGTTTTCCTCGGTGATGTGGGGTGCTGTCGAAGATAGCTCTCTTCTTGGTGATCTGCATAATGGATTGTTCTAATAGATGTGATAGCTTTTGGCTATTTATATCGTGTGGTGGACAAGCCTGCCCGCGCTGCCAACAATGTCAGGTCTTCCCTCCTGGAGACGGACATGTACCTGGGTGAAAACGACTACCGCCATGGCAGCCCGGAGCAGCTCGGCGTCCTGCTGCTCAACCTCGGCACGCCGGATGCCCCGACCGAGGACGCCCTGCGCACCTACCTTGCCGAGTTCCTCAGCGACCCACGGGTGATCGAGCTGCCCCGGTGGAAATGGTGGCCGATTCTGCACGGGATCGTGCTGCGCACCCGCCCCAAACGCTCGGCCGAGGCCTATGCTGAGGTGTGGGACCACTACGGCGCGGGTACCGGCTCGCCCCTGCTGCACATCTCCGAGCGCCAGCGCGAGGGTCTGCAGACGCGCCTGCGCGAGCGCCTGCCCGGCCCGGTGGTGGTGGCCTTGGGGATGCGCTATGGCAACCCTTCCATCTCCCGCGCGCTGGAGGAGCTGCGCATGCAGGGTGCGCGCCGAGTGTTGGTGCTGCCGCTCTACCCGCAGTATTCCGCCAGCACCACGGCTTCCACCTTCGATGCGGTGACGGCCGCCCTGCAGAAAGTGCGCTGGCTGCCTGAGCTGCGCTTCATCAACCACTACCACCGTCATCCGGCCTACATCGAGGCGTTGGCCGCCTCAGTCCGCGAGCATCAGGCCCAGCATGGCCGGCCGCAGCGGCTGCTCATGTCCTTCCACGGCGTGCCGGAGCGTTACCTCTTGAGCGGCGATCCCTACCACTGCGAATGCCACGTCACCGGCCGTCTCTTGGCCGAGCGCCTGGGGCTCGCGGAGGGCGAATGGCAGGTCAGCTTCCAGTCGCGCTTTGGCCGCGAGGAGTGGATCAAGCCCTACACCGACATGACCCTCAAGGCCCTGCCCGTGCAGGGCATCCGCGATGTGCAGGTGATCTGCCCCGGCTTCTCCGCCGACTGCCTGGAGACCCTGGAGGAGATCGAGCAGGAAAACCGTGAATACTTCATGCAGGCTGGCGGCGAGCGCTACAGCTACATTCCCGCCCTGAACGACCGTGCCGACCACCTCGAGATGCTTGCCGAGCTCGTCGTGCAGCATGTGCAGGGTTGGCCGGAGGCCGGGCCGTACGATACCGAGGCGATGCGTGCCGAATGGCAGGCCAGCAGGCAGCGCGCCTTGGCGTTGGGAGCGAAGCAGTGAGGTGCGGGGTCATCGTCATTGGTGACGAGGTACTCTCCGGCCGCCGCCAGGACCGCCATATCCCGGCGGTGATCGAGCGCCTCAATGCGCGCGGCCTACGCCTTGCCTGGGCGCGCATGGTCGGCGACGACATGGAGCTGCTGGTGCGCAGCCTGCGCGAGGGGCGGGAGGAGGCCGAGGCGGTGTTCTGCTTCGGTGGCATCGGCGCCACCCCGGACGATCTGACCCGCGAGGCGGTGGCGCGCGCTTTCGGCCGTCCGCTGGTCCGTCACCCCGAGGCCGAGGCGCTGATTACCGGCCAGTTCGGTGCCGACGCCTTCCCGCACCGCGTGCTGATGGCCGACCTGCCGCAGGGCGCGAAGCTGATCCCCAATGCCTACAACAACGTGCCGGGGTTCTCGGTCGAAGGCATGCACTTCATGCCGGGTTTCCCGCAGATGGCCCACGCCATGCTCGACTGGGTGCTGGCCAACCACTACCCTCAGGCCGGCGACGCCGGCTACATTGAGCGCGCCATCTGGGTCTTCGACGCCAGCGAAAGCCAGCTGTTGGAGGTCATGCGCGATTTCACGGCGCGCTATCCCACGCTCAAGCTCTTCAGCCTGCCCGTGCTACCGACCGACCAGCACCCCAGGCGGCGCATCGAACTGGGGCTGAAGGGGGCGCAGGAGGCCGTTGAGAACGCCATGCGTGAGCTCGCCGCCAGGGTTGAAGCGCTCGGCTTCGCTTGGATTGATGGAACCTGACCTTATGCTTGGTGCTCTAATGCTCACCCTTTGCGCCAGGAGAGTTCGATGAAGCATCGCATCCTCAAAGCCTCCCTTTTGGCCGCGGCACTGAGCTTGGGCGCTCCGCTGTCCACGCTGCCGGTGGCCCAGGCCGCCGATCTGCCCGATTTCGTGCAGATGGTGAAGGAGGTGTCGCCGGCGGTGGTCAACATCAACACCACCCAGAAGATGCCGAAACGGCCGGGGCTGCCGCCCGGCATGCTGCCGAATCTGCCCGAGGGGCATCCGTTCAACGAGCTGTTCCGCCATTTCTTCGAAGGCATTCCGCCGGGTGCCCTGCCCAACGTCAGGCCGGCCCAGTCGCTCGGCTCCGGCTTCATCATCGAGGCGAATGGCATCATCCTGACCAACGCTCATGTGGTGAAGGACGCCGAGAGCATCAACGTGCGTCTGCAGGACAAGCGCGAATTTCCGGCGAGGGTGCTGGGGCTGGACGAGCGCACCGACGTGGCAGTGCTCAAGATCGAGGCCAGCGGCCTGCCCACCGTGCGCATCGGTGACTCCGACCGGCTGCAGGTCGGGGAGTGGGTGCTCGCCATCGGCTCGCCGTTCGGGCTGGACTTCACCGCCACCCAGGGCATCGTCAGCGCCATCGGCCGCAACCTCCCGGACGAGAACTACGTGCCATTCATCCAGACCGACGCCGCAGTCAATCCAGGCAACTCCGGCGGTCCGCTGTTCAATCCGCGGGGCGAGGTGGTTGGCATCAACTCGCAGATCTACTCGCGCTCCGGCGGCTACATGGGTTTGTCGTTTGCCATCCCGATCAACACCGCCATGCAGGTGGCCGACCAGCTGCGCAAGACCGGCAAGGTCACCCGCGGCTGGCTGGGCGTGATGATCCAGCCGGTGGATGCCGACCTGGCCAAGTCCTTCGGCCTGGACCGCCCGCGTGGCGCGCTCATCGCCCAGGTGCAGCCGGGCAGCCCGGCAGACAAGGCAGGCCTGAAGGCAGGCGATGTGATCCTCGCCTTCGATGGCCGTCCGATCGACGACAATGCCCAACTGCCCGCACGTGTCGCGGGTGCCGAGATTGGCAAGCGGGTTGAGGTCCAGGTCCTCCGCGAGGGCAAGGAGCGGACGCTGGCGGTCACCATCCAGGCCCTGCCGGATGACTTGGCCCAGGCTGCAGAACCCGACGCCGCTGCAGAGACTTTCGGCCTGCTGGGGTTGCAGGTGCAGTCGCTGGACGCCGCTAAGCGCCAGGAACTGGGCGTGGGGCATGGCCTGCTGGTGCGCTCGGTGGGCGAGGGGGCCGCGGCCCGCGCCGGGGTGCGGCCGGGCGACGTGCTGCTTGAGCTTGGCGGGGTGAAGCTCGCCTCGGTCGCGGATCTTAGGCAGGCCGTTGAGCGGGTGGTCAAGGGGCGGCCGGTGGCCCTGCGCTTGCTGCGCGAGGGCTCGCCGTTGTTCCTCGCGATCAAGGTCGAGTAAGCTCCCCCTCTCGCGGTCATTTCACGGCCCGCCTCGGCGGGCCTTCTCGTATCCTGGAGTCAGCCGATGAAGAAGATTGAAGCCATCATCAAGCCGTTCCGCCTGGACGACGTGCGCGAGGCGCTGATGGAGTTGGGTGTGTCGGGCATGACCGCCACCGAGGTGAAGGGCTTTGGTCGGCAGAAGGGGCACACCGAGCTCTATCGCGGCGCGGAATACGTGGTCGACTTCCTGCCCAAGGTGAAGATCGAAGTGGTGGTGACCGATGACAAGGCGGATGCCGTGGTCGATGCCATCCTCAAGAGCGCTAAGACTGGCAAGATCGGCGACGGCAAGATCTTCGTCATGGACGTGGAGCGCGCCATCCGCATCCGCACCGACGAGGAGGACGAGTCCGCCGTCTGACCCCTCCGGCGGGATCAGAGCCTGCGCACCATCTCCGTGAGCGGGCGGCGCGGGGTCTCCTGAGGCAGCTTGGCGGGGTAGCCGATGGGGATCAGGGCGATAGGGCGCTCGTCGCCCTCGCTGCCAAGCACGCCGCGCACGGCCGCCTCGTCGAATGCGCCGACCCAGCCGCAGGCCAGGCCCCAGACCTGCGGCGACGGCGGCCAGCTGGGTGTAGGCCGCAGCGATAGTGGCGTCCTGGATTGCGTAAAGCTCGCGGCCACGCGCACCGTAGACCTGTTCGGAGCGCGTCGGCTGGGTGATGAAGGCGAGGGTAAGCGGTGCCTCGGCCAAGCAGGCCTGGTCATGCGCGGCATGGGCGAGCCTTGCGCGCGCATCCTCGTCCTCGACCGCCACGATGCGGTAGGCCTGCAGGCCCCCGCGCTAGGGAAACGCTGAATGATTCAGCGTTTCCCGTTTGGGGTAGGATGCCCCAACGCGAATCAACGCGTTCCGTCGTTGATTCTCCGTCGTTGATTCGCGGAGTCCGTCGCGGACATGCGCTTTGATAAGACGAGCTG
>JBMFOY010000048.1:0-12918 GCA_049969375.1 Halothiobacillaceae bacterium | reverse complement strand
GCCCCCCCCTCGTACTCGAGCGTGGAGGCCACGGTTTTCTCCCCGCTCCATCCGCCCTGGGCCTTGATGCCAAACAGGTTCATGTTGGGCCGCCCGCTGGCATCGCTCGGCAGACGCTTGCCCCAACCGGTTTCTAGCGCAGACTGGGCGATCAGCACCTGCGGGTCCACCCCAAGGCGGGCCGCGGCGGCACGGGCATGGGGCATGAGGTCTTGGATGAACTGTGCCGGCTCCTCCCAGCGTTGCCGTGCACCCACCTCCGGGGCAGCCTCCGCCGTCGTCGATCGGGGCAAGACCCGGAAGGCGAGCGCGGCCGGCAGGCTCACCCCCTCCCCCGCTACCCTGCGCACCGGCGCCTCCTGCTTGAGGTGGTCAGGCTCCCTCTTCTCCTGAACCTGCTTGGGTGTGGCCGGATCCTCCTCTTGAGCGTCGGCCCCCCGCTGCTTCTTGAGCGCAAGCGAGGGAAAGCCATCCGGCTTGGGAGGGAGGATCTTGCCGGATGCCCCGCCCTGCAGGGTGAGCTGGCGCAGGATGAAGTCACGCAACCCGATGCCCCCTTGCTTGGCGAGGCCATTGGCCAATTGCTGATCCTGCATGTCACGGAACATCTGCACCCCAGCCCCGTCCATCAGCGGGTCCCCAGGGCTTGCGGCACGCATGGCCTTGAGCATCTGCTGGATGAATAGCCCCTCGAACTGACTGGCCACGGTTTTAGCCTGCGCCCTAGGGTCCCGTGCCGCTTCGGCCTTGAGGCGGGTGAGACTGCCAAAATCACTGACGAGGGATGGATCGTGGATCGTGCGCATATGCGTACCCTTATTCCTTGATCAGATGATGATCAACTCGGCCTTGAGCGCACCGGCTGCCTTGAGGGCCTCCAGGATGGCGACGAGGTCCCCAGGGGCGGCGCCAACCTGGTTCACCGCCTGCACGATCTCCTGCAAGGTTACCCCGGGGGCGAACAGGAACATGGGTTTTTTCTCCTGTTGCACATTGACCTCGGAGGCCGGTGTCACCGTCGTCTGCCCACCGGACAGGGGAGCAGGCTGGCTGACCTGTGCGCCTTCCTTGATCGCCACGGTCAAGCTGCCATGGGTAACCGCCGCCGGGCTCACGCGCACATTGCTGCCAATCACGACCGTGCCGGTCCGCGAGTTGACGATCACCCGCGCAGGGGGTTCGGCCGGGGTCACGTCGAGGTTTTCCAGGTAGGACAGAAAACTCACCTGCTGATCGGGCGTCGCGGGGGCAGCAACCCGCACGCTCACGGCATCCAGGGCCTCGGCCACGCCCCCGCCCAGGGCCTTGTTGATGGCATCCGAGATACGCTTGGCCGTGGTGAAGTCCGGGGTGTTCAAGGTCAGATGGATGGTGCCATTGGCGGCGATGTCGGTCGGTACATCCCGCTCCACCGTCGCCCCGAGGGGGATGCGCCCGGCGCTCGGCACATTCACGCTGATGCGCGAGCCGTCCTTGGCCTGCGCACCAAAGCCCCCCACCACGAGGTTGCCCTGGGCCATGGCGTAGATCTTGCCGTCCGCCCCGCGCAAGGGGGTCATAATCAAGGAGCCCCCGCGTAGGCTCTTGGCATTGCCCATGGAGGCCACCGTCACGTCGATCTTCTGCCCCGGACGGGCAAAGGGCGGCAGCTCAGCGGTAACGCTCACGGCGGCCACGTTCTTGAGCTGCATATTGCCGGGCGGCAGAGTAACACCGTAACGCTCAAGCATATTGCGGATGCTCTGCAGGGTGAACGGGGCCTGGGAGCTGGAGTCACCGGTGCCATCCAGGCCGACGACGATGCCATAGCCCATGAGCTGGTTGCCGCGCATCCCTTCGATGGAGGCCAGATCCTTGATCCGTTCGGCCTGCACCGGCAGGGCGAGGCTCAGGGCGAGAAGCCCTAAGGCCCAGGGCCGGATCGTCTTGCTGAGGCGTTCGAGCATGACCTTCATTCTCCGTCTCACATGGGGAAGAACGGGCTGTTGAAGAAGCGTCCCAGCCAGCCCTGGGTATTGGCGTCGTTGAGCGCACCCTCCCCGCCGTACTGGATGCGCGCATTCGCCACGCGGGTGGAGGGCACAGTATTGTCCCGCGCCACATCTGCCGGGCGGACCACACCCGAGAGGCGGACGAACTCCAAGCCCTGGTTGATGCCGATGAACTTCTCGCCCTGGATCACCAGGTTGCCATTAGGCAGTACCCTGGCCACGGTGACGGTGATCGAACCATTGAGCTTGTTCTTCTGCGCCGCTTCGCCGCTGCCCGAAAAGCTGCGGGTACCCTGAACATTGGCGTTCATATTGCTCAGGGTATTGTCTGGCGCGCCAAACAGGCGCGAGACCTTGAACTCGGCATTGTCACCCTTGTTGCTGGTGGCCTTGGCCGATTTCGAGGCGTCGGTGCTCTCCTGCAGCATGACGGTCAACACATCGCCAACCTGGAAGGCCTTCTGGTCACCAAACAGGCCGCCATGCAGCTCGGGATTGAAGATCGCGCCATTGCGCTTGGGCTCCAACATGCGCGGCTCGGGCTCGAGCACGGCGGCAAAGGTAGGGTCGCTGACCATGGGCGGCTGGCTGGCACACCCCACCAGGATCGCACCGCCTGCCGCAAGCAGCATGAAACGAAGCACCCTAGCCATGACCATCAGGCCCCCACGCGCGAGTTGAGGAAGCTCAGCATGCCATCGGTGGTGGCGATGGCCTTGGAATTCATCTCATAAGCCCGTTGAGTTTCGATCATGCTCACCAGCTCCTCCACCACATTGACGTTCGAGCTCTCAAGAAACCCCTGCTGCAACATGCCGATGCCATTGAGCCCCGGGGTACCGACCTGCGGCGCACCACTGGCCGCCGTCTCCTGGAACAGGTTATTGCCCACCGGCTGGAGTCCCGCCGGGTTGACGAAGTCCGCCAGGGTAATCTGCCCTACCTGAGTCGGCACAGGCTGGCCCTGGAGCATGACGGATACCGTACCGTCATTGCCAATGGTGATGCTCTGTGCGTTCTCCGGGATAGTGATGGCGGGCTCGAGTAAAAAACCATCGGCAGTCACCATCTGGCCCTGGGCATTGAGCATCAGACTGCCGTCGCGGGTGTATTTGATCGTGCCATCCGGCATCAACACCTGGAGAAAACCACGGCCCTGAACGGCCACGTCCAGGGCGTTCTCGGTCTGCTGCAAATTGCCCTGTAGGTGCAGCTTCTCAGTAGCCGCCACCCGCACGCCAGTGCCGATATTCAGGCCCGAGGGCAGCTGGTTGTCTTGCGTATTGTTGGCCCCAACCTGACGGTAATTCTGATAGATCAGGTCCTCGAATACTGCCCGGTCGCGCTTGAAGCCAGTGGTATTGACGTTGGCCAGATTGTTGGAAATGACCGACATGCGCGTGTTCTGCGCATCCAGGCCGGTTTTAGCGATCCACAAAGCGGGAGCGGTCATAATTCAATCTCCTTCGATTAGGCCAGCGTCAGCAGGCGATTGGTGGCCTCACCATTCGTGTCAGCCTGTTGCATGAGTTTGGATTGGGTTTCGAACATCCGCGCGTACTGAATCATGCGCACCATCGCATCCACGGCGCTGACATTGCTGCCCTCCAGGGCCCCCGCCACCACACGTACATTGGCATCGGGATCGACGGTTGTCCCCGCTTTGACCCCCATCAACCCATCCAGACGTTTTTCCAAGGACTCACGCCGGGGGTTGACCAACTTGATGCGGTCAACCAGAAGCGGCGCATTGGGTGGATCGCCCGGGGCAAGGATGGTGATCCCACCATCCGCGCCGATCTGGACCTTGGCCGCCGGTGGGATGGCAATAGGTCCATCATTGCCGAGCACTGGATGCCCAGTGGAGGTCGTCAATAATCCGGCGCTGTCAATTTTGAGTTCACCTGCACGGGTGTAGGCCTCCTGCCCATCGGGCGCCTGGACGGCGATCCATCCCTCCCCCTGGATAGCGATGTCGAGATCACGTCCCGTCGTCATGAGGGAACCCGCATTCAGGTTGGTGCCTACCCGGGTGTCCTCACTATAGACCCGCGAGGCAAGCACCGGCCCGTAGACCGGCAGGGCCTTGAACTCGTCCAGATCCGCCTTGAAGCCCACGGTGTTGGCATTGGCCAGGTTATGACTGGTGGTCGCCTGGGCGAGCAAGGCATGCTTGGCTCCATTCATGGCAATGTAGAGCATGCGATCCACGACGCACCTCCTCGATAGGTTACACACCCAAATATCAAGCAGGGTTCATGCCAACCCAAGCAGCGGGCATAAAGAAAGGGGCCGAAGCCCCTTGAATCCATCGCCAGCCCATCGTGCTTCAGCGAATATTGATAATCGTGTCACTCAAGGCCTTATTGGCTTCGATGGCCTTGGCATTGGCCTGGAAATTGCGCTGGGCAACGATCAAATTGACCAATTCGGCGGTCAAATCCACGGTGGATGCCTCAAGCGCCCCCGACTGGATCTTGCCGAAGCTGCCGGTACCTGCCTCGCCCACGAGCGGAGCCCCGGAATCGATGGTTTCAAGCCAAGAGTTGTTGCCAATCTGCTTGAGGCCGTTGGGGTTTTTGAAATCCACCAAGGCAATCTTGCCCAAGTTCATGGTGCTGCCATTGGTGTAGGTGGCGCGCACCAAACCATCTTCGCCAATCGCAAGACCACTCAAACGTCCAGGGGCCTGGCCATCCTGATTCAGATCGTAAATCTGGAAAGGCGAGTTATATTGTGTTGCCGTCGCCGGAATATTGACGTTAAAAGTCAAATCAGCCGCACCGTTATTCAGATCGGTTGCAGGCACAGTCAAGGCAAAAGTGTTAGCCGCGGTAATCTTGCCATCGGTACCAAAATTGATCGTTTGCGGGCCACCGTGCTTATCCGGCTGCTGCTTATCGAACTGGGTATGGACATCCCAGGTGTTATTACCGGTCTTAACGAAATACATGGTCACCAGGTGGGCATTCCCTAGCGAATCAAACACCTGGACACTCGTCGCCTGGTTATAGCTGGTGGGGTCTGCCTTGTAATTTCCGCTACCTGCGGGCGTTTCCGCATAGGTGAAGGGGGTCGTTGCAGGTGCAGCTGCAGTCGCAGGCAGATTGAAGGAGGCGTTGACATTGCTGGTCGGCACCGGCTGTCCTGCCCCGGCAGGAAGTTGCAGCGGGATGGAGGTCGCAAGGCTGGTAGACTGCACCGCACCGGTCTGCGGGTCTACGGGCAAAACTTTCAGGTATTGCCCACTGCTATTGACCACAAAGCCGTCTTTGTTGACCCCCAGTGCCCCGGCACGGGTGTAGACGATCTCGGTCGAGGTCAGATTGGGCTGAAAGGCAAAAAACCCCTGCCCCGAGATGGCAAGGTCCAAAGTATTGTCGGTAAAGTTCAGCGTCCCTTGGCCGAAGATTTGGCGCACGATCTGGGTGGCCGTACCTTGCCCTGTTGCAGTTTTGGAAGCCCCAAAGGCGCTGACCGCGTAAATATCACCAAACTCACTGCGCGACTTTTTAAAGCCAGTAGAGTTCGCGTTGGCAATGTTATTGCTGGTGACCGAGAGGTCCTTGGAGGCTGAGTTTAGGCCGGTGAGCGAGGTATTGAAGGACATGAGAGCCTCCTGATCAGGTAAAGATACGGGTCACATCGGCCAGGCGCACCGAGCCTTTGGACGTATTGAGGACCACCCCATCATCGGCGATGGAGGCGCTGACGACCGGCAAGGCCAAGCGGGTGGTCAATTGAGTGTTCTGCCCATTGACCAGGGCCATGGCCGAGACCGTGTAGCTGCCCGCGGGGGCTGCCGTGCCATCCTGCAGCAGGCCATCCCAGCTGAAATCGATGGGACCGGTACCGCCCACGTCCAAGGTGAGCTGCCGTGCCACCGCGCCCCGCGCATCGTGCAGAGTCAGTTGCACCGTGCTGACACCCTCGGGGACCTCCACCACGCCCTTCAGACCTGCTCCATCGGAGCCCAATTCGGCATGATCCGCCTCCACCAGCACCTTCTTGCCCACCATGGTGGACGCCTCAAGCACACGGTTGGTTTGCAATGCGGTGGCGAGCTTTTCAAACGAGGCCTGCAAGGACTGGATACCTGAGACAGTGGAAAACTGGGCCATCTGCCCAAGGAACTCGCCGTTTTGCATCGGCGCCATGGGGTCCTGGTTCATCAGCTGGGTAGTCATCAACTTGAGGAAATCGCTTTGCCCTAGGCTTCCCTTGCGTGAGGACTCCTCCTTGGGCGGCGGCGAGAGGCCTATGCTGCTGTACGGATCGGTGGCAATCGCACTCATCGAAGCCCTCCTTTAGGCTTTACCCAGGTTCAGGGTGCGCAACATCAGCTCTTTGGATGTATTTAGCACCTGCACGTTCGTTTGGTAAGAGCGCGAGGCCGATAGCATGTTGACCGTCTCCTCCACCACATCGACGTTGGAGCCGTAGACATAACCCTGAGCGTCAGCCAAGGGGTGACCTGGGTCGTAACGCATCTGGACCGGTGCCCGGCTCTCCACAATGCCCGCGGTATTGACGCCCGCACTGAGGGCGTCCTGAAAATGCGTGCGAAAGACCGGATGTCGCGCCTTGTAAGCCTCGGCCGCGCTGGCCGCGACGGTATCGGCGTTGGCCAGGTTGCTGGCGGTGGTGTTAAGGCGCGTGGTCTGCGCGCTCATGGCTGATCCCGAAATATCAAAGATCTTAAACAGGGACATGGTCATTCACCCTTTAACGCGCCCATGAGACCGGAAATTCGACCGTTGAGAAAGGTCAACGTGGCCTGGTACTGCACCGCATTTTCGGCGAAGCGCGCCTGCTCCTGCTGGGCATCGACCGTATTGCCGTCCAGCGCGGGGTGCGTGGGGACGCGGTAGGCATAACGCACGCCCGACAGGGGGGCTTCTACGGCGGGAAGATGCCCCGCACGGGTTCTTTGCAGGCCAAGCTCGGCTCCCTGGACATCGCTCAGGGCCGCACGGAAATCGATATCGCGCGCCTTGTAATTTGGCGTGTCTGCATTGGCAAGGTTGGATGCCAAGACGTTTGCCCGCTGCGCTCGCAGTACCAGGGCCTCGTCATGGCTGGAAAAGATACGGTCGTGGATGGCGCTCATCGCAACCTCCTGACATGGAATCACGCCCGAACCACAAGCATCTATCATGCCAGTCCGGGGGTTACAGATCCGTCAGGACCTCCCGGCGGGAGCAGGCTGCTTGCGGTAGATGCCACCACCGCGGTCCTGACGAGCAAGCCGGTGCTTGAGCATGAGAGGCTCGGGGATGGTCTCGGAGGCGCCCAGCACAAGATATCCCCCCGGATGAAGGGCTTGCAGCAACCGATTGAGGATATCCGTCTTGCGATCGCCCGCAAAATAAATCAGTACGTTGCGACAGAAAATGACATGGAACTTCCCGACATGAGGGAACCCGGCCAGAAGGTTCAGGGGACGGAACGTGATGCGTGCCGCGACCTCCGGCCTGACTCTCCATCCGCCCGCCGACTCGGTAAAAAACCGCCGCAGACGCACCTCATCCATGCCGCGCCGCAGGGCCAGGGCGTTGTACACTCCCTGCCGCGCGACCTCCAGTGCGGCGGTGGAGATGTCAGTGGCCAATATTTTGACATCGGGATGGGAGCAGGGATGCACCGCGGCGAACTCCTCGGCCAGGATACTCAGCGAATAGGGTTCCTGACCCGTGGCACAGGCGGCGGACCACACCGTCAAAGGGCCGTCATTCGACTGGGCATGCTCCTTCAGGATATGGTCGCGGAAGAAGTCGAACGGGAAGCGGTCACGAAACCAGAGCGTTTCGTGGGTGGTCATCGACTCAATGATACGCGGCCGCAGGCAAGCGCCACGCGCGCTCTGCAGGGCCGCGACGAGATCCCCGAAGCTGGCCAGCCCTTCGCTGCGCATGAGGGGCGCCAGGCGCACCTCGAGCAGATAGCGCTTGTTGTCCGCGATGACGATCCCGCTTTCGCGCTCGATGAAGCGCTGCAGGAAGGCGAAGACCTGGTCGTCGGCGGAGGACAGCATCAGCTATGGGCCTGAACATCGCGCAAGCGGTCAAGTACCACCTGTGCGAGGTCATCGGGATGGAACTTGGGGATAAAGCGGTTCGCCCCGACCTGCTTCACCATAAACTGGTTGAAGTTTCCGCTGAGCGAGGTGTGTAGCACGACGTAGAGATTCTGCAGGCGCTCGTCGCGGCGGATCTCGGACGTCAGGGTGTAACCATCCATCATCGGCATTTCGATATCGGAAATCACCATGAGCAGCTGGTCCAGCTGGTCGCTCCCCGCCGAGGCCCACTTCTTGAGCAGATTGAGGGCCTCGGCGCCATTCTTGACCAGGACCGAGGGCAGTCCCATTTCGTCCAGGGTGTGTTTGACCTGGTTACGCGCCACGAAGGAATCATCTACGACCAGCACCTTCATGTTGCCATGCGGACCGGTCTGCACAACCTCATGCATCAGGTCCTCGGAAATATGCGTCGAAATGCCGACCACAGTGCTGAAGATCTGCTCGACGTCGATAATCTCCACAAGTTGCCCGTCCACGCGCGTCACCGCCGTCACATAGTTGGTGGCGCTGGTACCGACGGGGGGCGGCATGATCTCCTGCCAGCTCAGGTTGACGATCCGGTCGACCGAGTGCACCAGGAAGCCCTGCACGGCGCGGTTGTATTCGGTGATGATAATGAAAGCACGCTCGACCTCCTCAAGTGCCACCCCGGGCATGCCAATGGCCTCCGCAAGATCGATGATGGTGAGGGTCTGACCACGGATGTCGGCTATCCCCTTGATGGCCGGGTTGGCCTTGGGCACCGGCGTCAAGGACGGACAGCGCAACACCTCTCGCACCTTGAAGACATTAATTCCAAAGCGTTGCTTACTACCCAAGCCAAAGATCAGGAGTTCAAGACGGTTATGTCCCGCAAGCTTGGTCCGGGAATCGACCGTTGCCAAAACATCTTTCATGCACAGGTTCCATGAATGGGGTCAGAGGCATGTCGGCATACATGGTTGCAACTTGAGCACATCCGGTCTTGGCCCGCAATGTGCAAGATCTTTGGCATGAACATCCGCAGCCTTACCCCATCGAGTCTCGACATGCTGGCAGCACTGCTGGCCTGGCAGGCGTTGTGCGTCCCCTCGATCACCCATGCAGCCCATTCGCTCGACGACATCAACGCAACCGTCCGCCAATTTATCGACGAATCCCTGCCTCCCCGCCCAGGCATGCGCCGGGAGATCGAGATCACCCCCCTCGACCCGAGGCTGCGCCTGGCTGATTGTGACAAACCATTGCAAGCCTTTACCCCCAACAGCCAGCGTGGCGAGGGGGCGCTCACCGTGGGCGTGCGCTGCGAGGGCAGCAGCCCGTGGAAGATCTATGTCTCCGCCCGGATCAAGGTCTTCCGCCCCGTGGTCATCGCGAACCGCCCCCTGCCCAAGGGAAGCCCGATCAACCTCGCCGATATCGAACTCCAGGAACGGGACGTCACCCGCCTGACGGATGGATTCTTCACCGATCCCCATGCCCTGGCCGGCATGCTCGCCAAGCGGCCGCTGGGCAGCGGAGAGATCCTGAGCGCGTCCAATCTACAGGCTCCAACCCTGGTCAACAAGGGCGACAAGGTGCGCATCGTCGCCCGCCCGGGGGCCTTCGAGGTGATCATGATGGGCGAGGCCATGCGGGACGGGGGGCTGGGGGATCGCATCCCAGTACGGAACATCAGTTCCAAACGCGTCGTCGAAGCCATCATCAGCGGCACCGGCGAAGTGGAGATCATGTTTTGAGGCATCGCCGCCGACGATGTTGCCTCTGCGCCTAAGGGGACTCTGAAAAAATCCATCCATGGATTTTTTCAGCTCGTCTTATCAAGGCGCATGTCCGCAACGGCTAAAGTTTCCGCGGCAGCTTCCGATATACTGCTTACCAAAGGGGCACGACGCCCGGGGAGAACCCACATGACCAGTATCGACAACCTGACAGGACGCCCCCGTCCGCTGGAGACATCCGTCAGCGAGCGGAGTCGCGCAGGTTCAGCCGCGAGCCACAGCAAGCGGACTGGCGAAGCAGCCGCGGACAGCATCACCCTGACCGAAACAGGCAGCCAGATCGCGGCGGCGAGCCGTGAGATGGCCGCCACGCCTGCCTTCGACAGCGCCAAGGTGGAACGCATCAAGGAGTTGATCGCCGAAGGGCGCTACTCCATTGATCCCCAGCGCATCGCGAACCGCTTTATCGAGCTCGAGTCATCCCTCGGTAAGTCGTGATGACGGAATCCGCATTGCCATCGCCATGCACCTTCCTGCACTCGGCGCTGGAGGAACTGCATGCCGGGCTTGAACAACTTGCCGAGCTTCAGGAGAGGCTCGACGATGCGCTCCCCCGCAACACCCTTTCCCGGGAGCTACTGCAGCATTACAGCCAGCAGCTTGACCGCCTGCTTGAGGCCGAGACGCTCAGGACCAAGGCCCTGAGCTTGCTCGGGTTCGGACCCAACCAGATGAACGATGCGCTGGGCTCTTGCCCGTCCCGCGATCTCGCGCCGCTGTGGGAATCCATCCGGGAAAGACTGCCCCTGGTCGCCCTCAACAACCGCAAGCACAGCCAGGTCCTTCACAAGGCTTCAGCCAGCATCCATGCGGGCCTTGGCCTGC
Organism: Halothiobacillaceae bacterium; assembly: GCA_049969375.1. GTDB lineage: Bacteria > Pseudomonadota > Gammaproteobacteria > Halothiobacillales > Halothiobacillaceae > Thiofaba. Next base: position 2,260 of record JBMFOY010000048.1, on the reverse strand, counting down.
TTGGCGTTCTGTCGGCGCAACCGCCCCTCTACGGCCCGAGTGGCCAGCGGGAAGCCTCATCCACCGGCCGGACCCTCGGCTCCGCCTGACTCGCCGGGGACTACTTGCCCCCAGCCAGGACCCAGCCGGTCAGGGCGGCAAAGGTCATCAGGAAACCGATTGGCACGATGCCGATGAAGTAGACCGCAAGCTCGCTCTCTGCATCCATGAACATGGCCGTGAAGCCGACCCCCGCCCCGACGAGGGTAAGGATGATGCCGAGCACAAGCATGATCTTGAATGCGCGGTTCATGATTCGTTCCTGTTTGAAATTCCGCCAGCCTGCCATCGAAGGCCGAAGTAGGGAAGACTGGAAACAAAAAGGCCCGAATGCAAGCATTCGGGCCTTTGGGTGTTTGGTGGAGCTAGACGGGATCGAACCGTCGACCTCTTGCATGCCATGCAAGCGCTCTCCCAGCTGAGCTATAGCCCCGAAAACAGGAATTCGATTGGTGGAGCTAGACGGGATCGAACCGTCGACCTCTTGCATGCCATGCAAGCGCTCTCCCAGCTGAGCTATAGCCCCACAGCGTCGGGATGGGTGCGCATCTTACGCACCCTCCCCCGCAGCGTCAAGCCGATTTTGACGCCTCGATGAAGGAAATGGCCTTCTGCAACCGTACAAGGCTGCGTTCGCGCCCAACCAGGGCGAGTGTGGTGTCGATCGACGGCGAGGCGGTGGAGCCGGTCAGGGCCACCCGCAGCGGCTGGGCAAGCTGGGGGAACTTGATGCCGAGCGCCTTGACGAGGTTCTTGATCAAGGCCTCGAGCACCGGCACGCGCCAGTCCTCCACCTGCTCCAGGGCCTCGATCACAGCACGCAGGATGGGCCCAGCCGCGGCGTTCAGGTGTTTGGCCGCGGCCTCCTCGTCGTAGCCGATCTCATTGCGGAAATAGCAGGCCGCCTGCTGGGCCATCTCGACCAGGGTGCGGGCGCGCTCGCGCAGGGCAACGACCACGTCCTCCAACGCCGGTCCCTCCGCGGGATCCACACCCAGGTTGCCCAGATGCCAGCTCAGGTAGCGGGCCACGTGCCCGGGATCGCTGGTCTTAAGGTAATGCTGGTTGAGCCACAACAGCTTGTCCGGGTTGATCGCCGAGGCAGACGAATTGACGTCCTTGACATCAAATAGGCGGATCATCTCCTCGCGGCTGAACACCTCCTGATCGCCGTGCGACCAGCCAAGACGTACCAGGTAGTTGAGCAGGGCCTCGGGCAGATAGCCCTCCTCGTGATACTGCATCACGCTCACCGCACCGTGGCGCTTGGAGAGCTTGGTTCCATCCGGGCCGAGGATCATCGGCAGGTGGGCATAGACCGGCGGTTCGGCCCCCATGGCACGGAAGATATTGATCTGGCGTGGGGTGTTGTTGAGGTGGTCATCGCCGCGGATGACGTGGGTGATGCCCATGTCGTAGTCGTCCACCACCACGGTCAGGTTGTAGGTGGGGGTGCCATCCGAACGGGCGATGATCAGATCATCCAGCTCCTCATTGCGGATCACCACCCGCCCGCGCACCATGTCCTCGATCACCACCTCGCCATCGAGTGGATTTTTGAAGCGCACCACGGGCTGCACGCCCTCTGGCGGCTCGGGCAGCACCTTGCCGGGCTCCGGGCGCCAACGGCCGTCATAACGCGGCTTCTCGCCACGCGCCATCTGCGCCTCGCGAAGGGTATCCAGCTCCTCGCGCGACATGTAGCAATAATAGGCATGACCGCTCTCAAGCAGCTGCTGGATAACCTCCTTGTAGCGATCAAAACGCTGGGTCTGGTAGAACGGCCCCTCGTCGTATTCGAGGTTGAGCCAGGTCATGCCCTCGAGGATCGCGTTGACCGACTCAGGCGTGGAGCGCTCGAGGTCAGTATCCTCAATGCGCAGGATGAAATCGCCGCCGTGACGCCGTGCATACAGGTAGGAGAACAGCGCGGTGCGTGCGCCGCCAATGTGCAGGTAACCGGTGGGACTTGGGGCGAAGCGGGTGCGGATCTTTTTCATGGGATACTCAAACAGTCAACTGCCCCGCAGTTTAGCAAATGCCAACCTTGGCAGGCCGTTGGAAAACCCCTTTCATCGGCCTGCTAGGGAAACGCTGAATCATTCAGCGTTTCCCGCTTGGGGCAGGATGCCCCAACGCGAACAACGCGTTCCGTCGTTGATTCGTGGAGTCCGTCGCGGACATGCGCCTTGATAAGACGCGCTGAAAAAATCCATGGATG
>JBMFOY010000047.1:4490-12981 GCA_049969375.1 Halothiobacillaceae bacterium | reverse complement strand
ATCGACGTGAAGTACTTGCCGCAGATGGCCGATGAGAACAAGCGCCGCTATCTGTAACGTAAGGCGGCGCCTGCTGCCCCACCTGCTCACGCAAGGCGAGGACCTCTCGATCCTGACCTGCCGCGGCCAAGGCCGCGGCCAGGTCACAGAGATAACGCCTCTCGTACGGATACTGTTTATGCAAGGCTTCCAGCAACCTAGCAGCCTCTGCCGGATGTCCATTCCGATGCAAACTCAAGGCTTGAGCATGGGTTACCTCGGCAGGAGCCGCGCCTGCCATAGGCGCGATCAGCGGTAATACAACCCCGGGATCGCCCAGCGCATCCAGTCCTCATGCATAGTCGACTCCTCAAGCAACCAGTCCCGACCTCGCCGCAAAGACGACAATGATGCGCCAAGGCCTTTATACACCAGTGTAGACTCCCACCTCTCGCCCCGCTGGCAACAACACCATCCCCATGACCAAGGAAACTCCCCCCTCCTTCACCTGGAACACCCTCCTGCACTGGGTCCTCGAACATCGCACTGCGCTGCTGGCCGCGCATGGCGTGGCGATTCTCGCGGCTGTATTGAGCATCCCCCTGCCTTTGCTGCTCCCGCTGCTGGTCGATGAGGTTTTGCTCCACCAGCCGGGGCCGTTGGTCCATGCTACGCAGGCAATCTTCCCCTCCTCCTGGCATGGGCCGGTGCTGTATGTCACTGCGGTAATGCTGCTGACCCTGCTGCTGCGGATCGCTAGCCTCGGCCTGGGCGTGTGGCAGATGCGCGCCTTCACCACGATCAGCAAGGACGTCAGTTTCCGCCTACGCCAGGCCTTGCTTGAGCGCCTGGGTAAGGTGGCTATGGCCGAATATGAGAGTCTTGGCGGCGGCAACACGGCCTCGCGCCTGGTGACCGATGTGGAAACGATCGACACCTTCATCGGCCAGACGGTGGCGCGCTTTCTGGTGAATGTGTTGATGCTGGTGGGCACCGCCGCTGTCCTGCTGTGGCTGCACTGGCAGCTCGCCCTGATCATCCTGCTGTTCAACCCCTTGGTGATCCTGCTGACGATGAAGCTCGGCAAGCAGGTCAAGGAACTCAAGCGGCGCGAGAACAGCGCCTTCGAGCTGTTCCAGCAGGCGCTGACCGAGACACTGGAGATGATCCAGCAGATCCGTGCAGCCAACCGCGAGCGGCACTATCTCCAGCGGGTGATCGACCGCGCACGCGGGGTCAAAGAGACGGCCATCGCCCAGTCCTGGCAGAGCGACGCGATGAACCGCCTGTCGTTCATGGTGTTCCTGTTCGGCTTTGATGTGTTTCGCGCCGTGGCCATGCTGACCGTGGTCTATTCCGACCTCTCCATCGGCGTCATGATTGGCGTCTTCGGCTACCTGTGGTTCATGATGGGGCCGGTGCAGGAGCTGCTGAACGTGCAATTCAGCTGGTACGGGGCGAAGGCCGCCCTCGGGCGCCTGAACAGCCTTGCCGCCCTGCGCGAGGAACCCAGCTACCCGGCCCTGCACGACCCGTTCGCCGGACGGGCAGCCGTGGGCGTGGCCCTGCGCGATGTGCGCTTCGCCTATCGGGAGGATCAGCCTGTCTTGGATGGCGTGACGCTGGACATTGTTGCAGGTGAAAAGGTCGCCCTGGTCGGTGCCAGCGGTGGCGGCAAGTCGACCCTCGCCCAGGTGCTGCTCGGCCTCTACACCCCGCAATCCGGCCGGGTGCTGTATGACGGCATCCCCATCGAACAGATTGGCCTTGCCAAGGTGCGCGAGCACGTGGCGGTGGTGCTGCAGCAGCCCGCGCTGTTCAACGACACGGTGCGCGCCAACCTTACCCTCGGGCGCGACATGCCCGATGAAGCCCTCTGGCACGCCCTCGAGGTGGCCGAACTGCGCGAGACCGTCGAGGCCCTCCCGCAGGGGCTCGACACCCAGGTCGGCCACCAGGGCGTGCGCCTCTCCGGCGGGCAGCGCCAGCGGCTGGCCATTGCCCGCATGGTGCTGACCAACCCCAGCGTGGTCATCCTCGACGAGGCGACCTCGATGCTCGACAACGTCACCGAGGCCAAGGTGCACGCCAACCTGCGCCGTGCCCTGGCGGATCGCACCGTGCTCATCATTGCCCACCGCCTGTCCGCCGTGCGCCAGGCCGACCGCGTGCTGGTGTTCGAGAACGGCCGCATCGTCGAGCAGGGCGCGCACACGAAGCTGCTGGAGCAGCGCGGCCTGTACCACAAGCTCTACGGGCATGAATCGCCGTGATGGTATCCTTGCCCGCACCTTCCGCTCGGACACCCACGTGAAGCTGCATTACGAAACCTTGGGCCAGGGCGAGCCGCTGATCATCCTGCACGGCCTGTTCGGCTCGGGCGCGAACTGGCGAAGCATCGCCCAGTGCCTGGCCGACCGTTGGCAGGTCATCCTGCCCGACCTGCGCAATCACGGCGACTCCCCGCATGCACCCACCAACCGTTACCAAGACATCGCGGGCGACACGCTGGCGCTGATGGATCGCCTCGGCCTTGCGCGTGCGCACCTGCTAGGCCACTCGCTCGGCGGCAAGGCCGCGATGCTGCTCGCCAGCCGCGCGGCGGAGCGCATCGACAGTCTGACCGTGGTCGACATCGCCCCGCGCGCCTACCCGCCCCTGCATCTCGAACTGTTCCGCGCCATGCACGCCGTGCCGCTCGCCCGCATCACCTCGCGACGTGAGGCCAGCGAGGCGATGGCCGCGCACATCCCCAACCCGGCGGTTCGTGACTTCCTTTTGACCAATCTCGCGCGGGATGGCAACGGACGGTTCCACTGGCGGCTGAACCTGGCTGTGCTGGAGGAGGCGTACGAGGATCTCAACGCCATGCCCTTTCTCGATCGGTTGTATGAGGGACCGACCCTGTTCATCCGCGGCGGCCATTCAGACTACGTGCGCGACGCCGACCTTGGCCTGATCCACCAAAGCTTCCCGATGGCCTGCGTGGTCAGCCTTCCGCTGGCCCACCACTGGCCGCATGTCGAGACCCCCAACGAGTTCGTGCGCGCCCTGCGCGACTTCCTCGAGGCGCACCTTGAACGCCTGCCCTGTGAAGCATAACCCCCTGAACATCCTCGCACGGGCCGAGCTCGGCCCCTACCTCCACCTCACCCTGGAATGGCCGGACGACCGTCCCGCACCTGCCCCGGGGCAGCATCTCCGCCTGGCCGGAGGCGACACCCTCTGGCCGATGCTTGATTGCCGTAGCGGTCGGCTCGAGGCCCTGGCCAGCCGCATCCCCGCCACAAGCCCTGACGAGCACGCGACCATCGAGGGCAGCCCCCTCGAGCTGCCCCCAGGGGATGCCATCATCCTTGCCCAGGGGCTCGGCCTTGCCCCCCTGATCCATCTCTGTGAGCTGTGGCGCGCCTCCCCCCCCGGACGACTGCTGGCGCTGTACGAGCTGCCTGCTCCTACCCCTTTCCGGCCCCGCCCCTCTCGGTTCCTGGTCGAACACATGCCCCCGGGGGTGATCGCTGCCATCCCACTGCTGGAGGACTGGGGCATCCCCTCACGCCTGGCCAGCGTCGATGGCCTTCCGGGGGCTTTCGAGGGTGGGGCGGATGAGTTGTTCGCCGCCCTGCCCACCTTCCCCGGAACGACCACTTTTGTTTTTGGGGATGCGCACTTCCTCGCGCGGGTGAACGCTGGACAGCAAAAAGGCCGCTCGATGCGGCCCATCCTAAGGAAACTCTGAAAAAATCCATCCATGGATTTTTTCAGCGCGTCTTATCAAGGCGCATGTCCGCGACGGACTCCGCGAATCAACGACTGACGTCGTTGTTCGCGTTGGGGGCATCCTGCCCGAAACGAGCGAAGCCTGATCAGGGATCAGGCGGTCAGCATGGCGTAGAGTTTGTCCTTCAGCCTAAGGCGCTGCCTTTTCAGATCCTCGAGGCTCTCGTCGGCGACCGGCACCCCGTTGTTCTCCAGCACCTCGATCCGGTTGGTGAGATCGTTGTACTCCTCGAACAGTTTGGCAAAGTGGGCGTTACCCATCTTCAATTGATGAATGCGTTCCTTGTACTCGGGAAACTCGTGGACGAGATCGTGATGATCGACGGTCATATCGTGCTCCTGTCAGTGAAGCGTGGATGAAGATGTTCTATTCCAATGGGTCACCAATCCCATGGGAATGAGTCTTACAACCCTACACCGTCTGGCGTTCGCCCGGCAAGGCAAAGAGAGGCGTTTGGAAACTGGACTGCGTATAATCCGGGGGTTCGCAAACTTCCGGAGTCCCTTGTGGAACTGCTGCTCGACCCTGCGGTCTGGATGGCCTTCCTCACCCTGACCGCCCTGGAAATCGTCCTCGGCATCGACAACATCATCTTCATTGCCGTCCTGGTCAACCGCCTGCCGGAACACCTGCGCGCCAAGGCGCGCTATTTTGGCCTCTTCCTGGCCATGATCACGCGCATCCTGCTGCTGCTGTCGCTGGCCTGGATCATGCGCCTGACTGAACCGCTGTTCACTGTGCTGGCGCAGGAGATCTCCGGGCGGGACATCATCCTCATTGGTGGCGGGCTGTTCCTGATCTGGAAGAGCACCATGGAGATCCACACGAGTCTGGAAAGCGCCGACGAGGAGGAGCGCGCGGTGCGCGGCTCCCCCACCTTCTTCGCCACCCTGATCCAGATCGCGCTGATCGACATCGTGTTCTCATTCGACTCGGTCATCACCGCCGTCGGTCTGGTCAACCAGATCCCAGTCATGGTCGCTGCCATCATCGCCGCCGTGGGTGTGATGATGTTCGCCGCAGGCCCGATCAGTGACTTCGTCGACCGTCACCCGTCGATCAAAATGCTGGCCTTAAGCTTCCTGGTCGTGATCGGCGTGGTGCTGATCGCGGAAGGCTTCGACGTGCACGTGCCGAGGGGTTATATCTATTTCGCCATGGCCTTTTCCGTGGCGGTGGAGATGCTCAATATCCGCATGCGGCGCGGCATGAAGCAGGAGCCGGTCAAGCTGCACAAGAAGCTGGGCGAGGCCGAGAAGGCTGAGCACTCCTGACGCCTCATCCCGCCAGGCGCGCCCCTAAGGAAACTCTGAAAAAATCCATCCATGGATTTTTTCAGCTCGTCTCATCAATCAAGGCACATGTCCGCGACGGACTCCGCGAATCAACGACTTCCGTCGTTGTTCGCGTTGGGGCATCCTGCCCCAAGCGGGAAACGCTGAATGATTCAGCGTTTCCCTAACCTCAGCCAAAACGTGACGGGCCCGTCATTGGTCAGGCTCACCTGCATGTCGGCGCCAAACACTCCCGCTGCCACTTCGGGATGGGCGTGATTGGCCCGTGCCAGGAGATAGTCGAACAGCCGCCGCCCCTCCTCCGGTGGCGCGGCGGGGGTGAAACTCGGCCGCGTACCGGTGCGGGTGTCCGCCGCCAGGGTGAACTGCGGCACCAGCAGCAGCCCGCCCTGGATGTCGCGCAGCGAGCGATTCATTTTGCCGGCTTCATCAGGAAAGACCCGGTAGCTCAGCAGGCGCTCGAGCAACCGGTCGGCCTCGCCCACCCCATCCCCGCGCTCCACTCCGACCAACACCAAAAGGCCGCGCCCGATGGCGGCGATGTTCTTGCCTTCAACCTCCACCCGTGCCTGACTCACCCGCTGTAAGAGCCCGATCATGCCTGCTCCTCCAGGAAGTTTGCGAACTGGTCAGTCGCCCGCACCAGCGCGTCGACGATGCCCGGCTCGCTTGCGGCATGACCGGCATCAGGGATGATCTGAAGCCGTGCCTCGGGCCAGGCCTCCGCCAGGGCGAAGGCCTGCTCGATCGGGCAGACCACGTCGTAGCGGCCGTGGACGATGATGCCGGGGATGTGGGCAAGCCGCCCGACATCGCGGCAGAGCTGGTCCGGCTCGAGGAAGGCATGGTTGACGAAGTAGTGGTTCTCGATGCGTGCAAGGCTCAGGGCGACGTGCGGGTTGCCGAAATAGTCGGTGGTGGCAGTATCCGGCAACAGGGTGGCGGTCCGCCCCTCCCACAGCGACCACGCCTTGGCTGCGGCCATGCGGCGCAGCTCGTCCTCGCCCGTCAGCAGGCGGTGGTAGGCGGAAAGCAGGTCGCCGCGCTCGGCCTCCGGTATCGGCGCGAGGTAGTCGCGCCAGTGGTCCGGGAAGATCGCGCTCGCACCTTCCTGGTAGAACCAATGGATGTCGCGCGGGCGGCACAGGAAGATGCCACGCAGCACCAGCCCCATCACCCGCTCCGGATGGGTTTCGGCATAGGCAAGGCCCAGGGTACTGCCCCAGGAACCGCCGAACACCAGCCACTTGTCGATGCCAAGCTGCGCACGAATGCGCTCGATGTCCGCCACAAGGTCCCAGGTGGTGTTCTGCGCAAGCTCCGCGTGCGGGGTGGAGCGCCCACAGCCGCGCTGGTCGAACAGCACAATGCGGTAGCGTTGCGGATCGAAATAGCGGCGATGGTTCTCCGTACAGCCGGCGCCCGGCCCACCGTGCAGGAACACGACCGGGATGCCGTCCGGGTTGCCGCACTCCTCAACATACAGGGTGTGCAGGTCAGACACCGACAGGGCAAAACTGTTGTAGGGCTGGATCGGCGGATAGAGCGTGCGCATGGCAGGGTCCTTTCGAACGAGTTTGTTTAGAATACCCTCTTGAATCCGCCTATTCGTACCATGTCCGCTCCCATTCCCCGCCTGCCGAAGAAACTGCTCAAGACCGCCATCCGCACCATGGCCCACTACCGTATGGTCAATGCAGGCGACCGGGTCCTGCTCGGGCTCTCCGGCGGCAAGGATTCGCTCACCCTGCTGCACCTTTTGCGCCATGTGCAGCGGCATGCGCCGTTCTCCTTCGAGCTCGCCGCAGTCACCATCGACCCGCAGACCCCAGAGTTCTCGCCCGCCGCGCTGAAGGACTACCTGGCACAGCTGGGCGTAACCTATCACTACGTCGAGGCCCCGATCGTCGAGCTTGCCGAGGAACACATGCGCGGCGACTCCTACTGCGCCTTCTGCGCACGCATGAAGCGCGGGCTGATGTACAAGACCGCGCGCAAGCATGGCTACAACGTGCTCGCCCTCGGCCAGCACCTTGACGACATCGCTGAAAGCTTCCTCATGTCCGCCTTCCATGGCGGCAAGCTCAACACCATGAAGGTGCATTATCTGAACGACGCCGGCGACGTGCGCATCATCCGCCCGCTGGCCCTGGTACGCGAGCGCCAGCTGCGCGACTTCGCCTTTAATGCGCAGCTGCCAGTGATCGTCGAGAACTGCCCCGCCTGCTTCTCCAAGCCGACCGAGCGCCAGCGCATGAAGCTGCTGCTGGCCGGAGAGGAGGGTGAGCACCCCATGCTGTTCAAGAGCCTGGGCCAGGCCCTGCGGCCGCTGATGGAAGAGGGCCTGGAGCGTGCCCTCGAACGGATCGGCACCTCGTCCGCATCCCCGCCGGGTGAGTGCGAGGGAAATCTCGCATGAGCCGGGAGGTGGAAGCCCGCCAGACGCGCCTGGCCAACCTGCTGCTTGATGCCTTCGCGGCCCTCCCCCTACCGCTCAATCATGCCCTCGGCAGCCTCATCGGCCGCATCGCCGCCTACGTACCCAGCCGCATGCGCCACACCACCCGGCGCAACCTCGCCCTCTGCTTTCCTACGTTGAGCGAGCAAGAGCGCAGGAAACTTGAGCGGCAGAGCCTGATCGAGACCGGCAAGACCCTGACCGAGGTTGGCCCGCTGTGGCGCTGGCCACGCGAGCACCTGCTTGAAATCGTCCGCGAGACCCCGGGCCTGGAGCTGGTGGAGCAAGCGCGTGCCAAGGGCCTCGGCATCATCCTGCTCGGACCACACATCGGGGCCTGGGAGTTGGTGGGGTTGTATGCATCGATCCGCTGGCCGATGACCAGCCTCTACAAGCCGCCCAAGCAGGCGGCCATGGAGACGCCCATGCGGGAGGCGCGCGAGCGGCTGGGGGCCACCCTGGTCCCCACCGACGCGAGCGGCGTGAAGGCCCTGTTGCAGGCGCTCAAGCGCGGGGAGGTGATCGGCATCCTGCCCGACCAGGAACCGACCGAGGGCCAGGGACTGTTTGCCCCCTTCCTTGGCCAGCCGGCCTACACCATGGTCCTGGCCTCGCGCTTGAGCGGACGCGGGCAGGCGCGCGCCTTCTTCACCTTCGCCGAGCGCCTGCCGCGGGGGACAGGTTTTCGCTTGCACTTCATCCCGGCCGAGGATGACTTTTACAGCCCCGACCTTACCGATTCCACCGCCGCCCTCAATCGTGGCGTGGAAGCCTGCATCCGTATCGCCCCGGCGCAGTACCAGTGGAGTTACAAACGTTTCCGCAAGCGGCCGGAGGGGATGGAGGAGGTGTACTGAGGCACTGTGAACTGTCATCCCCGAAGGGGATGACAGACTCGCATGTCGTGAAAGGGGAGGTTTTATAAACAACCCCTCAGGGCATGACATCCGCCTCGCGCGCACCGAGCACCATGACCCC